>JBCCVW010000069.1:0-20033 GCA_039194665.1 Actinomycetota bacterium
GCCGCGAACGCCACACACCGGCTCGCACGACCGGGCCCCGCCGCCAGGAGCACGCCATGCACGACTCGCCGCCCGATAACCCCGGCAGCCCCCAGCCACCGATCAACCCCGCCGGCACCTCCATCGCCCCGCCGCCGCCGCCCGGCTACGTCCCCGCCATCTACGTCCAGCAGCCCAGCGCCTCGGGCGGCATGTCCAAGGCCCTCATCTACATCCTCTTCGTCCTCCTGCTCGTCTCGGTCACGCTCAACGTCTACCTCCGCGGGCCGATCTATACGATCGCCAAGGTGCTCACCGAGACCGGGCCGAGCGAAAAGCCCTACGCCGCGCAGGTTTCCGATGAACTAAGTGAAGACCGTGTCGCCGTTGTCGTCGTCTCCGGCACGATCGACGGGCCGACCGCCGAGTACTGCCGCCTCGCCTTCGACAAGCTCACGCAGAACCCGCCCAAGGCCGTGGTCCTCCGCGTCGAGTCCGGCGGTGGGGCAAAAGCGCACACTATATCTCTGACTGTACATTAGCTAGAGGCAAACGGTAAAAAAAGGAATCAACTTTGAACCTTTGCCTTGCATTTGAGCCATATTGTTTTTTTCTACGGCTTCGTGCGTATCGCCATTCCGATGCTCCCCGAGGGCGCCAAGGCCTGGGCGCCGGTGATCGGCATCCTCGCCGTGATCGGCATCATCTACGGCGCGCTCGGCTGTCTGGCGCAGACCGACATGAAGCGACTGATCGCCTTCTCGTCGGTAGCCCACATGGGGTTCGTGATGCTCGGCATCGCCACCCTCACCGAGTTCGGTATCAACGCAGCGATCTTCGGCATGGTCGCCCACGGCTTGATCACCGGGATGTTGTTCTTCCTCGCCGGGTCGGTCAAACACCGCTACCACACGCTCGAGATCAAGCGACTCTCGGGCATGTTGGTGCAAGCGCCCCGACTGGGCTGGATTCTCGGCTTTGCTGCCATGGCCTCGCTGGGCCTGCCCGGCTTGGCGGGCTTCTGGGGTGAGTTCCCCGTGATCCTGTCGGCCTACAACCCCAACTTCGGGCTCAGCGAAGAGCTGTTCCGCACGCTGATGGTGATCGCCGCAGTCGGCACGGTGCTGGCAGCCGCCTACCTGCTGTGGCTCTACCAGCGCACCGCGTTCGGTGAACCGAGCGAAGAGTTCACCAACGGTCATGGTGCCGGCGGTCATGGCGACGACGCGCACTCGGGTCATGGCGCCACGCCGCAGCCGGTTGGTGCTGCGGTGAACGACGACACCGATCATCACGACGAGATCTACGACGTCACGCCGATCGAGTGGGTGGCGTGGACACCGTTCCTCATCTTCATCGTGGTGTTCGGTGTGTATCCGCAGCTGATGTTCCAGGTGATCGACCCCGCCGTTACTGAGATGGTCGCTCGCCTCGGGGAGACGCTCGGTCCGTGATCGGCCTCGTCTCGTCCGTGCTGGCGCAGGCCAGCGAGTGGGTGTCGCCCACCATCGACTGGCACGCCCTCGCCCCCGAGATCGTGCTGGTCGTCGGCATCAACCTGGTGCTGTTGCTCGACTTGCAGCTGCCCGACTCGAAGAAGTGGGCGATGGCCTCCATCACCGGCTTTGTGCTCCTGGCGGCGTTCGTTCCGGTCGTCACCCTGTGGGTGGTCGGCGACGACTCGACCAGATCGTTGTTCGACGGGCGCTACGTAATCGACGAGTACGCGCTCGTGTTGAAGGGACTCTTTCTCCTCACTGCGTACGTCATCGTGTTGATGAGTCAGACCGAACTCGAAGAGGGCGGTTACTACCAGGGTGAGTTCTACGTGCTCATGCTGTGCAGCGTGCTCGGCATGGTGATGATGGCGTCGGCGCGTGACCTGGTGAGCATCTTCGTGGCGCTCGAACTGCTGTCGATCCCGGCGTACATGATGGCCGCCTGGCGTAAACGCGACGAGAAGTCGAACGAGGCCGGCGTGAAGTACTACCTGCTCGGTGTGTTCGCATCGGCGGTGCTGCTGTACGGCATGAGCCTGCTGTACGGCGCCACCGGGTCGACGTTGCTGACCGACATCGGGGCGGCCCTGGCCGACGGTGATCTGATCGGTCTCGAGGTCGTGGCCGTCGTATTCGTGTTGTGCGGCTTCGCCTTCAAGATCTCCGCGGTGCCGTTCCACACCTGGGCGCCCGACACCTACGAGGGCGCGCCGTTGCCCGTCACTGCGTTCTTGTCGGTGGCGTCCAAGGCGGCGGGTTTCGTGGCGCTGATGAGCATCATCTTCATCGCCTTCCCGGGTGCCGATGGCGTGTCCGAGCCGCTGATCTGGGCCCTTGCTGCGCTGACCATGACCATCGGCAACGTGCTGGCCCTGCGCCAAACCAACCTCGTGCGCATGCTCGCCTACTCATCCGTCAGCCAAGGTGGGTTCATCTTGATGCCGCTGGCCTACGCGGGCGACCCCAACGCAGGTGGCTCCGCGCTCAACGCGGTGATCGTGTATCTGCTCGTCTATGCGTTCATGAACCTGGGTGCCTTTGCCGTGGTCATGGCGGTCACCCGCAAGACGCACAGTGCCGAGATGTCGGCCTTTGGTGGTCTCTTCGGATATGCGCCCGGTCTCGCGGTGGCCATGACGATCTTCTTCGCCTCGTTGGCTGGCATCCCGCCGCTCGGCGGCTGGTTCGCCAAGTTCAATGCGTTTCGTGCGCTGCTCGACGCGGGCAGTACGTCGGCGTACGTGCTGGCGGCGATCGGCGCTGTCAACACGGTGATCGCAGCGGCGTACTACATGCGGGTGCTGCGCGTGGTGTGGATGGACGAGGCGCCCGACGGCGACACCACGCCGATCGTCACGCCGGCGCCGATCGCTGCAGCCCTCGGGCTCACCGTGATCGGCACGATCGTGCTCGGCGTGCTGCCGAACATCGTCGCTCGCTTCGGCGATCCCGACACGCTGACCGGCGCGTTCGGCTTCTGACCGCGTCGACGGCAGCGCCAGAGGTCTCGCGATGACCGACGAGATCCGCGCCGAGATCGAGCGCTCCGGAGCGATCCCGTTCGAACGGTTCATGCACCTCGCTCTCTACGGCGAGCAGGGCTTCTACACCCGTGCTGACGGCGGGTCAGCAGGTCGGCGCGGCGACTTTCTCACGTCGCCCGAGGTTGGCCCGCTCTTCGGGGCGATCGTCGCACGCATGCTCGACGCCGAGTGGGCGCGACTCGGTCGCCCCGACCCGTTCACAGTCGTCGACCTCGGCGCCGGACCGGGGACGCTGGCCCGAGCGGTGCACGCGGCGGCGCCGGCCTGTCGCGAGGCAATGCACTACGTAGCAGTCGAGCTGTCGCCAGCGCAGCGCGCCCGCCATCCCGAACACGTGGCGTCGGTGGCGGCGGTCGACGAGCTCGGCGCGGCGGCGTCGCTCGACGGTGTGGTCATCGCCAACGAGGTGCTCGACAACGTGCCGTTCCAACTCGTCGTGTTCGACGGCGGGTGGCGCGAGGCCTTCGTGGTGCTCGACGGGCACGGCGACCTCGTCGAACGGCTCTCGGCACCGTTCGACACCGCACCGTTGGTGCTGCCCGCGACCGCAGCCCATGGTGCCCGCGCCCCCCTGGTTGGGGGCGCCGGCGGGCTCGTCGCCGCCGCTCGCACGTTGTTGCGTTCGGGGACCGTGGTGGTGGTCGACTACGGCGTGGCGCGCACCGCCGAACTTGCGCTCCGTCCATGGAGAGACTGGCTGCGCACGTACCGCGACAACGAGCGCGCCGGGCACTACCTGGCGAACCCGGGCGAACAGGACATCACCGCCGATGTTCCGGTCGACCAGCTGCCGGCCCACGACACGCTGCGCACCCAAGCGCAGTGGCTCGCTCGCTGGGGCATTGACGACCTCGTCGCCGAAGGCAAACAGGTGTGGTCGGAGCGTGCCGCCCGTCCCGACCTCGAAGCGCTGCGCAGGCGCAGCCGCGTGAGCGAGTCCGAGGCGCTCCTCGACCCCTCCGGCCTCGGCGCCTTCCTCGCCCTCGAGTGGCGTACGCCGTAACCGAAATTCTGCTGAATCCCGGCGCCACGCGCAGGAATTCGAACACAGAACGGCAGCACCGCCGAGCGGCCCTCGGTTCTTTGCGCGGAATCCCGCGCGTGGCGCAGGGAATCTCCAGAATTTTGGCGGGGTGCCAAACTTGGGGGGATGCCTGCTGGGTACTCGGGGACACCGTTGGCGAAGAAGCTCGGAATTCGTGCCGGCGATGTCGTCGCGGTACTCGACGAGCCGGTCGGCTTTCGCGATCTGTTGATCGACCTGCCCGACGATGTGACGTTCCGCACGCAGCTGCGCGGGTCGATCGACGTCGTGATCGCGTTCTCTACCGAGCGCCGGGCGCTGGTGAAGCAGTTGGCCCGCGCCGAGGCGGTCATCCACCCCGACAAGACGCTGTGGGTCGCCTGGCCGAAGACGACGGTGCCCAAGGGCGTGACCAGGATCGACACCGATCTCACGGGCGACGTCGTGCGGGCGGAGATCCTGTCCACGTCGCTGGTCGACGTGAAGGTGGCCGCCATCTCCGACGTGTGGTCGGGGCTGAAGGCGGTCTGGCGCAAAGAGCTGCGCTGACGCTGGGTCGAGGGCAGGTCGAAAGGAGACGGTCCCGCCCTGCTGATCTACGATCCGGCCATGGCCGATCCGGGGGAATCCACGAGCGAGACGATCGATGCGCTGATGGCCGAGGACCGTACGTTCCCGCCATCCGACGACTTCAAGAACCAGGCGCTGGTCACCGGCACCTTCCTCTACGACGAGGCGCGGGAGAACGACGAGGCGTTCTGGGCACGCCAAGCCGCCGAGCTCGTCGACTGGGACACCGAGTGGCACACGATCCTCGACTGGCAGCTGCCCGACGCGCAATGGTTTGTCGGCGGGAAGCTCAACGTTGCGTACAACTGCCTCGATCGGCACGTCGCCGCCGGGCGCGGTGACAAGGTGGCCATTCACTGGGAGGGTGAGCCGGGCGACACGCGCGCGATCACGTACGCCGAGTTGCTCGACGAAGTATCGCGGTTCGCCAACGCGCTGAAGGGCCTCGGCGTCGAGGCCGGCGACCGCATCAACATCTACCTGCCGATGATCCCCGAGGCCGCGGTGGCGATGCTCGCGTGCGCACGGATCGGCGCCGCGCACAGCGTGGTGTTCGGCGGGTTCTCGAGTCAGTCGCTCGCCGATCGCATCAACGACGCCGAGGCCAAGGTCCTGATCACCGCAGACGGCGGCTATCGACGGGGCGCCGTGTTCCCGCTCAAGCCCGCTGCCGACGAAGCGATCGTCGACACGCCGTCGATCGAACACGTCGTCGTCGTGCAACGCGGCGGCAACGACGTCGAGATGGTCGGCGGGCGCGACCACTGGTACCACGACCTGATGGCCGACGCATCGAGCGACTGCCCGGCCGAACCGTTCGACAGCGAACACCTGCTGTTCCTGCTGTACACGTCGGGCACCACCGGCACGCCCAAGGGCATCATGCACACCACCGGCGGCTACCTGACGCACGTGACGTACACCCACAAGTACGTGTTCGATCTGCATGCCGACACCGACGTGTACTGGTGCACCGCCGACGTCGGCTGGATCACCGGACACAGCTACATCGTGTACGGCCCACTGTCGAACGGGGCCACACAGGTGATGTACGAAGGGGTGCCCAACCATCCGGGCAACGACCGGTTCTGGGAGATCGTCGCCAAGTACGGCGTGACGATCTTCTACACCGCGCCCACGGCGATCCGCACGTTCATGAAATGGGGTGACGCCGAGCCGGCTCAGCACGATCTATCGAGTCTGCGCGTTCTCGGTACCGTCGGTGAGCCGATCAACCCCGAGGCATGGATGTGGTATCACACCCACATCGGCGGCGGACGGTGCCCGATCGTCGACACCTGGTGGCAAACCGAGACCGGCGGCATGATGATCTCGCCGTTGCCAGGTGCAACCACCACCAAGCCTGGCTCGGCGACGTTTCCGCTGCCCGGGGTGAGTGCCGAGGTCATCGACGACGAGGCCAACCACATTGACGTGGGCGGCGGCTACCTCACGTTGACCCGTCCGTGGCCGGGCATGCTGCGTGGCATCTGGGGAAATCCGGAACGCTTCCGTGAGACGTACTGGTCGCGTTTCCCCGACCGGTACTTCGCCGGCGACGGCGCCAAGCTCGACGACGACGGTTACCTCTGGCTGCTCGGTCGAGTCGACGACGTGATGAACGTCTCCGGACACCGCATCTCGACGACCGAAGTCGAGTCGGCTCTGGTGTCGCACCCGGCGGTGGCCGAGGCCGCGGTGGTCGGCGCCACCGACGACACCACGGGGCAAGCGATCATCGCCTACGTCATCCTGCGTGGGGAGAGCGACGCCGATGAGGCCGCGCTGCGCGCCCACGTGGCCGAAGAGATCGGGGCGATTGCCAAACCGAAGACGATCTACATCACGCCCGACCTGCCCAAGACCCGCTCGGGCAAGATCATGCGCCGACTGCTCCGCGATGTCGCCGAGGGGCGCAATATCGGCGATACGACCACGCTGGCTGACGCGTCGATCGTGGACGAGCTCCAGGCGCGCGCCGTCGGTAGCGACGATTGACCCGGGCGCACGCCGCCCCTTCCGACGTCGCTACATCGGAAGCCTCAAGTGTGCGTCATGAGGTGCCGATCTATCACCCATGAAGTCCGCCGACGGTGAGCCGAGTTCGTCGATCCCCACGTTGACCTGGGACTCGGTCGTCAACGAGTCATCGACCGACGCCGACGCGTCGACGCCGGCCACCGATCAGCCGGTATCGGCCGACGCTCCGCCGAGTACTCCCGAGCGGATCTCCTTTGACCTGCAGCTCGACCTCGGTGGCGAGGCGAACGAATCGGCCGCGGCGGTGAAGAGCGCTGCTCCGCCGGCCGAGTCCGCAGTGCCGCCCGCCGGCCCGAGCGCCGCCGACGCAGCCCCGATCGCGCCAGTCCCGGACAACGCCGCACCCGCCCCGGAAGCACCGCTCGTCGACGCGGCACCGAGCGTCATCGCGTCGGCGGTGTCTGCCCCGACAAGCGAGCCCGCTGCGATGGCCGAGGCGCCCGTCGTCCACGCTGCCGCGCCGCACGCCCCGGATTCGGCGCAACCAGCGTCGGGCCCGACTGGTGTCGACGCCGAATCGCCAGCCGTGATGGTGAGCGATGCGGCACCAGCAGTGCCCGCATCCACACCTGCGGGTGCCTCTCCTGTCGCTGTGCCGCCGGTTGAGGATCCACCAGCGGAACCAGTGGCGGCCGAGAAATCGGCTGCGCCGGTTGCTGACACGATCGTCGAGACGGTTGCCGATCCGCAACCGTCGACCCCGCCGCCGCCATTGCCGACGATTCGCGAGGCAACACCGGTCGAGCCGATGCCGGTCACCCCGTCCGTCGCCCCACCTCCCGCACCCGACGCGGTCCCGGTGCTCGCACCGCAGGCGGCCACGGCGCCGTCGTCTGGCGCAATTCACCTGCCGCCATCGCATCAGCCCGATCAGAGCACGCTCGGTCGGGCGATCCCGACAGCAGTTGCTGCCCCGCCGCCTGCGGTCGCGCCGCGTCGTGGTCGCCGCGGCCGAGGCTTGGTCGCCCTGGTCTTCACCTTGCTGATTCTCGGCGGCGTCGTTGCTGCTGCCGTGATCATCGGCCGACCGATGCTGTTCCCGGAGTCCGAGTGGGACGCCCAGGTCGAGCCGTACGCCGAGGCGATCGAGGACGTGCGTGCAACAGCGTTTGTCGAACCGGTCGAGGTTGTTGCCGAACCGGCTGCCGCCTTTGCGACACGAGCCAACGCCGAACAGCTCGGCGACTGGGAGTCGGAGCTTCCCACGTGGCGCTCGCTCGGCCTGGCGAACGGTACCGTGACCGTCGAAGCGGTGGACGAGCTGCTCGAGGGAGGTTCGCCGGCGGCGTACGCATCGGGCGACGGGCGCGTGTACTACGCCGACGACGCCGCCGGATCGGAGCTCGATGCGGCGCTCACCGCCGCATTGGTCGGTGCTGCGCTCGACCAAGAGGTGCGGTGGTCGGCCGATCAGGCGACACGCACACTCGACGGCCGTTCGCTGGTCGAGGCCGCAGTGCTCGCCGAGCAGCAGGGCGTCCGCGCCCAAACCGCGTTCAGCGCGCCGCTCACCGCTCGCGATCCTGCCCGGCTGGCATTCCTCCCGTCGGTGCTGGGCTATCGGTCGATGGCCCCGACGGTGTTCGCCGAGTTGCTCCCCGTCGATGCATCGGTCGACGCTGCGGCGATGGAGCGGTACGCCGCGGTGGGCGATATCTCCGTCAGTCCATCGAACGATGCGATCCTTCCGGCTGGGGCGACGGCCGACGGCGCAGCGATCAGTCCGGATCAGAGTTTCTGGTACTTGGTGTTCGCCGCCTATGTCGACGCCCCCGCAGCTGCCGCAGCGAGCGAAGCGATCGTCGAGTCGTCGCTCGTGACCGCAACCACCGATGGCGTGCTGTGCACCTATGCCACCTTCTCCGGTGGTGCGGTACAGGCGACCACTGTGCTGCGCGGCGCGCTCGATTCCTGGGTCGCTGCGGCGCCGGAGGCGTTCTCCGCCGCCGTCACGGTGCACGACGACGGGACGCTCCAGCTTCGTTCGTGTGACCCTGGTGAGGGCTTCGAGAACGGCGCCCGGTTCGGTACGGCGAGCGAACTCGTTGGGTTGCGGGCCGCCGAGCTGGCGACATTCGCCGGGGTGGTCGATGCCGGTGGATCCGACGCCGACGTTGCGGCCGCCCTCGATCGGCTCGGTAACACGGCGATCGGGGCAGAACTCGCCGCTCTGGCGCCCGACACCGCTGCGGCCGACCTCGCCGCAGCTGCTGACGCCGCAGTGGCCGACGTGGTCACGCCGCCCGCTGCGGCCGCCGCCCCCGCCGCCGAGGAGTGACTCGCCCCCAACCAACGGGTTGGGTCAGTTGCGGAAGTTCTCGAACTGCAGTGGGATGCCGATGTCTTCGGCTTTGAGCATCGCAATCACCTCTTGCAACGCGTCGCGCTTTTTCGAGTTCACTCGGATGGTGTCGCCCTGATTCTGGCTGGAGACGCCCTTCGGGGCTTTCTCCTTGATCAGCTTGTTGATCGTCTTGGCCTTGTCTGAGGAGATTCCCACGGCGATGGTCGCCACCTGGCGCACGGTGTCGTGACTCGCCTCTTGCACATCGCCGTACTCGACGCCCTTCAACGACACACCTCGCTTGACGAGTTTCTCCTCGACCACGGTGCGCAACGCGTTGAGGCGGTCCTCGCTCGCCGTGTTCATCGTGATCGTCAGCTCGTTGAGCTCGATCGTCGAGTTCGTGTTCTTGAAGTCGTAGCGGTTGGAGATCTCGCGCTGGGCTTGATCGACCGCGTTGCGCACCTCTTGGCGATCGACCTCGGACACCACATCGAAGCTGGCCATGAGCGGGAGGGTATCGCCTGATGGGTTCGGGCCGATCGAGCGGTACGCTCTCAGCGCTCAACCACCAGGGTCGGTGTCCGAGCGGCCAAAGGAAGCAGACTGTAAATCTGCCGGCGTATGCCTTCGGAGGTTCGAATCCTCCCCGGCCCACCACCGCGTGTCGTCCGCCACCGATGAGCCAAACCCGCACACCGCCGGGTTTCGCTCGTCGCAGTCCGACGTTGCTGCCCATCGGTGAGCCAAGCCACCAAATCTGCGGGTTTGGCTCGTCGCGTGCGAGAAGATCAGCGGAACACTTGGGTGACCGGAGTACCGAAACCCACGCCGTTTGCTTCGCCGTCGGTCGGTTGAGCGATGTCTGCGATTCTCGCGCCCCAACACAGGATGCGGCCGTTCGACGCGCGGGCACAGGTGTTGTCCTCACCGCCGTCGATCTGCACAGCCGACGTGATGCGTCGTACCTGCACGGGTGTGGACTGTTCGGTTCGGTCGCTGCCTTGTCCAAGCTGTAGCTCGGCGCCGCGTCCCCAACACCACACGGTTCCGTCCGACCGGCGTGCGCATGAGTGCGTGCGGCCCGCCGCTACCTCGACCGCGTCGGTGAGGCCGGTTGCGGTGACTGGGGTGGCTTCGGCTGCAGGCACGGCATGACCGCCGCCGAGCTGGCTCTCGGAGTTGCTGCCCCAGCAGCGGACCGTGCCGCTCTCGAGGGAGACACAGTTGTGTCGGTTGCCGACGCTCAGCGAGGTGGCGCCCGTGATCCCGGGCATCTCGAACGGCTCGTCGCGGAACAGCGTTCCCGACGGGAGCCCGAGCACGTTGCTGAAATTCGTACCCCAGCAGCTGACCCTCCCGTTCGAGCGGAGGGCGCACGTGTGATTGTCGCCGAGGGCGATGTCGACCACATCGGTCAGGTCGAGTACCGCCTGCGGGGTTGCCAGGCCAACGACCACGAGCGCGTTCGGGGGCAAGAGGCGGCTGCCGTTGCCGAGCTGCCCGTTCTGGTTGATGCCCCAGCACACGGCCGTGCCCCCTTCCCGGACGGCGCACGTGTGATTCGCGCCCGCGCCGATCGCAGTGGCATCGCTCAGTCCGACGACGGTGACGGGTTGCTCGGAGTCGACGAACGCGTCGTTCCCCAGCTGACCGGCGTCGTTCTCGCCCCAACACAGCACCGAGCCGCCACTGCGGAGCGCGCACGCATGATCGTTGCCGTTGGTCACCGCGACGGCGTCGCTGATGCCGGGTACACGCCGTGGGTACGCGCCTACGCCGCTTGTCGCTCCAGGGGTGTTGACGAACGCTGGGTTGCGTTGGCCCCAGCACCACACCGACCCGTCGCTGCGTGCCGAGCACGCGCCACGGGCACCGACCTCGAAGTCGACCGCGGTGGTCGACGCAGTGGTGTATCCCGTGATGTCGACGATCAGATCCATCTCCTGGTTGGCGAAGATGCACACTCTGAACAGGTCGCCCGGCTGCACGATCACCGAGTTGGCGACGACCTGACCCGGTTGATAATTCAGCGTCGACGCGTTGGGTCGATCCTCACCACACGGGTACACCGTGATGAACCCGGCGCCCGCTGGGCGGATCGCGGTGACGTTGAGCGTGGCGGAGTCGATGTCGACCGGTACGCCGGGGCGGAACGGCACTTCCACCTCGGCCACCGTGCCGGCGCGTACGCGCGTGCGAATCCAATCCTTGCCGTCGATCGTGCCGTCCGAGTCGGGACGGCTCTCGAACAGACGAGCCGGATTGAGGGTGCCAAACCCGCTGCCTTGTGGCACGAATCCGGTGACGTCGACCGCGAGGTCGAATCCTCGGTTGCTGACAACACAGATCGTGCCGCCGGATCCGATCTCGACGATCGCGCCGTTGGCGACGACGGCGCCGGCCGAAGGGTTGAGCGTCGAGGCGGTCGGCTGCGGTGACCCGCATGGGAACACCGTCACGAATCCTTGGCTATCGGGGCGGATGGCGGTGATGTTGACCACAACCGCCACGGCGTCGTCGGGGATGCCCTCACGTCCGGTGATTTGGACGTCGGTCACCTGCCCGGAGCTGCGGCGTCCCGCGCCGGACTGCGCACCGTCGACGGTTGGCTCGCCAGGTCGCGAGTCGTAGAACCGAGCTGGCGACACGATGCCGAGCGGCGAGTCGGCGTTGGCGAACCCCGTGACGTCGACGACGAGGTCGGTGCCGCGCAACACAAACACGCACACCGTGCCGTCGCCGCTGAGCTTGACGATCGCGCCGTTGGCCACGACCTGGCCGCCGGAGTAGTTGATCGTCGACGAACCGGGTTGCGGCTCGCCACACGGGAACACCGTGGCGAACCCGTTGCGATCTGGGCGGATGATCGTGACATTCACCGCCACGCCGATCGCCCCCTCGGGAACACCGGCCCGGCCTGTCACCTGAACCTCGGTGACCTGGCCCGCCGAGCGGCGGCCCTCGCCCGCCTGCTCACCATCGACGGTTCCCAGGCCGGGCCCACGGCGCGACTCGAACACTCGGCCCGGGGTGACGGGCGTGAGCAGCGGGTCGGTGCCAGCCGCCGCCACCGTGTCATCAAGCGCTGGCGATGACCACTCCCCGGGAGCGGCGACGGCGATGCCCAGGGCGATCGCCAGCACGACTACAGCACGGCTCAGGAGACGCATACGGGCGAAGTTACGGAGCGGCTTCTAACGGAGCGCCAACGATGGTGGACCGACTGATCGGTCTGGGTTCGATTAGCGCGGCGAGCCGGCTGTTGCTGGTGGCGTTGCCCGGCGCACCGAATCCCAGCCGCTGTCCTTGGCGTATTCGGCGAGGATCGCCGCGTGACCGCCGCGGATGCCGAACAGGCGCTTGGCCCACAGCAGGTAGACCACGACCACCACGTTGATGATGAAGGTGGTCATCGTGAGCACGGTGATGCGGCGGGCCAGGTCGTAGATCTCGAATGGGATGAACACGATCGTCGCGAAGAAGGTGACGTACTCTGCCCACCGCTTGCCGAGCCACAGGCCGACCGCTTCGATCGTCTCCAACGCCGCATAGGCGAACGCCACGGCGGCGAGCAGATACAGCGACGTGTAGCTGAACGTGATGAACTTGCCGATCTCGGCGAGCAGCCCGGTGCCCTCCACCGATCCGTTGCCGCGTAGGTCGGAGACGATCGTTTGGAAGTCGGCGTCGAGGGTGGTGCGGTTGGCGGCAACGATCAAGATGACCACGCCGACGATCGAGAAGACGACGACGTGCAGGATGCGTTCGAGCGCGATCAGCCGCAGCACGTAGCGGTCGCGGAGCGCTCGTCCACGGAGGGGAATCTCGGTGTCGGCGGCCGCGGGGAACTCCGAGCGCGCCGGCTGCGCGGGAACGTTCACGAAGACCCATGCGTCGCACCGCAGGCAACGGTGCCAGCGATAGCCGTCGGGTCCGGGGCGCACCAGGTGCTCGTCGCCGTGGGCGTTGGCGGCCACGTCGGTGCCGACGAGCGCATGGCCCGAAAGGGCACAGCCGAATAGCTCCCAATGCAGCGCCCATCGCCGCTTGTGTCCAACACCCGGGAGGGGGCTGGCGTCGGTTGTGCTCACCGTGGTGACCCTTTGCGACGGTTCGAGACGCCGGCACCCATCGCCGACGATCGTAGGTGCGGGCGACGACCCGGAACTGGTATGCGTCTGTCCCAGCGGTCGCAGGCATTGCCCATCCGGCAACCTGATTCGCGAGACTTGCCCCATGGGGACGATGCCGTCCGTCGCCGTCATCGGTGGCGGATCATGGGGGACCGCGCTCGCCAAGGTGTTGGCCGCGAAAGGAGCCTCGACAACACTGTGGGCCCGCGAGCCCGACGTGGTCGCAGCGATCGAGAGCGACCGGATCAACCAGGTGTTCCTCCCGGCGATTGAACTGCCAACGGCGATCCGCCCGACCACCGATCTCGAGGCCGCAGTCGATGGTGCTGAAATTGTCGTATCGGCCGTGCCGACGCAACACATTCGCACCGTGTTCACCGATCTCGCGACGCATCTCAGCGATGCGGATGTGGTCGTCTCCGTGTCCAAGGGCATCGAGACGACCACGCTGCGCACACCGACACAGATCTTGAGCGAGTTCCTCCCCGAACGGCTTGCGGCGCGGATCGTGGTGCTCTCCGGTCCGTCGTTCGCCCGAGAAGTTGCCGTCGATCACCCTGCGGCGGTCGTCGCCGCCGGATCATCGCTGGCCCTCGCCCGCGATGTGCGTGACCTGTTCACCACCGCGGCATTCCGTGTCTATTCCTCCGACGATGCTCGGTCGGCCGAGATCGGTGGCGCGCTGAAGAACGTGATCGCCATCGGTGCCGGCATGTCCGCAGGCCTCGGCTTCGCCGACAACGCCTTGGCCGCGTTGATCACCCGCGGTCTCGCCGAGATCAGCCGCCTTGGCGTCGCCGTGGGTGGTGATGCACACACCTTCGCCGGACTGTCCGGTATGGGTGATCTCGTGTTGACGTGCCATGGTTCTCTGTCGCGCAACCGAACCGTTGGTGTCGAGCTCGGACTCGGCAGAACGCTCGACGAGGTGGTCGATCAGATGGAGATGGTCGCCGAAGGGGTGAAGACGACGGTGGCGGTGCGCCGTCTGGCCAGTGAGCTCGGTGTGTCGATGCCGATCACCGAGGCCGTACACGCCACGCTCTACGAGGATCTCGCGCCGACCGATGCCGTCACGCTGTTGATGGGCCGTGCCCCGCGTGACGAGCGCGACCACTGAGCGCCGTCACCGGTTCGGCGCTCAGCCGCGGATCAGCCACGCGGCGCCGTCGACCGGGTCGTAGCTGCAACTACGCCCGGTGCTGATCGACCGATCGAGGTGCTCACCGAGTCCGGCCGAGGTCTGGCTGACCGCGGCGATCGAGCGGCGAATTGCCTTGGTCACACGGATGCGCGCCCGTTCGACCTCGGCTGATGTCGCCACGAAGTACCGCGCTCCGGCCAGCTCGCGACGGAGATACTCGGCCTCGTCGCGTTCTCGTGCCGACGGCTGACCGAGTGCGTCGAGTTCCGCGAGGCGACGTTGATATGTCGCACGAGCGTGTTGATCCAGCGACGACTCGGTGACCGTCCCGCGCGATTCGCTCGAGCTTGGTGCCCCGGGATCGAGTTGGGCCAGCTCGACTCGCTGATGTGGCGCAGCGAGCAGTGTGAGGAGATACGACGCGCCAACTCCGGTGGCGATCGTTGCGGTGCCCGCGGGGTGCTGTAGCCGCCAACCGGCGTCGGTGAGCTCCGCCATCGGCTCGCCGTGGCCGGCACGCAACAACTCGAGTTCGAGCGCGTCGGCGCGTTCGGCCCACGCCTCCATGTCGTAGGAGCGCAGTTCGCTTGCGGCCTGGCGAACGTCGGCCAGCGCCTCCGTCGGGCGATGAGGGGCGCGCATGACCGCACGGTCGTATCGGGCCAACGACGCCCACGGCCCGCTGGGCCGCTGGTGGACGACGACGTCGAACCATTGCTCCGCCTCGTCGACGTCGCCCCATCGACCCGCAAGCGAGGCGACCACACGGGCAACCGGACCGTATGACGCGTAACCGGAGCCGTGCGTGCCGTCGTAGCCGACAAACGGGCGCAACAGATCGAGCACGTTGCGGCCGGCGTCTGCTTCGTCGAGGGTCAATGCGATCAACCCGCACAATTGCATCGTCACGAGCCAGTTGAGGTCGCGCGGCACCACGGCGAAACCGTTGGCGGCGATCTCGCGCAGGATTCGCCGTGACTCGTCGAGCTCGCCGCTCTCGGACAGCGTGAACGCCAGTCCGATATCCCAGTTCGTGGCCACTCGAGGCGACGACGCACGGATCGAGCGCACTGCGTCCACAACATCGCCGAGCCCACGTCGGAAGAATCGTTCTATCGCCACCGTGATGGCCACGTTCTGAAACGAGAACGGCGAGCCCGACACGTCCGCCCACCGGCTGATCGCGTCCTGGTTGATCGCCACCGCTTCGTCGATGCGCCCCTCGAGCATGGCGATGCACCCGCGCCACAGGACCTCGCGACGGCGAAACACGACGAGCTCCGTCGTTGCGGTTTCGCTTGTGAACTGCTCGACGAGTGCTGCTGCGTTGTCGAGGTCGGCGTGGTCGAGCCGGTCGAGCACCAACCACTCGAGGATGCGCAGCCGCAGTTCCTCATCGTTGACGTGAGCGCGAGCCGACGCGAGCTCGGCGAGGATCGGCGGACGTTGTGAGAGCTGTTCGGGGCCCCACGTGGTGTACAGCACACCGAGTAACGCCGCCGCCAGGAGATCGACGTCGTCGGCTTGGCGAGCGAGCGCCACCGCCCGAGTGGTTGCCGCGACGTTGGAGGTGACATCACCGGATGTCAATACGCCTTCGCGGGCGGCCCAGTAGCTGGCGACCGCTCGGCCGACGAGCGCGTGGGCGAGTTCGGCATCGTCGCCGGCATCGGCAACCGCCGTGGCCCAGCGCTGCACGAGCGCGGCATCGGTGCCAGGAAAAGTTTCGACACGTTCCCACGGAATTCGAGAACGCACCCCGCGCCTGCTCTCTACCATCGGCGACGTGGAGGGTGCTGAGCTGGTCGAGCGGCGGATCCCCGACCAGCTCGCGACGGACGGACTGGCACCCGCGCTCGCGGCGGAGTTGGACTTCCTGGCGGGACGGGGGACACCAGCTTCCGATTCTGGCGCACTCGACGACGGTGTGCGCGCCCGCGCCCATCTCGTGGCCGGCGACGCGGCAACCGCCCAGTCGTTGTTGGCCGGGCTCGACGTCGCCGCTCTCGGCGCTCAGGGCCTTGCCGCGTCCGCGTGGACCGCATCGCGTGTGGGCGATCCAGACATGCTCCGAATGCTCGACGCCGCGTTGGGATCCGGACCGGACCTGTTGTCGGGCGACGGTGTACCGCTTGGACCGCGACTGCGATACCTCGGCGTCGTGCGCGCCGCCCGCGGAGACATCCTCGACGCCATCGACGTACTCCGCGCCGCCGTGGCGGTTGGCGACCAGCGGGCGCCGTTGTGGGGGGCGCTCTCCCGAGCCGACCTCGCGCGGGTGGTGCACAGCGCACGCGCCGCCGGGGTGCTACCCGACGATGCTGCCGGGGCGGCGGCAGACGAGGAACGGCGAGCGGCCACCGCGGCGCGCACCTTCCTGGCCGCGGGCGGTTACCTCGGGCTATCGGCGCAATTGGAATATGCCCTCGGCCGGGGCGATGTGGTCGGTGACGCGGCAACCGGCTGGCTCAGCCCGGGCGCGACCTGGCGCGTGGGCTTCGGGGTACAGCCGCCGATCGACATCACCGGCAGCAAGGGGCTGCGCACATTGCACTACCTCGTCGAGCACCGTGAGCGTCCGGTGGCGGCGGTGGAGCTCGGCCTCGTGGCCGACGGCGACGATCCAACCGCGGTCGCTGCCGCGCTCACCGGGATCGACCTCGCAACACTCGTGGACGCACGGCCCGCTGCGGTGCGCGGGACCGAGGCGGAGTCGCTGCGGGGAATGGTCGTCGACGACTCGATGCGTACCAGGGTGAGCAAACTGCTACGTCGCACCGTCGATCGCCTTGCCGATGAGCACCGTCTTCTCGGTCGGCATCTTGCGGCATCCGTGCGCACGGGGCACGTGTGTGCGTATCGCCCGCCGCTGCCCACCGACTGGCGGACCGGGACGACATCTGTTGTCTGACACCGGATGTCCAGAGGGATCGTTCAGGCGGGTTGGCGGCCGGGGTGGGCCATCGGTGCCGCCGTGCAGGTCGACAGTGGACGTTCGTCAGCGATCGTCGAACGCAACGCCCTGACTCGCTGCGACGGTGTCGTGTCGAGGCGCTCGGCGAGCAGGGTCTCAAACTCCGCGTAGGTGGCGAGCGCTTCGGTTCGCCGGTCGGACTCGTACAGTGCGGTGATGAGCAGTTCCCACGCCCGCTCGTGGAACGGCGCGTGCGCAACGCGTACACGCAACAGCGCCGTTGTGTCGGCGGTGCGCGCGGCGCGCAGCCACTCTTCTGCAAGACGCTCGACCAACGCGGATCGCTGCTGTTCGAGCGTGACCCGGGCGACCTGCGCGTCGTGATCGTCGGGGAGGTCCTCGAAGGCGACGCCCCGCCACAAGTCGAGGGCAGCCGCGATCACCGGCGTCGACGCTGCCCCGATCGGCTGGTTGAGCTGTTCGACCGCATGGTCCATGCGGCCGACGTCGGTCGTTCCCGCCAACCGGTATCGGCCGTCGGCATAAACGATCGAGCCGGCGCCGAGCACTCGCCGTAGCCGGGCGACCTGGTTCTGCACCGACGCTCTCGCCGAGTTCGGGGCACCGTGTGGCCAGATCGCATCGATCAACGTCTCGGTCGAGGCGCCGTCGTGGCGGTGCAGCACGAGCGCGGCCACCAGCGCGCGTTGGCCGGCGGTGACCGGCGCACCGTTGACGCGCACGGTGCCGAGTACGGCGACGTCTGGCGCTGGCCACTCAGCTGGGTCGATAACGGCAAGGACTGCGGTTCCGCTCACACCCTCCGATGTGACATCGGATGGATTCACGGGACATTTGTTGTTGGTATGGCGTTTTCGCACTGTTGGCGTTCTGTTGTTCACGCACGGTGGCGCGTGTTCACCCTGTGTGCGCCACTCGTTCATCCGCCGTCCTTCACTCGGCAGGCTCAGCCGAGCGCGGCCAGGCAGGCACTGAACCCGCGACGGTGTTGTTCGACCAGCACCGGATTGGCGGTCCACGTGGCCACCTCGATCAGCATCGTCGGCACGCCAGCGACTCGGGCGCACCACGTCTCGCCGCCGCCGTGCTGATCGAGGCCAGTCCGGCGACGGTCGCCGACTGTGGACAGCCATGCGTCGGCGAGGTGGGTGGGGCAGCCGGGGAGCGGGGCCACGTACGCCAGCGGCTGGTGGATCCACAGCGCGAGGTCGAATCGGCCATCGACCACCGTGCGCATCATCGCCTGCGTCTCGGGAGCCGACCCCGCACCGGGGCCGCCGTCTGAGGGCGACCAGCGCCAGGGAAAGTTGCGATTGAGATCGACACCTGCCGCGTTGCGGCGTTGGTTGCGCGCCCAGCCGTCGGGGTTGGCAGTCGGCAAGATGGTGATCGAGACGTGATCGGGGAGCGGCGTTGCGCCGATTGCGTCGGCCAACGGGCGGGTAATCGGTTCGTTGCCGTGGATTGCCGCCACGACGAGCACCCGTCGGCGTTCGACGCCGGGCGCACGGCTCGTCCACTTCTCGATTGGTCGTCCTTCGACCGACCGGCCGGCCTCCCCGAACTCCCACCGTCGAGACGGCGCTGGTGGATCGAGCCGAGTGGGGCTGCGCAGCGCCTCGGATCGAGCCAAGCCGATCTGTTCGAGCGTGGCTGTCGACGCGCGCCGCGCCGCGCCCAACACAACGCCGGCTCCGCTGGCAGCGGCAACGGCGGCGAGCATCGTGCGTCGGCGGACGCGGCGATCACCCGACGCACCGCGAAGAAGTCTGTCGCCGCTCATGCGGCAGTGCTAGCGAACGCGTTCTAACGAAGCGCTAACGGCACGACCACGTCTCTCGCTGCCGCGGCCATCGCTGGAGCGGCATGTCAATCACAGCATCAGCTGCATCGATACCACGTCGAGCCATTTGCCGAACTTGCGGCCGACCTGGCGCTCGGTGCCGACGATCCCAAAGCCGCACGCCTCGTGCAGCTTGATTGACGGCACGGTGGTCGCTTCGATGCGCGCCATCACCGAGTGAAACCCGTGTTGTCGGGCGTCATCGACGATGTGGGTGAGGAGCGCTCGGCCGATACCTCGGCGAGCCTGCTCGCGATCGACATACACCGAGTCCTCAACGGTCGGCCGATATGCAGCGCGCTCCTTGTACGGCGACAGCGATCCGAAGCCGACCACCGCACCATCGAGCTCGGCAACCACGGCGGCAAAGACACCCGACCGGTCGGCCAGCCACTGCCGCTGCGCGTCCAGCGAGCGGGGGACGAGGTCGAACGTGCTGGTGTAGCGCTCGACCTCGACGTTGTAGATCGCGCGGATCGCTGGTGCGTCGTCGACCGTGGCCGGCCGCAGCACGGGAGCAGAGTCGGAGGCCGCAGGCATCGGCGGCACGGTAGCGCCCGAGCGTCGGTCCACCGCTCGCGTTCGCGCCTTCGGCCCGCGAACACGGCGTGGTTCTCCCACCTGCGGCGGTACACTGCCGGGCCGGCGTAGCGCTGCTGCGCTGGCGAAGGGCGCCCCGGCGTCCGACACAGAGCGCCCTCTTAGCTCAGTCGGCAGAGCACAGCCATGGTAAGGCTGGTGTCGTGGGTTCGATTCCCACAGAGGGCTCGACCAACCGGTCGGGACGCGATGCGACGCATCGAGATCCGCCCGGGGGCCAAGGCCAGGGCGCCGTAGCTCAGTTGGTCAGAGCATCCGGCTCATAATCGGAAGGTCATCGGTTCGATCCCGATCGGCGCTACTAACACCCAAAGATCCGCAACAAGGAACCTGGAGACAGAGGAACCACCACCATGAGCAAGGCGAAGTTCGAGCGCACGAAGCCGCACGTCAACATCGGCACCATGGGCCACATCGACCACGGCAAGACCACGC
>JBCCVW010000070.1:0-19955 GCA_039194665.1 Actinomycetota bacterium
GTCGACGGATGCTTCGGCCCACAAGAACTGGTCGCCGAAGGTGGTGCCGGATGACGTCAATCGGAGCCCTGCCCGGCGATGCAACAGATCGAGTGAGCTCGGAACGAAGTACGACAGATGCTCGTAGATCAGATCCCAGAGCGCACAGTCCCGCACCATCAATGCGCCGTTGGGGACCTCGGAGTACACCACTCCGTCCGACTGGGCGACCGCGCTGGCCAGCGCACGGACCGCGTCGACGGGCGCCTCCAGATGCTCCAGCACGTGTTGTGAGGCGGCGAGCGCGAGCGGCGTGCTGCCGTCGGTGGGAAACGGTGCCGCACTGACCGACACCGCACCGTGGTCCGGAGCCTCGAGACGGTCGGCGTCGAAGCTGGGATCCCATCCCAGGCCCGCACCCGCCCCCGCTTCGCACAACATCGTCAGGAAATGGCCGGGGCCCGATCCCAACTCGCCAACCGTGGCGTCCTGCAGTGCGTGATCCTCCACGAGACGGTGGGCCAGTGAACTCGCGTACTCACGGAACCGTGGGGAGTAATGCAGGGTGTTCTCGTAGGCCGCGTCGTACCCCAGCAGATCGGGGTCGAACGAGCGGTTGTACATGTGCCCGCACGCAGTACACACGACGAGGTCGATGTCACCACGGGCAACATCGATCGCATCATCGGGATCGACTTGGGCATTGATCAGCACCGGCAGGCCCAACAGCGACAGCACGTCCTCGCGCCCTGCTGCGCCACAGACCGGACAACAGTTGATCATGGCGATCTCACAGTGCCGTGAGCTCAGTATCAACGCCGAGCTCACGCAGCTGGACGCCGATCTCGTCGACGTAGATCGGATTCATGGCAACGACCAATTCGGGTTCGAGATCGCGCAACGTGTCAGGCGGGATGATCTCGTGATTGGACCCGACCATGAACTTCCCCCACTTGTGTGGGTTGATGTCGACCGCGGCGGCGAGTTCCCCGCCAAGGGCGAGGTTGGAGATGAACGACACACCTTTCGAGCCCGATCCCCAGATCACCGCGCGCCCGCCTTCGGCGTCGAGTTGAGCGAATCGTTCGCGCCACCCGCCGACGAGTTGTTCGTAGCCGGTCCGGAACGCCGATACCCCCTCGCGGACTTGCTCGAGATCGTCCTCCTGAGGCAGGGGCTCGCCAGCGGCAGGAACCGTCGACGGTCGAGCCGCGATGAGCAAGTACTGGTCGTCGTATTCGCGGCCGAGTTCGACGACCTCGAAGCCGGTCTGCCGGAACAGTCGTGCCAGCGAGCCGAGACTGAAGTATGAGCAGTGCTCGTAGTACACGTCCCAGAAGGCGACTTCATCGAGGACACGTTGCACGTCGGGGAGTTCGAACAACACCACCGTGTCGGGGCGGTCGCCGATCGCCTTGCGAATCGTGGTCATGAACTCCGCGACGTTGGGGATGTGTTCGAGCGTGTGCCGGCAGATGATCACGTCCGCGTCGAGGTGTGAGTACCGCTCGTCGTAGAAGTCGGCGATCCACTCGATTCCCGCGGCAGCGGGATCATCGATGCGCTCCGGATGGACGCCCGGGTCGATGCCGATGCAGTGTCCGGCCCCGGCCCTGGCCATCTCGATGAGGAACTCACCCTTGCCGCAACCGATCTCCAGGACGGTGCGCTCCGCGAGGTCATAGTCGCGCACCCACCGCTCGGCGAGTTCCTGGGCGAACGCCATGAAGCGCGGCGAGAAGCCCTGCGTTTCTTCGTAGCGCTGGGAGTACTCCGCTTGTCCCGGGACGAAGGCGGTGTTGGTGATGAAACCACAGGCCTCGCAGCACGCGATCCGCAAAGTGCCGCGTGGAAACCCGCTCGCCTCGGCCGGATCGTCGAGCAAGAGGCAGCTGTTCGTCGGAACGCTGCGCTCCTCGAAGAACACGGTCAGTGCAGCCAGGCCACATGCTGGACACGGTTGGTCGATCCGCTCGTTTGCGGTCGACCCACCCGGACGTGGTGCCGGGCTCTGTTCGGGCGCGTCGTTGATCGTCACTGGACAACTCCTCAGATGATCTCGGGCGTGGGGATGGGAACGATGAATCGTCCACCGCGGCCGGCGTAGCTCGACTGTTGTTGCATGATCTCCGCAGCGAAGTTCCACGCCAGCAACAGCAGCGCATCCGGTGGATCTTCGTCGAGGATTTCGGTTCCCACGATTGGCTGATGCGTCCCCGGCATGTACTTGCCGTGCTTGTGCGTATTGCGGTCGACGACGTAGTCGACGAGGTCGGTGGTGATGCCGGTGGCGTTCAACATGGTCGCGCCCTTCGCCGCTGCGCCGTAGGCGGCGACGGTCTTGCCCTCGGCCTTGAGTGAGCGCAAGATCTCGAGGAGTTCGGCGCGCAGCGCATCGACGCGCCCACCGAAGTCCGCGTAGAACCCATAGTCGTCGAGTCCCGCCGCCCGTTCAGCGTCGAGGCGTTCGAGCACGTGATCGCTCGGATCGTCATGGTGCCCGATGTACCAGCGGTTGGTGCCGCCGTGAAGATCTGGGAAGTACTCGACATGGTTGAGGTGCAGTCCATGACGCTCCACCAAGGCCTTGACCGACAGGCACGAGTGATAGAAGAAATGCTCGTGGTAGATGGTGTCGAACGCCCCGCGGTCGACGAGATCCCACACGCTCGGGTTCTCGACGGTGATGACCCCGTCGTCGTCGAGGAGGAGGGCCATCCCCGCAACGAAGTCGTTGGGATCGGGAATGTGCGCCATCACGTTGTTGGCGATGATGACGTCGGCGGTCTTGCCCTCTTGTCGCAGTTGCGCTGCGACGGCCGCGCCGAAGAACTCGGCGCGTGTCGGCACGCCGATCGCGATCGCCGCCGCTGCTTGGTCTGGGGCCGGGTCGAACCCGATCACCGGAATGCCGGCGTCGACGAAGTTCTTCAGCAGGTAGCCATCGTTGCTCGCCAGCTCGACCACGAGTGAACGCTCGTTCAAGTCGCGTTGTTCGATGAGGCCGAGTGCGTGGTCTCTGCTGTGTTGCAGCAGGTGGTCGGAGAACGACGAGAAGTAGAGGTAGTTGTCGACGAAAAGCTTCTCGGGCTCGACGTCCTCGGTGATCTGCGTCAACGAGCAATCGGGGCAAAATGCCACGGCCAGCGGAAACCGCTCCTCGATGGTGGGATCGTCGATCACGTCCTGGGACACCAGCGCATCAGCGAGTGGGGTCTGTCCGAGATCGAGGAATTGCTTGAGGCGCGTCGATCCGCACCCACGACATGCTGCGATCGTGGTCACGACGTCTCCTCGTGCTCGTTCCAGCGCAGATCCTTCGCGATCGACCCGTCGTCGATGCGCTCTTGCAGCTGGCGCAGTCGCATGTAGCGGACGCCCTCGAGATCGTCGAGCGTCAGTCCGTTGGCCAGCATCGCGTCGCGTATCGATTCTGCTCCACGGCGCACCGTCCACTGCGGCTGGGCGGCGGGGAACCGGTTGGCCAGCTTGTCACAGTTCACTCGGTAGTTCCTCAGGTCGTTGAACGCCTCGTCCGACATCGTCACGTCTGCGCCGGTCACGTCGCCGACGATCTCGGCCACGTCGCTGATGCGGTAATTCTCCGCCGTGGCACCGACGTTGAACGCTTCATCGTGCACCATCGCGCGGTCGGCTTCGAGCAAGACGCAGAACGCCCGGGCGATGTCCTCGATGTGGACGAGGGGCCGCCACGACGACCCGTCACTCTTCAAGAAAACCTGGCCGGTCGTGAGCGCAAAGCCCGTCAAATTGTTCACCACGAGATCGCCGCGCAGCCGTTCCGACACGCCGTACGCGGTCGCGTTGCGCAGATAGGTCGGCGAGAAGCTGTCCGACGCCAGGTGGTGTAGGTCGCGCTCGACGAACACCTTCGACTCGCCATATGGGGTCACCGGGAGAAACTCGGCCGACTCGTCGAGGTAGTCGTCGCCGTGTGCCCCGTAGGTTGAGCACGACGAGGAAAACAGGAATCGATTGATGCCCGCTTCTTTGGCCAGCTCGGCGAGTCGAGTCGATGCGCGATGGTTGATCTCGTAGGTCGCCTCGGGGTTGAGGTCGCCGGCGGGGTCGTTACTCATCCCGGCGAGGTGGATGACTGCGTCGACCCCTTCCAGGTGTGCTGGCGTGACGTCGCGCACGTCGCACCGATGTTCGGCATCTGCCTGCGCCTGACGTTCACCGAATACACAGTGTTCGAACAGCATGCTGTCGAGGCCGACGACTCGATGACCGCGGGCTTGCAGCATCGGCACGAGCACGGTGCCGATGTAGCCGTCGTGGCCGGTGACGAGAACGTTCATTTCTGCATCCTCCTCGGGACTATTTCCAGATTTTCCACGGCGCATCGCCCGAGTCCCACATGTTCTCGAGCATGACCTTGTCACGCATCGTGTCCATGCATGCCCAGAAGTCGACGTGCTGATAGGCCATCAGCTGTCCTTCTGCGGCGAGCCGCTCGAGCGGCTCGCGCTCGAACAGGGTGTCGTCACCGTCGATGTAATCGGCGACTTCCGGCTCCATCACGAAGAAGGCGCCATTGATCCACCCTTCGGCGGCCTGCGGCTTCTCGGTGAACTCGGTGATCTGGGAGCCCTCGATCTCGATGTGCCCGTAGCGCGCAGGGGGATGAACTGCAGTCAATGTGCAGATCTTTCCGTGGTCGCGGTGGAACTCGACGAGCGCGTCGAGATCGATGGTCGATACGCCGTCACCCCAGGTCAGCATGAACGTTTCAGGTCCGAGATGGGGGATCAGACGCTTGATGCGGCCACCGGTGTTCGTGTTGCGCCCTGTCTCGATGAGACTCACGCTCCAGTCCTCGACCTCGTCGTGGCCGTTGCCGGTCGACTCGACGCGCCCCTCGCCTGCCTTGATATGCAGATCGCCACCGAGCGTGGCGCGATCCGCGAACCAGCGCTTGATGTACTCACCCTTGTAGCCGAGCGCAACCGCGAATTCGTCGTGACCGTACGCAGCGTAGTACCGCATGATGTGCCACAAAATCGGGTAGTCGCCGATCTCTACCATCGGTTTCGGCTTCACCGTCGTCTCTTCAGACAACCGGCTGCCGAGCCCGCCCGCCAATATTCCAACCTTCACGAGTGCCCTCCTGTAGGTCCGCCGAGGCGACAAATTACCCGCTGAGCGCACTGCTGTGGACGAGGTCGGGCACTCTTGACTGACCCTGCACAAGTCGCTACCCATTGTGGGCGACGAACCACGATGTGTGTTCGTCGGTCAGGTCGGCTCGAGAAGGTTCGCCACGCCGATCGCGGCGAACGCAAGGGCAGCGCCGAGCTGGGAGAAGCTGTCGCTGATCTGACCGCCGCGGATGTCGGCGGCGACTTGCTCGCACGATCGCCAATCGACCCGTACGGCCTCGTTCGCGTCCGTTGGTGGGCCAATTCGCGTGGCGTCGCTCGCCAAGTAGATATGAAACGTCTGGTTGACGAGGCCGACCGAGGGATGGTGCGTCGTCAGGTGCCGCAGCTCGCCTTCGGGCTCCCAGCCGGTCTCCTCCAGACACTCTCGGCGCGCGGCGTCGATCGGCAACTCCGACGGCTCGAGCGCACCTCCGGGTATCTCCCAACCCCACGTGTCGGGCAGGAAACGATGCCGATAGATCATCAGCATCCCGCGCTCGCGATTGCACACGACGACACCGGCGGCATCGGGGCCACGTACGACCTCATGCTCCGTTCGAGAGCCATCAGGGCGTTCGACGTCGTCGATTCGCAACGACATCCACCAGCTCGAGTACACCTCGCGCAGCGTCGAGTGCGTGACCCACTCGCCGGGGCGGCGCGTGTCGGGGGAGGGGTCGCTGTCCGTGTTCGCAGAGTAGCCACCTGTGTGAGGAATCTCGGAACGGGCCGTGCACGGTCGGCAACAATCCAGCGGGCGGAGCGTGGTTCGGCGACGTGCGGTCGGCCGCTGCTAGACCTCGGCGATCTGACCGAGCGCCGCAACGTCGCGAAGTACGAGTCGTCGTCGTCCGGTGCTGACCCACCCGGCGCGACGGAACTCACCCAGCGTGCGAACGGCCGAGTCACGAGACACTCCCGCGAAGTCGGCGATGTCCTGCTGGCTCAGCGCGCCCAGGTGCACTTCGTCGCCATCGACCACGCCGATCCGTCCGGCAAGGTCTGCGAGCACGCGGGCGATTCGCGAGCGCGCCGTTCCCGCTGCGATCTCATGTTGGTGGAGCGAGGCGGTGCGCAATCGCCGTGCCGTCT
The DNA here is from genome assembly GCA_039194665.1 of Actinomycetota bacterium. Taxonomy (GTDB): domain Bacteria; phylum Actinomycetota; class Acidimicrobiia; order Acidimicrobiales; family Ilumatobacteraceae; genus JABSQH01. The sequence continues at coordinate 6,237 of JBCCVW010000070.1, forward strand.
CGACGAGCAACGCCTTGGCGAACTCGGGGTTGTCGAGCTCGCGGCGGAACTCGGCGATGGGAACGCGGAGGAGTTCACCAGGTACCAGACCGTCGGCGGCTGCGCTGCGACCACCGCCCAAGATGGCTGACATCTCGCCGAGCAACGCTCCCGGTTCGCGAACTTCGAGCAGGCTCTCGCGTCCGCTGCGTGCCACCACGCTGACCTTGACGGCTCCCGAACGCACGAGAAATACGGCCGAGGGATGGTCGCCAGCGTTGAGGATGCGGTCGCCTGCGTCATACCTCCGCACCGCTCCATGTGTGTGAAACAGCTGGATGAGGGCGTCGTCCGCCACCACGATCGAAGTGTACGTGTCACACTTCACGTGTGGGGGGTGATGCGGAAACGCTGACGATCGTGTTCACCGACCTCGTCGGCTCGACGGCGATTCGATCGCGGCTCGGCGAAGATCGTGCCGACGAGTTGCAGGCAGTGCACCTCGAGCTGCTGCAGACGGTGGTCGAGCAATTCCGCGGCCGCGTCGTGAAGGGTCTTGGCGATGGTGTGCTCGCCGTGTTCGACTCTGCAGCGGACGCGGTAGACGCAGCGGTGGAGATGCAGCGCCAAACCACGCACTACTCGGCCCGCGAGGATGCGATCGGGCCGCTGGTCGTCAAGGTCGGCATCTCGACCGGTGATGTGGCGTGGGACGCCCAGGACGACATCAGCGGAACGGCAGCGAACGAGGCGGCGCGCATCGAGGGCCTCGCCGCAGGCGGTCAGATCCTTTGTGCGGATCTCACCAAGCTCGTCGCCCGGGGTCGCGGTGATCACGGGTACACGTCGCTGGGCGAGTTCGAGCTGAAGGGCCTACCGCATCCCGTTGCCGTATCGGAGGTCCACTGGGAGCCCATCGCCGACCGCGCCGCACTGCCGCTTCCCGAGGCGTTGGCAGTCGCGCCCGTGCGCCTCGTGGGCCGAGAGGCAGAGATCGACGATGTCGATGCGGCGCTGGAGGACGGGCGCCGGATGGTGGTGTTGTCCGGGGAGCCTGGCATCGGCAAGACGACGATCGCGTCGGCCGTGGCACGACGGATCCACGAGCGAGGTGGGGCGGTCTTGTTCGGTCGCTGCGATCGCGACCTCGCAGTGCCGTTCCATCCGTTCATCGAGGCCATCGACGCATGGGTGCGCAGCCTCGACGACGATGTCCGTAGCGAAGAGGTGCGGCAGTTCCCGATGCTCGCTCGCGTGTCGACGCATGCGGCGCGTCACGTCGATGCGCCGCCAACCGCGGCGTCGCCACCGCGCGAGCAGTTGGCGCTGTTCGACGGAATCGCCGAGTGGCTGACGGCGTGCGACGCGCTGCTGGTGATCGACGACGTGCAGTGGGCCACCGATGCGACGACGCTGCTGATACGGCATCTCCTCGCCCAGCCCGGTTCAGCGATCCGAATGTTGGCCACGGTCCGCTCCGACGAGGTCGACTCGCTGCTGCGCGACATCATCGCCGAGGCGGAGACCGCAGGACAGCTGTCGCGGGTGGAGGTCGGCGGACTCGATCAGGCATCGGTTCGCGAGCTCGGGTTCGACGGCGACGTCGAGGGCCTCGTGCGGCGAACTGGCGGTAACCCGCTGTTCCTCGAAGCGCTCGGGACCGGGCGTGAAGCGACCTCGATCGAGTCGGCGGTGCAGCGGCGCGTGCAGGCCCTCGACGAGTCGGTGACCGACGTCCTGCGGCTGGCGGCGGTGATCGGCATGGAGATCGACGTTGCCGTGCTCGAAGCGTCGCTCGAGGTCGACGGCGACGAAGTCATCGACGCCCTCGACGCTGCCGCGAGCCATCGAATCGTGCGTGAGGTCGCCCCCGGTCGCTTCGCCTTTGGCCACGGCCTCGTGCAAGAAGCGTTCAGCCAACAGCTCACTCACACGCGACGGCAGCGGCTGCACCTGCGCGTCGCACGAGTGATCGAAGCGCAGCGCCCCGGCGAGGTCACATCGTTGGCCCGCCACTACGACCTTGGTGGCGACGTCGAGAAGGCGACCCGATACATCCAGAGCGCGGCCGAGCGGGCGGTGCAGCTCGGCGATCCACGGTCGGCGACCGCCCACTTCGACCGCTTGGCCGAGCTGGAAGCCGACGACGAGGCGCGATTGTGGGCTGAGTTCTACGCCCTCGAGACCGAGATCAATGCGGGCCGCTATCCGCGGTCGCGCCTCGAGCGAGCGCTTCGCCTGATGCGCGAGGCCAAGGCGAGCAACATGGTCGAACTCGTGGCCCGGACGGCAAGTCACATGGCCGGGTATGCGACCGCCGCCGGCGCGCACAATGCCCTGGTCACCGAGATCATCAAATACGTCGATCTCGATGAGATCGACGACCCCCAGCTCAAGATCCGAGCCGGCGCGGCGCTCACGATGGAGGCGGTGACCAATCGCGGCGATCTCGAGCTCGGTCGGGCGATCGTTGACGAACTCCGGCCGCTGGCGGAGGCGAGCGGTGACCCGGCGGCGTTGGCGATGTTCTACACGTGTGTGGCGTGGACGTCGTTCCGTGGGCCGAGTGAGCTGGAGATCGCACTTGACGCGGCCCGTCGTGCCCTCGATCTGCTGAGGCCCGATCAGGCTGCGCCGATGGAGGCGCTCGGCGCGGCGTTCATGTGCGGCGTGTACTTGTTGCGCGCCGGCGACCTCGACGGCGCGCAACGAGCGAGCCGCGAGATGGTCGAACTGCTGCGCGGCACGGAGTTCTTGATCTTCAAGCACGCGGCGCGGTCGATCCACATCTCCGCCCACATCGCCCGTGGCGAGTTCGTCGAAGCCGAGCGCCTGATCGCCGAGAGCGAGGCCTCCTCACTCAACGACGAGCACGACATCGACGCAGATGGGATCTATGCGATCGAGCAGTTCGCCATTCGCCGCGAGCAGGGTCGACTGGATGAGATCGCCCGGCCGTTACAGCTCGTGGTTCGGCTCGACCCGCAGCGCGAGCATGTGTGGCGGCCAGGACTCGCCGCAATGTGTGCGGACGTCGGGATGCTCGCCGAGGCACGGGCGGAGCTCGACTTTCTGACGGCCGATGCCGGAGCGCGACTGCCGGCGAGCCACGATGGCCGCCATCTGATGGCGCTGTCGTTCTGCGTCGATGCGGCGGTCGCTTGCCAGGACGACGACGCCGCCGACGTCCTGAGCGAGTTGCTCGAGCCCTGGCGTGACTTCCATGTGTCGAGTGTCGGTGCGCTGTATCTCGGCCCGGTGAGCCGGCAGCTCGGGCGCCTGTGCCATCTGCGTGGACAGCTCGCCGAGGCCGAGACACTGCTGCGACGATCGATCGACCAAAGTGAGCGCGCACCCACGCCGGTGTTCGAGGCGCGCGGCCGTCTGGAGCTGGCCGCGCTGCTGGCCGAGCAGGACCGGCGGGTGGAAGCCCGCCAGGAGGCAACGCGTGCCGTCGAGATCGCAGGGCCACTCGGCATGGGCGCCGTTCACCGAGCCGCGCTGACGTTGGCCACGTCCACGCTCAACTGACAGAGCCGAATGAACGATTTGCGGCAGAACGGCGTGCACGTAGTTCGTACGGTGGTCGCAACGACGAAAGGGAATCCAGATGCCCACCACGATGGACACAACCGACGAACTGCTCGACCGAGTCGTGACCTTGCGGTCGACGATCGAAGCCCACGTCGAAGAGAATGAACGAACGTGCCGGCTGGCCGATCCGGTCTACGACGCCTTGATCGATGCCGGGATGTACAAGATGATCACGCCGGCATCGCTCGGTGGTCTGGAAATGCACCCATGCGAGGTGTATTCCGTGATCGAGGCCCTCGCCGCGATCGACGGCGCGACCGGGTGGAACGTGAATCAGAGCACCTCGGTATCGATGTTGATGAGCGCATTCGGAGGTACTGCCCGCGACATGTTCACGAGCGATCCGTCCGCGCCGCTGTGTAGTTCGGCCTTCCCGCCCGCCTTCGCGACGAGAGTCGATGGCGGTATCTCGGTCAACGGTCGCGTCGCGTTTCTCAGTGGGGCCGCACGGGCCGTCACCGGCTTCGCCACTGCGGTGGTCGTCGACGCCGGGGAGCCGGTGATCGATCCCGAGACCGGTGCACCCGAGGTGCTGATGATGGTGTTTCCCATGAGCGACATCGAGGTCGTCGACGTTTGGAACCCCGTTGGCATGCGCGGCACGGGGAGTAACGACGGGGTGTTCACCGACTGCTTCATCCCCGAGGAGCGGTGCGGGCCGTTCGCCTTCCCGACCGTTCGTCCGGAGGAGTGGGCCAATCCGATGTACGGCTTCATCCCGTTCTTCGGCATCACGGTGCACGCCATCGTTCCGCTCGGCATCGCCACCGCGGCGCTCGACGAAACACTCGAGATCGTTGCCACCAAGACGCCGAACTTCTTCGACGTTCCACTCCGCGAGCGAACCACGGCGCACGACTTGCTCGGCCGCTGTCGCGCGGAGATCGAGGCGGCTCGTGCATCGATCGACTCGGTCACCCGGCGGTCGGTTGACGAACTCGCCGCGACAGGTGAGGCGCTGTCGACAGATGCACGGATCAGTGTGCAGCTCGCCGGGGCCAACGCCGCCACGGTGTCGCGTCGTGTCGCCGACACAGTGCGCAGCCTTGCCGGTACCAGCGCGATCAAGTCGGGGACGCCGCTCGAGCGGCGGTTGCGCGACATCGACACCATCACTCAGCATCTGGTGCTGCAGGAGGGCCGCTACGCGTCGGCGGGAGTGATGATGCTCGGCGAGTCGTCGGATCTGGCGCTGCTGAACCTGTAGTGGGCCGCGGAGCCGGTCAGGGGCCTGTGTGGCCGGTCGCCGACGCGGCCAACCCCTGCACGAAGTCGGGATTGACTTCGGACACCTCGATGATCGCGTCCGCTGGCACACCGAGATCGGCAGCTTGCTGACGAATCGCGTCGGCGTCGGGCGCCTCGTACAGGCAGTACGACTTGCGCTTGTCGGCTGACAGGAAGCTGAAGAACCACCGCAGCTCGTGGTCGTTGTTGTAGTCGAGGAGTTCCTTGAACTCTTCCTCGGTCTGCTCCTGCACTTGTTCGGCGAAGCCGCGTTCGATCAGAAATAGCCCCACTTAGGCGATGGTACACCGTGCTAGAAGAGGCGGAGTTCGTCGGGGCGTATGCCGCGGAGTTCGTCGTAGTCGACCTCGACCCAGCGAAAGCCGCGTGACTCGGCGAGCACCCGCGCTTGCGGTTTGACGACCTGGGCGACGAACACGCCACGTACGTCGCCGAGTGACGAGTCGAGCTGGAGACGGTCGATATAGCGCGTCAGCTGCTCCACGCCGTCGATCTCTCCACGTCGCTTCACTTCGACGGCGACAACGCCGTCGTCGGAGTCGCGGCACAACAGGTCCACCGGGCCGATCGCGGTCGGGTACTCGCGGCGAACCAATCGCAGCCCGTCCTCGATCGACTCCGGACTCGCGGCCAAGAGTTCCTGGAGGTGGGCCTCCACACCGTCCTTCTGCAGCCCGGGATCCTCGCCCATCTCGACCTCGACGTCGCTGACCACCTCGTGCAGCTCGATCGTCAGTGTCTCGCCCTTCGGATTGACGACGGTCCACGTCGACTCGTCGGTGGACAACGTGTTTGGCGCGTTCATCCAGTTGAGTGGCTTGTACGCGCCACCGTCGGCGTGGATGGCGACGCAGCCGTCGGCCTTGACCATGATCAACCTGGTGGCCTCTGGGAGATGGGCGTCGAGTCGCCCCGAGTAGTCGACTGAGCAGCGGGCGATGACCAAACGCACGAGCGGCGACGCTATCCGGGCAGCCGTGGCCGGTCGGATTCGACGTGGTCGCGCATCCGTCTTTGAATGAGCGCCCGCCGTTCTTGGAGCTGACGATACGTCAGTTGATCGACGGTCTCGTCGAGACCGAACGCCGCACGCGCCCCGCCCATGTCGAACTCGACCGAGTCGGGGTCGATTCCGAGTTCTTGGCCGAGTCGCTCACCGTGCTTCTGGGCGAACAACATCGAGATCGTCGCCACCTCGCCCAGTAGGTCGAGGTCGGGCGCCAGCCGGGCGATCGCCCCGTCGATGAACACCATGTTCTTGACGTACAGCATCAGCTCCTTGGGCAGCTTGGCCCCATAACCGAGCATCGCTTTCACCACCCGTTGGACTTCCTTGACCATTTCCTCGCCGGTGAGCGTCGTCGGGTCGACGGGTGGCCGATCCAGTCGGAGGTCGCGGATCACCGCATCGAGATCGGTATCGGCCGGGAGCGCTCCGAGGTCGCGCAACGCAGCCATCTGCGTATGCGGATCGTTGGTCGTGGCGCCGAGCATGAGGCGGAGGAAGGCATTACGCCGCGCCCCATCGAGACGGGCGACGATGCCGTAGTCGAGCAGTGCGGTGCGACCGTCTGGCAGCACGAACAAGTTGCCCCCGTGCAGGTCGCCGTGGAAGATGCCTTCGACGATGGCTCCTTCCATGAAGGCGACCATCGCGGTGCGGACCACCTGTTGCGTATCGATACCGGCATTGCGCATGCCGGCGACGTCGTCGAACTTGTAGCCGGCGACCCGCTGCATCACCAGGACCCGACGTGTGACCAGCCGCGGGTGCGGACGGGGCACCACGTAGGACTCCTGGTGCAGGTCGTGGAGCATCGCCGCCACGTCGAGCATGTTCGCCGCCTCCAGCCGGAAGTCGAGCTCCTCGACGATCGTCTCGGCGAACAGCTCGACGAGCGCAGGCGGATTGGCCAACGCGGCGATCGGGATTCGGCCGATGAGATACGGCGCCAGCCAGGCCATGACCCGCAGGTCTTTGCGCACGAAGGCATCGACGGTCGGCCGCTGGATCTTGACCACCACGTCTTCTCCGGTGTGGAGACGGGCCGCGTGGACTTGGGCGATCGAAGCAGCGGCGAGCGCGGTCGGCTCGAACGTTTCGAACACGTCCTCGAGCCGACGTCCCAAGTCCTCCTCGACGGTCTGGCGGACGACCTCAAATGGTTCGGCCGGAACCTGGTCGCGGCAGCGTTTGAACTCCTCGACGAGCTCCGGCGGAAAGAGGCCCTCGCCCGAGGAGATGATCTGGCCGAGCTTGATGTAGGTCGGCCCGAGCGCCTCGGCCGCGAGGCGGAGTCGACGGGACAGATCGGCACGGCTGTCTTCTGGGCTGGCGAATCGCCGACGTCGTCGGCTGATGGCCCACGGCGCAAGCGCGCCACCGAGCCGGCCGAGCACGGTCAACACGCGAGCACCAGGTGGCACCGTGGACGGCTTCGTCAGCGTCGGAACAGCAGCACGCGCGGCAGCCCGCCGTTGGTCGATGCCGTGGAGCCACACGATGTCGTCGCGATCGAGGGCCCACGGTGCGTGCTCGGTGAAAGATCCCCAGGCGAGATCGGGGGCGGAGGTCACCGTGTCATGATGCCGGAGCGTCGGCCCGAACCGTCGACGGTGCAGCGAATCTGTCCCCACCGATGGTGAGGCCGTGGTGTGCCCGCAGAGTCGTTGTGACGCTCGTGTGTGCATGTCATGATGCGCTCGTGACCGGCACACGGCCCTTTCGCGTCCTCGGGATCCAGCAAATCGCCATCGGCGGCCTCGACAAGGGCGCACTGACCGGGTTGTGGTCGGGTCTGTTCGGCGTGGAGGTGGTCGACTCGTACCGCAGCGAGTCCGAGAACGTCGATGAGGACATCTTGCGGCTCGGTACGGGTGTGCATGCGGTCGAGGTCGATCTGATGCAACCGCTCGACCCCGAACGCGCCCCCAAGGTGCACGTTCCGACGCTGAATCACGTCGGACTCTGGGTGGATGACCTCGTGGCATGTGTCGACTGGTTGACCACGCAGGGGATGCGCTTTACACCTGGGGGCATCCGCAAGGGCGCCGCCGGACACGATGTGTGCTTCATCCATCCCAAGGGCAATGAGGCCACGCCGCGCAGCGGTGAGGGTGTGCTGATCGAACTCGTGCAAGCCCCTCCGGACGTGATTGCCGCCCTCGGTGGCTGAGCGCGAGTTCTCCCACTGGTTGGTCCATACGGCGACCAGCCGGCGGTATCCGATTTACTCCCGCGCATTCGCCAGCGACACGCTGCCCGATCCGATCGGCCCGCTGACGGCCGGCATCACCTGGGTCCCCGGCGTCCTCGAGGGGTGGCGAGATGCATTCGTCGACATCGGCGCGTTCGAGATGAGCGAACTGACGGCTGAGGCGATCAATCCCGTGGGCGCGGTCATCACCGGCCACGCGTACATCAACCACAGTGTGCTGCAAGTGCTGGCGGTGCGGTCCGGCGTCGGCCACGAGGTCGCCGGGTACCTGCTCGGTGCCGCCCGCCCGGGCGCCCCGGTCGAGATGGTCCAGCCCATCGACGTCGATGAGTCCGCCACGGTGCGGGTGCAGGCCCGCCTCGACGCAGTTGCCCAGGCCCGCCAGGTTCCTGCTCTCGACGCCAACACGCAGCTGGCCAACGAGCTGCGCGCCACTCGGCCGCAACTCTCCGAGCTCGACGATGGCGAGTTGCTGGATCGAGCGCAGTCGCTCACCGGGCATGTCCGATCGATGGTCAACGACCTGGTGTCGCTCCGTGCGTTGCTGTCTCCGGCGATCGAGCGATTGCACGTTGTTGCGCCGGCGCTGGTGTTGCCGATGATCGCCATCGGTGGCGACGCCGAACAGACGCAACCGGCGAGTGTGTTGTGGCGCCTGTCTCGATTGCGCGACGGGTCGGACGAGTTCGTCGACCAGTTCCTCGATTTCCTTCGCCAGTTCGGTTCACGCGGTCCACAGGCGTGGGATCCGCTGCGCCCGTCGTTCGAGACCGATCCGCAGTTGGCGATGTCGCTGATCGAGCAGATGCGCGGGGTCGGGGCCGAACGTTCGCCGTCGGCGCGCCTGGCCCGCGTGATCGATGGCCGTGAGCGAGCGCTCGAGGCGGCCCTGCGGGCGGTGCGCGGCGACGAGGAAGCGATCGACGCACTCGTCGTCGGGCAGGCGACCGCCCTGCGATTGCAGCTGTGGCGTGACGACGCCCGCGCCAACTGTTTGCGCACCATCAACGAGCAACGAGTGGCCTTGCTCGAACTCGCCCGTCGACACCTCCCCGATCCGGGCGAACTGGCGATGCTCTCACTCGACGAACTCGCACAGTTCGTGCAGGCGCCCGGCGTACGTGCCGCCGAAGTGGCGAGTCGCCGCGTTCGTTTCGAGCAATTGCAGTTGCGTCAGCCGCCGTTCTTCGTCGACTCGGGCGCAGGGATGCCTACCGTTGACGAGTTGCCCCTGCGCTCGCCTGCCGACGACGGCGACGACAACGTTGGGCCCGCGCTCGGCGCCGGTGCTGACATCGTCGGCGCACCAGGTGCCCCGGGGGTCGCGGTCGGCGTGGCGCGGATCGTCGAGTCGCCGCACGACGCTGGCGACTTCGAGGTTGGTGATGTGCTCGTCGCCGAGTCGATCGATCGGCCGCTGGCGTCGTTGTTGTTCGCGGCAGGCGCGGTCGTGTGCGGTGACCAGGAGGCCCATGCGTATGCCTCGACGGTGAGCCGCGAGCTCAGCATTCCATGCGTCGTCGGTTTGCGCGGCTGCACCACGCGCATCGGCGACGGCGAAGCGATCTACGTCGACGGCACCGCAGGAACCGTGCGCCGTGGCTGACGACGGCGTCGTTCCGGATCGGCACACCCGGGCGCGTGGCCCGCTCGCTGGGGTGTCCGTGGTCGAGCTGGCGATGTGGGTCGCTGGTCCCGCAGCTGGGGCAATTCTCGCCGAGTGGGGTGCCGACGTGATCAAGGTCGAGCCGCCCGGAGGAGATCCGTATCGCGGTGCGCTCAACCATGTGGGCATCGAAATCGAACCACCCGGCCCACTCTTCGATCTCGATAATCGCGGCAAGCGCTCTGCGATGCTCGACCTGCGTAATGACGCCGACCGAGCGACGTTCGACGCACTTGTCGCCCGCGCCGACGTCTTGGTGACCAACATTCGACCGGGCGCGCTCGAGCGGCTCGGTTTGGCACCCGAAGCCCTCGTCGCCCGGTTCCCACGACTGATCGTCGGCAGCATCACCGGGTTCGGCTGGTCCGGACCCGATCGAGACCGCCCGGGGCATGCGACCGGGGCGTTCTGGGCACGTTCTGGCTTGGCGGCATCGATGGTCCCCGACGGGGAGATGCCACCGCCGCTACCACCTGGTACCGGGGGTCACGAGGCGGCGCTCGCCCTGGTCGCGGGCATCCTGGCGAAGCTGCACGAACGTCAGACCACCAACCGAGGCGGGGTCGTGGAGGTCAGCCTGTTCCGTAGCGGGGTGTACGCACTGGGATCGGATCTGGCGGCACGGCAGCGCTACGGCCACGAGCCGTCGACTGCGCCGCGTACCGAGTGCGAGACGCCACTCGTCAACGTGTACCGCGCCGCCGGCGGCGACCGCTTCTGGTTGTTGTGCCTCGAAGGCGACCGTCACTGGCAGGGCCTCGCCGCATCGATCGGACGGCCGGAGCTAGTGGCGGATGGACGGTTCGCAGATGCGGCCGACCGATTCACGCATCGACGTGAGCTCATCGCCGTGCTCGATGCCGCGTTTGCCGAGCACCCACTGGAGGTGTTGGCCGATCGCTTCGATCGAAACGGTGTGTGGTGGGAACCCGTGGTCGATCCGAACGATGTGGCCGACGACCCGCAGGCGCAGACCGGCTTCGTCGGGGGCTCGGTGGCGACACCGGTCGACTTCGACGGGAGCGCACCGCGACCGGGCCCGGTGCCGGCGGTTGGTGAGCACACCGCCGGCATCCGCGCTGAGCTCGACTGACCCGGGCCGTGGCGGCCGCCGTTAGAACGCCGGGGGTCGCTTCTCGCGCAGCGCGGCGACGCCCTCGCGATACTCGGCGGTGCCCATCGCTTCGTCGAGAAGCTGCAACGAGTCGTCCACCGATGCGGCTGGGTCGTGGCGCATGAGATCCGCAACGAGTTGTCGCTTCGTCGTCGTCACGGCCTTCGGGCCGGTGGTCGCGGCAAGTGTGTGGGCGTAATCGAGTGCGGCGACGAGCGTCGCCTCGCCGTCGGCCAGCACCTCGTTCCAGAGGCCCCAGTCGGCGGAATCGGCACCGGTCACGATGCGCCCGGAATACAACAGATCGGCGGCGCGCGTCACCCCGACCAACCGGGGCAGCATCCACGTCAGCCCGTACTCGGCGGGTAGCCCGATCTTCGGCGCCGCCGTGGTGAGCTTGGCGGTGGCGCTGACGAAGCGGAGATCGCAGAAGGCGACCAGCGACAGAGCGATGCCGGCGCAGGCGCCGTTGACCGCAGCGATGATCGGGTGCCGGTAGCCCCGCTGCCTGGCGCGCGGCGCATCGAGACGCTCGCCGCCTCCGGGCTCCGGTGGCGTCCCCGACAGGCCCGGGTCGTAGCCGCCCGACTCGGCGTGTCCGGCCAACGCGGTAGCGTCGCCGCCGACACAGAATGCCGGTGGGGTGCCGGTCACCACGACGGCGCGCACGTCGCCGCGTGTTTCGAGCTCGGCCATGGTGGCGAGGTACTCCTGGTGCATTCGCCCGGTCCACGCATTGTGGCGGTGCGGCCGGTTGAGCCGGACGATGGCCACCCGCTGGTCGACCTCGGTGACGACGGCCGGTTCGCTCATCCCCACAACGATTCCAGGACGCCGTCGGCCAGCTCCGGGCGACACACGATGAGATCGGGGAGCCACGGGTCGCGCTCGTTGTACACCAACGGCGACCCGTCGATGCGGCTGGCATGGAGCCCGGCCGCCAGCGCAACAGCGGCCGGTGCCGCTGAGTCCCATTGGTACATCCCGCCATCGTGCACATAGATGTCGGCGTGTCCCATCAGCACCGACATCGCCTTGGCGCCGGCAGAGCCGAGGCGGATGGCGTCGCACTGCAGGCCTTCGGCGACGAGTACCGCCGCATAGGGCGCCCGGGTACGCGAGGTGACGAGCCGCGGTCGCTCGCGGGCGATGTCGGGGAGCGTCTCTGGTGGGTCGGTGCCAAAGGTGCGCTCGATTGCCGGCAAGGCGACCGCACCTGCGCCGAACGCGTCGTTCTCCCACAAGGCCACGTGGACCGCCCAGTCGTCGCGGCCCTGTTCGCTGAACTCGCGGGTGCCGTCGAGTGGGTCGATGATCCACACCCGATCGGCGCCGAACCGGCGAGGGTCCTCGACGCCTTCCTCCGAGAGCACCGCATCGTCGGGACGGACCAGCGCCAGCTCGTCGGCCAGATACTGCTGGGCGACTGCGTCACCGGCGTCCTTCACGTCCCAGGTCGATGCCCCGGCGTCGAATAGTCGACGACGCAGGTCGACGAGGCGTCGACCTGCCTCGGTCGCCAGTCGGCGGGCGAGCGCGGCGTCGTCTTCGGGCGACCGCGAGAGCGCGACGCTCACGCCAACTTCTTGTACTTGATGCGATGCGGCTGGTCGGCAGCGGCACCGAGCTCGGCCTTGCGTCGCTCTTCGTACTCGGAGAAGTTGCCCTCGAACCACCGCACCTGGCTGTCGCCCTCGAAGGCCAGCACGTGAGTGGCGATGCGGTCGAGGAACCAGCGATCGTGGCTGATCACCACGGCGCAACCAGGGAACGACTCGAGACCGGTCTCCAGTGCCCGCAGTGTGTCGACGTCGAGGTCGTTGGTCGGTTCGTCCAGCAGGAGCACGTTGCCGCCCGACTTGAGCAGCTTGGCGAGGTGGACACGGTTGCGTTCGCCGCCCGACAGGTCGCCGACACGCTTGCCGTGGTCGGTGCCTTTGAAATTGAAGCTCGAGACGTAGGCACGCCCATGGATCTCGCGTCCGCCGACGTCGAGCACTTCGGCGCCTCCGGTGATCTCGTCGAACACCGTGGCGTCGGCGTCGAGATCGTCGCGATCCTGGTCGACGTAGCTGAGGTCGACCGAGTTGCCGAAGTCGATCGTCCCGGAGTCGGGTTGCTCGCGGCCGGCGAGCATCTTGAACAGCGTGGTCTTGCCAGCGCCGTTGGGGCCGATGATCCCGACGATGCCCGCCGGGGGGAGCGAGAACGAGAGGTCTTCGATCAACAGTCGATCGCCAAACCCCTTGCTCAGACCGTTGACTTCGATCACTTTGTCGCCGAGGCGCTGGCCAGGAGGGATGGCGATCTCCAACTTCGCGGCTTGCGAGTCGGCGGCGTTGGCCTCCGCGTGCAGCTTCTCGTAGGCCGCGAGGCGAGCCTTGCCCTTCGCCTGGCGCGCCTTCGGCGCCATCCGCACCCACTCGAGCTCGCGCTGCAGCGTTCGGCGACGTGCGTCGTTCGAACGTTCTTCGGCTTCGAGGCGCGCCTGTTTCTGTTCGAGCCAGCTCGAGTAGTTGCCCTCGAAGGGAATGCCCCGTCCGCGGTCGAGTTCGAGGATCCACTTGGCGACGTTGTCGAGGAAGTAGCGGTCGTGGGTGATCGCCACCACGGTGCCGGCGTAGTCGCCCAGGAATCGTTCGAGCCAGTCGACCGACTCGGCGTCGAGGTGGTTGGTCGGCTCGTCGAGCAGCAACAGATCGGGCCGCGACAGCAACAATCGGCACAACGCCACGCGCCGCCGCTCACCACCGGAGAGTACAGAGACGTCGGCGTCGTCGGGCGGGCAGCGCAGCGCATCCATGGCGATGTCGACGTTGCGCTCGAGGCTCCAGGCGTCGCTGGCGGCGATCTTGTCTTCGAGCTGGGCTTGTTCCTTGCCGACTACGACAAGATCGGCA
>JBCCVW010000071.1:0-19911 GCA_039194665.1 Actinomycetota bacterium
GTCCCCGGTAGGCCTCGACCGCGTCGTGACTCGGCTCGCTCATCGCGATCGGCCGCTCATCAGGCGGTGGATCGACGGGCACCACGGCAAGCACCGGTACCCCCGTCGCCGTCTGTAGCTGCTCGTCGGTGCGCACCTTGTTGTCGAGTAGGTCGACGAGAAATGCCGCCCCAACACCGATCACCAATCCGAAGATGGCCGCGAGCATGGCGGTTGCCACCGGCGTCGGCTCTACCGGAGTGGTCGGGACGGCGGCAGACCTGATGACGACCGCCCCACCCGTGCGCAACGCTGCGTCGACGCGCAACTCGTCGAGCGTCGCCTGGAAACTCGCTGCCTGAGCGATCAAACCGGCGCGGCGAGGATCGTCGAGCTCCAGCGCATCGATTTGTACCTGGAGATCATCGATCGCTGCCTGCACCTCGGCGCTTGCTGTGAGTAACTCGGTGACTGCCTGCTCCTGGCGGACTTCGATGTACGCACGGGCGTACTCATCGGCGAGCACCGCGGCGTTCACGGAGTTCTCGTCGCGTACCGTGATCCGGATCACATCGGTCTGCCCGACCGAGTCGGCACTTGCCCGAGGGGACGGCTGATCGAGGCCGAGGTTCTGCGCGACGCGGTCGCGTACCTGTTCTCCTTCAATGACCTGGATCTCGGTCTGAATCGCTCGATCGTTCAAGTTCTGTTGCTGATCCTCGAACAGCGCATCTTGGCCGCGCGGCTGGACCAGCACCTCCGACGATGCCGCGTACACCGGCGTCTGCAGTGCGGACAACGCAACGGCGACGATTGCCGCTACCGCGACCGGAACGATGATCAAGAACTTGCGGCGCGCGAACACGCTGACGTAATCCCGCAACGACGCCTCGGAGTTCTGAACCATTCGAGCATTGCAGGGTAGCCGGCCAGGGCAACGCGGACCGGTCCACGCAAGGGCTGCCGCACGTGGTGGAGCGAGACAGTGCTGCGGCTCGTCGTGGCCGTACGATTGGAGCGGTGCCTCGACCGTCATTCATTTACGTTGGGACAGGGAAAGCTGGATCGACGTGGCTCCACGAACGGTTGAAGGAGCACCCTGACGTCTTCGTGCCTGCTATCAAGGACCTCAACTTCTTCGACCTGAACTATGACCGTGGGACCAGCTGGTACGCGGACTTCTTTGCTGGTGCGGAAGTGAGTCAAGTGGTCGGTGAAGTCGGTCACCGGTACCTACGCGACGCGACGGCGGCGGAGCGAATCGCTGCGACGCTGCAGCAACCAACGATCCTTGTCACCCTCCGCGAACCGACGAGTTACGTCCAATCGGACTGGCGATTCGTACAACGAAATGGGCGCACCCAGCTTGACATCGACCACTACACGGCGTCCGAATTCGACTGGTCATCGATCGGCTACCGCTCGATGCTCGAGCCCTTCGTCGAACGATTCGGCGTCGGGTCGATCGCCGTCGCGGACTTCTCGCTCCTCGCTGCCGATCCGCAGCGCTATCTCGACGATGTGTTCGCGGCCATCGGCGTTCGACCAATCGCCGCTTCGTTGCGACTCGACTCGGTCGACAACCCTGCCTCAGGCGCCCGCCTGAACGGCGTGGCACGCGCCACGAATCGCGCATCGAAATTCTTGAAGACCCGCCCAGGCGGTCCCCAAGCGGTGCATCTTGCCAAGCGCAGCAGGACGCTCAACCGAATACTGTTCACACGGAAAGTCGCCGACACGGCGATGTCAGCAGAGACTCGTGAACGGATACAGAGCGCGGCAGCCAACGACATCGCCTGGGTCGACTCGACATTTGGCACGAGCCTGCATCGGTCCTGGTACGGGATTCCGTGACCGGCCAACTCCCCACGCTGTACATCATCGGCGCGCCAAAGTGCGGAACGACGTCGTTAGCGCAGTACGTCAGTGAACACCCGCACGCGTTCGTCGGTTATCCCAAGGAACCGTCGTACTGGTCGACTGACATCGGCAGCACGGGATCAGTCGCCGTCGTGGACAGCGAGGACGCCTACCGACGCATCTATCGTCGTGCCCTCGACGGACAGGTGTGTCTCGATGCATCTACTGACTACCTCAGATCGAGGGTGGCGATCCCGCGGATCTGCGCCGCAGTGCCCGACGCTCGGTTCATCGTGGCGCTGCGCAATCCGGTCGATATTGCGCACGCGTATCACATGGAGATGATCTTCAACTCGGTCGAGAACGAGTCGGACTTCCGAGCCGCTTGGGAGTTGCAACCCGTCCGGGCCACCGGACGGCGGCTGCCCGCAGGCGCAACGGATCCCAACGAGCTCCAATACCGGTCGATCGCGTCGATCGGCTCGCAACTGGCGCGCGCATCCGAACTGATCCCGAACGATCGCCTACTCGTCGTGTTCCACGACGACCTACAGCAACGACCGCGAACCGTGTGGGAGGAGATTCAAGACTTCGCCGAGCTACCCCGCGATGGCCGATTGTCGTTCCCTGCCGAGGGGTCGTCGCACTTCCACCGCTTTCCGACAATCGCTGGGCTCTACCAGACCCCGCCACCGATCTTGGCCGCGCCGGTGCGCGCCGGCAAGCGTCTGGTTCGCGCACAGCGCAGCGGTGTGGTCAACCGGACCGTGACACGGCTCCTCGTGCGTCGTTCCGCGCGGGAACCACTCGACCCCGACTTCGCCGCACGACTCAGACACGAGTTCGACGCCGAGGTCTCACTTGTCGAGTCGCTGACGGGGCGCGATCTTTCGTCGTGGCGGACTGCGTCATGAAACCGAACTGCTTCATCGTTGGCGCCCCGAAGTGCGCGACGACCGCGCTGGCCGAGTACCTCGCCAAACATCCGAGTGTGTACCTGAGCCCACAGAAGGAGCCGATGTTCTGGTGCACCGACGTTGGCGCCGGACGGCATGAAATGCGTCCACGCAACGTAGCTGAGTACGAAGCGCTGTTCCGGCACGCCGACCCGGCCAAGCACCGCGTCGTGCTCGAGGCATCGACGGGATATCTGCGATCGGACGTGGCCGTGGTCCGGCTGCTCGACTACGCATCGGAGGCCCGAATGATCGCCATGGTCCGCGATCCGGTCGAGGTGGCACACGCATTCCACATGGAGCAGGTGTACGTCGGCCTCGAGCCCGAGCGGGACTTCGAGCGAGCGTGGCGCCTTCAGGACGAACGCGCCGCCGGTTCGTCTGTACCAGAGGGCACGTCAGCCGACCAGCTGATGTACCGCGATGTCGCCGCCTTGGGCTCCCAATTGACGCGATTGTTCGCCCGAGTACCCGACGGCCAACGAATGGTGCTGCTTCAGGAAGACCTCCGAACGGACCCCGACACAGCGCTCGGCGCAGTCTTGGAGTTCTTGTGCCTGACCAATGCCGACGACCTCGTACTCGAATCGCTGCATGGTGCACGAGTCCAGCGCTTCCCGACGGTAGCGCAGTTTGTGTTGCATCCGCCGGCGCCCCTCGCCCGCCCAATTCGCGCACTCCGGCTCGGACTTCTGCAACACCCACGAATCCCGGGCGTCGCCATGGTCAAACGGTTCGCCCGACGCGACCAGGGGCGTGATCTGCTGCGGCGCGAGTTCGAGGACGCGCTGCGGTCACACTTCGCTCCGGAGGTCGAGCGACTCGAAGCGTTGCTCGATCGTGACCTGGCGCACTGGAAACGTGTCGACTAGCGGCGGGCAGCCGTCGGCTGCCAGGGCACATCCGCTGCGGATCATCGCGATCACGGCGCGTGCCGACGTTGGCGGTGGACCCGAGCACCTCTATCGCTTGCTTGCCCATCTCGGACCGGACGTCGATGCCACCGTGGTCGCACCCCGCCAGGAGCCGTACTGGACTCGGCTGCAGAGTCTCCCCTCCGTCGCCGAGATGATCGAAATCGAGCCAAGGGCATTTCGCCTCAGCACGTTGCGCCGCCTGCGCCGGGCCGTCAGCGCTGGGCGCTTTCACCTCATCCATTCCCACGGAAAAGGGGCCGGACTCTACGGACGACTCCTCGGCGCCACGACGACAACACCCGCAGTGCACACGTTTCACGGCCTGCACATCGGCGAGTACTCACGGGTGAAGCAGCGCGCGTACCTCGCCCTGGAGTGGCTGCTCGGCCGCACGACAGCCACGGCGATCGCCGTCTCCGAAGGGGAGGCGGCGCAACTTGCCCAGCGGCGTCTCGTTCCCGCCGCGCGGCTGGTGACGATACGCAATGGCGTCGACATCCCTGTTCGGCCGGCCACCCGCACCCGAAACACAGGTGCGCCACTGCAGATCGTCACCGCAAGCAGGTTCGACGTGCAAAAGAACTTCGACGGTGCACTCGACATCTTCAGCGAGCTGTCATCGGACCGGGGGATCGACTTCCGGGCGACGGTGCTCGGCGATGGACCGGGTATGGCTCAAGCGCGCGATGCGGTGACCACACGGCAGCTGGGCGACACCGTCCGACTCATGGGCAACGTCGCCCGGCCACGCGATCACTACCGCGCCGCCGACGTGTATCTGTCGACATCGCTCTGGGAAGGCATGCCGCTGGCACTCCTCGAAGCGATGTCCGAAGGCCTTCCAGCGGTCGTCACCGACGTGGTTGGCAATCGAGAGGCGATTCAGCACCGTGGGAACGGATTCCTCTACCCGGCACACGACGCGGTCGCTGCTGCGACAGCGCTCGTCGAGATGCGGGACCCCGCGCTGCGACGCTCGATGGGCCGCGCTGCTGCGCGGTCGGTGGCCGAGGACTTCGGTATATCAACGATGGCGGCCCGCACCCTCGGCGTGTATCAGGATTGCGCCCACCGCTGATTCGACGCGATGGTCGACCGCGGGTCATCCGGACCGAGCAACGCGCCCTCTCTCCCGGCGGTGCGGATACGCCGCAGCTCGTGCCGATCGAGCACGTAGGCAACACCCAACACCAGGCCCAACACGTATGGCGTCGGCGCGAGCCAGAATCCGCCGCTACCGATACTCATCACGAGATACCCGACCACGCCGAACTTGTACGGTCGCAGCCGCCAAGGACGAAGCATGGACAGCACGAACAGATAGAAGAGGACGGTCGCAGGGAGTCCGTAGTTCTGAGCGAAGCTGAACGGAAGCGACTCGAAGATTGGTGTCGCAGAGAGGTCCGACATCTCTCCCACCAGCAGACGCCACGGTTGCTCTTCGACCCGCTCCAGCCAATCGCCGAGCTTGTTCCACCGCGCGTTTTGGGTGAAGTCGCGCTCGAACAGCTTGGCGTCGAGCAAATCGGCGGCCCGACACGAACCTTGCTGACACACCGAGGCTGCGGCGCCCACGCCAATTGCGACGCAGCCGGCGGCGACGACGATTGGCACGTATCGCCGCAACTTGGGTTGACCGAGGAGCAACAGGACATCCCACACGAGCAGCCCGATGTAGCCGGCCGTGCTCGCCGCATAGATCATCACGATGTGCACCGCGATGAGCGCGACGATCCGCACCGGAACCCTGCGTTCGGACCAGATCGCGATCGGACCGATCAACAGTAGCGCCACTGCAAACAAGTTGCCGTTCTGATAGGTGCCGAAAATTTTGACCGAACTGCGATCGACTCGCTGCAATACGTTCGAGCTGCGCAAGACCTCGTCGAATACCGATTCGTAGCCCGCGGTCACATACCGAATGGCGACGGTTTCGGGTCCGAGCAGAATCTGCGCGATCGCGTAGAGCAGCAAGGCGTAGAACGAGTACCGGACACCGCGGATCAACAGCTCGACCGGGACCCTGCGGCCCACCCAGAACGCCACGCCAAGCGCCGAGACGGCCAACAGGTTGAACGCGGCCCGTGCCAACGGTCGGAGGCCGTCGAAGTCACCGAACTCGAGCAACACCACGAAGTGGCCGATCCACACCACCGAACACACGCCGAGCAGTGCCAGTCCGAGTTGTGGCTCGATCGAGTTCGGCCGGCGCAACACCACGAGCCAGCCGACGATCGCCAAGACCTGGCCGACCACCACCGAGAGCTGCAACGGTACGCCAGCTGCGACGAACACTCCGGCCTTGGGGACCACCAGCAACGAGACGCAGACGCCGACCGTCACCCAAGCATTGCGATCCGAGCGGTCAGCGGCTCGCGGCCAGTTGACGGCAACGGCCGGCGCGTTCACGGTGTCGCCGCCTCCGACAACTCAATCACCAGCCGGTCACGCAACATCCGGCGAGAGTACCGGGTGGCTGGCCAACGTGTCATCGCTGGATATCGTGCCCGCGTGGTTGCGGCGAGCGAGGGATCGACGGCGATTGTCCACGAGTGGATTGCCGCACGCGCGGGGAGCGAGAAAGTCTTCGAGCGACTCGCCCACGTCGTTCCCACCGCAGACCTCTTTGCGCTGACCGCAGCTGCGGGAGTCGATCTCGATACCGGTCGACGAACTGTGTCCACGACGTTCCTCGATCGGCCGGTGCTCCGTGATCGACGTGAGTTTCTACTCCCCATGATGCCGTTTGCGTGGCATCGACTGCGCCGCGGCCGCGAGTACGAGCGGATCATCTCCTCTACGCACGCGTTTGCGCGCGAGTTCGTCGATCCAACGCGCACGCGGGTCCACCTCAGCTATGTCCACACCCCGATGCGCTACGCGTGGGAGCGGGAGACCGACCCCAGGGCGTCTGGCCGCATGGCCGGCGGAGCCGCGGCTGTGTTGCGCTCGCTCGACCGCCGGACCGTCGACCACGTCACGGCGTTCGCGGCTAACTCGCGCCTCACCCAGGATCGGATCCGTCGGCACTACGGGCGCCACTCGGTCGTGATCTTTCCCCCGGTCGACACCTCATTCTTCGGCCAGCTCGCCTGGGAGCCATCCGGCTACCTACTCGCCTACGGACGCTTTATCGACTACAAACGTTTTGACCTCGCAATCGGTGTCGCCAACGAGGTCGACATGCCGCTCGTCGTCGCAGGCGATGGACCGCAGCTCGCTCAGCTCACCCAGTTGAGCCGGACCTCGCGGGTTCCGGTGAGCATCGTTCTGGCGCCGTCTGACACAACGCTCCGGCACTTGCTTGCAGGCGCAGCCGCGCTCATTTCTCCGGCGGTGGAAGACTTCGGCATCGTTGCCGTCGAGGCGCAGGCAGCCGGCGTGCCGGTCGTCGGCCCAGCGGCGGGTGGCCTGTTGGACAGTGTGGAACACATGGGTTCGGGGGTGCTCGTCGACGGCCAGAGCGTCGATGCCCTCGCCGCTGGCGTGCGGATGGTACGGGCGGAGTATTTGGGAGGTGCGGCCTGCCGTGCTTCCGCTGCTCGATTCAGTGTGCCCCGCTTCGATCGCGAGATCGACGACTGGATCGCTTCCTTCGCTTGATCACCCCGGGGAGACCGGACGCCGGGTGGTGACGGCAACTAGTGGGCGCCGACACCAGCGAGGACGGCCTTCGGAGTCTTCACCAGCAGTCGAAGGTTCTCCCTGACCGACCAGGTCTCGAGATAGTGGCGATCGAGAACAACCCGGTCGGACTCGGACACCGCCGACCGGCCACTCACCTGCCACAGGCCAGTCAGACCGGGAAGATGCATCCGATAGAGCCGCTGGTCGCCGTCTGCGCGTTGTTCGAACTCCTCGCGCACGAGCGGGCGAACTCCGACCAAGCTCATCTCGTGACGCATCACGTTCCACAACTGCGGAATCTCGTCGATACTCGTCCGCCGCAAGGCGCGTCCGACCCTCGTGATCCGCTCGTCTCCAGGGGGCACCTTGTACCCGTTGTTCTGATACGTCGAGCGCAGGCTGGGGTCGTCGAGGATCTGACCATTGGCCCCGTCGACCATTGTTCGGAACTTGAAGACGGAGAACGATCGACCGTCGCGCCCGACACGATCGTGGCGGAAGATGACAGGCCCATGACTCGTGCTGCGGATCGCCACAATTGCGCCGAGGATCACCGGACTGAGTGCCACGAGCAGAAGCGACGCGAGTCCGAGGTCGATGCAGCGCATCAGCCGGCGTTCCAACGACTACCTCGATCCGGTTGACGCGAGCGAGCAGATCGCCTGCAGTGGGCACGCGGCATGCGCAGGGCATTCAGACGCAGGGCGTTCAGGGGTACTCATCGAAGTGCGGAGGGAGTTCGAGCGCATCGCGGTGCTCGAACTCCTACAGTAGCGCATCGGCCGCGGAACGTGGGGAGGCCTCCTCGTCGATCACGATCCCTTGAGCCAGCGGGCCAGCCTCCGCTCGGCGTGCTTTAGGTGAAGCAACGTCTCGTACGCCGCCCTGTCGGTCGCCGACGGAGGTACCTCGGTGTAGCCGAACTCGTAGCGAAAAGGCCGATGCAGTCGCTCAACGCGATGCATCTGATCAGCCGATAATGCGTGTTCCAACACGACAGTCGGTCGACGCGTTGCGTTCCTGCGTGGCAGCACCGGCGGCCGGGCATCGCCAAGCACGTGCCCCAGCTCAGCGACGTCGGCACCGAGTGACTCGCGCCGCAACACGATGTCGGCTCGCCGGAGGGACAGTGCATGCACGGGTGCCAGGATGCGGCGTGCGAACCGATCGACGAACTCCGGCAATGACGCATCGTGCTCAGAGACCCAGCGGCTGCGATCGTGACGCAGAGCGCGAAAACCCGCGGAAGCGTTGTGGTACCCGTGGTGCGCTTTGTAGTACGACGAAATCAGCTGGTCGTAGGTATCGCGGATCGAGACGATCACGACACATCCGTCGAGTTCCCGTCCGAGACGATGCCGTGCCTCGATGATCGTGGCGTGCTTCTCCAGAACCGGCTCACCGCCATAGTGATCACAGAGCCACGATCCGACCGCTGTGCTCCCGGTCTGGGGCACCTGGACGAACACATAGCGGAGATCGCGTCCAAGGATCACGCCGCGACCGTAGTGACAGACTCTCCTAGCCGCGCGCAGGCGATACCGTGACAAACATCAGCCCCGACAGAGATCCGTTCGTGCAGGCTGCCGATCAGAACACGTGAGATGGGAACATAACGGATGCTGAGATCCTCGTGGGCCGAGCTGAAACGGCTGCTACCTGGTGGCGCCAGGACCGCCCTGTCGGTCACGCTCCTGGCCGCAATCGCCGGACTTGCCGAGGCGCTCGCACTGCTCCTGGTCGTCCGTGTTGCTCTCGACATCATCGAGGACGGCCGTTCAATCCAGCTACCGATCCTCGAGATCGACCTGAGTTGGACCGCAGCGTTGGTCGCCGCTGGCATGCTTGCGTTGGCCGCGCTCGGCCTCCACCTCGCGATGGCGTCGCTGACCGCACGCATCACGGCCGGCGTGCTCATGAACGCACGCACCGAGGCGATCGACCTCTTCGTGTCCGCTGGCTGGCCAACTCAAGCGCAGCAACGCGAGGGGGCGCTCCAAGAGACAGTCTCAACGCTCGCAGATCGATCTGCACAGCTCGCGCACTTTGCGATCATGGGCGCGGCCAATGCAATCAGCCTGGCGATGTTCTTGTGTGTGGCACTCATCGTCGATCCGCTGAGCTCCATCGCAATCATCGTTGCGGGCGTGCTGCTCGTCGCAGCGATCACGCCAATCTCGCGGGCGACTCGACGACGCGCAGACGAATTTGTCGAAGTCAACAGCCGGTTCTCAGAGGATGTCACCCGCATGGCGTCCTCGTCGATGGAACTCAGCACGTACGGTGTGCAACAACGCGCCGCCGATGAACTCAAAACAGCCAACGACGAGGCAATGTTGGCGATGTTCCGGGCCAGGCGAGCGATGCTGGTCGGGGGTGGCCTGTACAAGGACCTCGCAGTGCTCGTCCTCGTCGCCTGCGTCAGCGTGATGGCGGCGATGAGTCTCGACACCATCGACCAGATCGGCGTGGTCATCACGTTGTTGCTTCGTGCGCTGGCGTCGGCTCAAGCCGCCAACCGCAATTATCACGGCTTCACCGAGGGCGCGGCAAGCCTGCATGCCCTCCGCCGTCGACTGACCGTGCTCGAGCGCGGCGCAACGCGCTTCGGCCACGAGCGAGTCGATCGGCTGAGCACGATCGAGTTCGCCGGGGTCGACTACGCCTACCAGGGCGGGCAGTCCGTACTTCGCGACGTCTCTCTGAGCATCCCGCAAGGTGAGTGGCTCGGAGTCGTTGGTCCATCGGGAGGTGGCAAGTCGACGCTGATGCAAGTGCTGCTCCGCTTGCGCTGCCCGACCCGCGGCGACGTACGCGTCAACGGCATCGACTATCTGCAGATCGACGACGACGATTGGCGAACCATGGTTGCCTTCGTGCCACAAGAACCGTCACTGCTCGAAGGAACCGTGAGGGACAACATCCTCTTTTACCGCTCGCTTCCAGAGGCGAACGTGCGAGCTGCGGCCCGAGCAGCGAACGTATTGCCCGACATCGAACGCCTTCCAAACGGATTCGACACCATGCTCGGACCGCGCGGCTCTGGCTTGTCCGGTGGGCAGAAGCAACGGATCGCCATTGCCCGTGCGCTCGCCGGCCACCCGCAATTGCTCGTTCTCGACGAGCCATCGAGCGCGCTCGACGTCCGCTCCGAACAACTGCTGCACAACACGCTCGACAGCCTCCGGGGGCACACGACGGTGGTTACAGTGGCCCACCGAGCCCGAGTGCTCGAGTCGTGCGACCGCATCATCGTCGTCGACGACGGACGGGTGCGCGATGGAGGTGGGCCCGACCGGCTCGATCTCGGCGAGATCATGCAGACGGGCCCCGCCGACCGCTCCACTGGTATACGGACGTCTCGGTCTGGACGCCGATGAACTCCGACGACGCGGTCACGCTGTACGTGTGCGGTCGCTACGACGGCGGCTTTCGCGATTACCAACTCGCAGAGCTGCGAAACACCGGCAGCAGGAGTGTCGCAGTTGTCCGCCTCACCCGGGACGATTCGGCCCAGCACGCTCGAGCGGAACTCCACCACGCCGGCGCCGATGTCGTCTACACGCTGCGCACCACCAACCGAGTCGTGCGCAACCTGGCCAAGATCGTGCCCGCGCTCCCCATCGCCGTTGCCGTCGCCGCCTGGAAGCATCGCCCGACGCGCATCATCGTTACCGCCGAGGGATTCTGCTTCTGGTCGGTGCCCTCAGCGGTTCTGCGCCGTTGGGTCGAGGTGTTCTACCACGATCCGACGCCGCACGAATCGGCGGCCGACGGAGCCAAGCACCGGTTCGAGATCGGCTATCGGCGATGGGTCCACGAACGAAAGCGGTGGAAGAACGTGCTCGTCGGTTGGTCGGGGCATGTCGCGCCAACGGCGGAACGATGCGCGTCAACCGTTGATGTGTTGCCGTTCCCTCCGTACTACCGCGAGATGTTCCCGCCCGCGCGCCGATTCGACGAGGCAACAAACGACGGCTACCTCCTGGTGTACGGCCGGCTCGACGCGTACAAGGGCGTGTACGAGTGGCTGCAGGAGGTCGATCCGCACCTCGATCGACTACCACCGATCGTCGTCGCCGGCCGGGTCGTCGATGAGCGCATCTTCGAGTTCGCAGACGACATCACCATCGTCGACCGCTACATCGAGATCGGCGAAGTACACGATCTCTTCGATCGGGCAAGCGCTGTTGTGCTGCCCTATACCAGCGTCACGCACAGCTCGATTCCCTCGATCGCAGGGGCGTTCGGCAAGCCGACCTACCTATCGGATCTGGGGTACTTCCGGGACTTACACGGCAACGACGAGCACGCGCGTCCACTCGATGCGCTCGTCGACGATATTGCCCAATGACCGCCGACTCTCGGCCAGGCGAATTGACGGCTGGCAGTAACGGGACATCACCGTTGGAACGCGGGTGCCAACACGCGCTCATAACGGTGTCGTGGCCGGAGGCGCTCATTGGGAAGCTGATCGACTCGCTCGACGCCGACCACACCATCGTGGTTGCACATCACCACCACGATCAGGTCCACGATGCGCTGCGTCGGGCCGAAGTGGCGATCATCGGCGGCAACGCCGACGAGCGTTTTGTTCGAGCCCCGCACCTGCACTGGCTGCACATCGACCACGCGGGGATCGACCGGTTCGCCCCGCCCGAGCTTCTGGCGAATCGCACCGTCACCACTTCGGCAGGACGCAACTCCGAGGCGATTGCCGAAGAAGCCTTCTATCTGCTGCACGCCGTGGCGCGCCGCAGCAGATCCATCGAGCGACACCGACGATGGCACGTGTGGACCGATGACGGCGATGCGCTACGTCCACTCAGGGGACGGCGCGCGCTGCTCGTCGGAGGTGGATCGATCGCAACATGTATCGCCGAACGGGCCGCCGCATTCGAGATGCCCGTGACCGTCGTACGGCGACGCGACGAATCGCCAACGCCGGCCGCGTCGCGAGTCGTCGCCAGCCCCGACCGCGACGAGTTCATCGCGTTGTGCGCCGAACACGATGTGTTGATCCTCGCTGCTCCGCTCACCGACGCGACCCACCGGATGATCGGCGCAGCGGAACTCGCGGCGCTCGGGGCGGACGGCATCCTGGTCAACGTCTCAAGGGGCGGTCTCGTCGACCAACGCGCCCTGCTTGCGGCGCTGCGTCGCCGCGCGGTCGGCGGCGCAGGCCTGGCGGTTGCCGAGCCTGAGCCGTTGCCACCGTGGAGTCCCCTGTGGCACGCGCCGAACACCGTGATCACTCCGCACGCCGCAGCGCGCGGCGACGACCGAGACGAGCGCTCGTACCACATCGTCGAGCACGTGTGGTCACAGCTGCGTTTGGGGCGGCCGGTTGACCGCGCCTTGACGCAAGCCGACGCGTATACGCACAGGGCACGACGTCACGGTCTCGACCGGTCGGTGGGCGTGGTGTGGCGGCGGACATTCCGCCGACTCGCCCGAATCCACTAACCGTTGCAGCGGCCGCTGGCGGCGGCTCGTTCCCGATAGCGGCGCCGCAGGTCGGACTCGAGCCACGCTGCGGCACGCTCGATCTGATCGGCCGACGGTTCGACACGCCGGACACGTCGCAACGGATGGCTCACGAGCTGGACTCGCAGATTCGATCGCAGCTCGCGACCAGACCACCGGATGCGATCCTCGGCATCTTCGACATCGTGTAAGTGCCATCGACAACGGTTGGTTGCACCGTTGGCGATCAACAGCCCGTAGTTGAAGTGGGCGTGAGGATTGTCGTCGAACAGGTCGATCCGCACGAGCTCGTAGCGCTCAGCGAATACCGACCAGGACGGGCCAATCTCACCCGGACGATCGATCCAACGAACGACGAGCGAGAGGTCGAGCGGACCGTTCGTATCGATCAGGCGACGCGCAACGTCTCTGCTGCCAACCCGCTTGGCTGGCGATCTGGAGCTGAGCAGCACCGAGCAGCTGCCGGCGCGCGACGCCGCGCCGCGCACAACGCGCCGACTGAACCGCTCCACGAATCGGCCCCGCGCACGCATCATGAGGAGGTCACCAACACTCGGCGGCAAGCTACGTCAGGCATCACCGGGCCGGCAACACC
Source organism: Actinomycetota bacterium (assembly GCA_039194665.1). Lineage (GTDB taxonomy): Bacteria > Actinomycetota > Acidimicrobiia > Acidimicrobiales > Ilumatobacteraceae > JABSQH01. The sequence goes on from JBCCVW010000071.1 coordinate 13,422, forward strand.
CGAGCCGCTCTAACATCTCCCCGATGTCTGCGCCCGAAGGTCTGCGCATTGCGGTGCTTGGGTGCGGCCGCTGGGGACGATTGATCGTCGACGATCTGATTTCGCTCGGTGCGGCGGTGCATGTCGTCGATCCAGACCCGGCCGCCCAATTGAGTGCCAGACAGCGCAGCGCTACGGCGAGTGCGTCTATCGACGGCTGCGAGCGTGTTGACGCTGTGGTGATCGCCACACCGGCCTCCGGTCACGCAATTGACATCGAGTCGGTCGCCGAGCTCGGCGTTCCGATTGCTTGCGAGAAGCCGCTCACGACGAGCGCGGCGGCCGCCAAGCGCACGCTCGACACGGTCGGCGACCGCCTCACCGTCCTCCACGTTTGGCGATATCACCACGGCGTTGAACGACTTCGGAGGCTGATCGAAGAAGGTGCACTCGGCGACGTCGCCTTGCTGCGCACGAACCGAACCAACTGGACCAGCCCGCGCACCGATGTCGATCCGGTCTGGACCCTGCTCCCGCACGACCTGTCGATCGCAGTCGAGCTGTTCGGCGAGGCGCCCTCGCCCGTGGACGCAGTGGTCGAGCAGATCGACGACAGGGCAGTCGGAATCTGGGCGCACTGCGTCACCTCGGCAGGGGTCCCGTGCATCTTCGAGGCGTCGACGCGGTACGAGCGTCGTCAGCGAACCATCCGCGTCCACGGCGATCAAGCTGTTGCCGTACTCGATCCGGACGCCGCGACACTCGAGTTGTACTCCGGACTCGCAGGCGAACCAGTGCGAACGGCCATCCCGTACGACCCCGCACCGGCGCTCTGTCGCGAACTGCACGCGTTCCTCGACCACGTGGCGGGAGGTCCACCGCCGAAGACGAGCGGAGCAGAAGGTGTCGCGGTCGTCGCTGCGGTCGAGCAGACGCTGACCATCGCGCGGCAACCGGGCGGCGGTCCTCGGTGAAGAGCGACCGAAGCGGGCCTGTCACAGCGTCGGTGATCGTTCCGACGACGGGCGACCGCGGCCCACTGCTCGAATACTCAGTGGGCAGCGTGCTGCGGCAACAAATGGAGAACTTCGAGGTCTTCATCGTCGGCGACGGCGTGAACGCAGAAACGCAACGCGCAGCCGAGAAGATCTGCTCAGCCGATGAGCGGGTCCACTTCGTCGCCCATGCCAAGCACGAACGGCGAGGAGAGATCTACCGAGACGAGATCATCCGGCTCCGAGCTCGCGGCCAGATCATCGCCTACCTGAGCGATCGCGATCTGTGGTTCAGTGACCATCTCGCCGAAGTCGCTACGTTGCTGAACACGGTCGACCTGGCAATGACGATGCCGGTGCGGTTCGGCGACGACGACGTCGATCGGACCGTGCCACATCGCGATCCGGCAGCAATCGCCGCGCTGCCAACTTGGCGGCGCCCAAACCACATCAGTCCGCTGTCAGCGACGGCGCACACCGTCGAGGCGTACCGCCGACTGCCCGTTGGTTGGTCGACGACCCCTGCCCATCTGGCAACAGACAGCTACATGTGGCACCGATTCTTGTCGCTTCCGAACATCGCGGCGGCTCGCGCTCCCGTGCCGACGGTGATCTACCTGAAACGAGGAAATCACCCGGGGCTCCCAACTTCGCAACGCCGCGACCTGATGCGCTCATGGACCGATCGCCTCACCGCAACCGGTGGTGAGGAAGCGATCCGACGCGCGGTCGCCGGTCGTCTCCTGGACGAACGAGTAGAGCTCGAAGCGCGCACCGCCGGCCGGCGACTACGCCTCGGCTTCCTCCAACCCGCACGCAACGCACTGCGTGCGCGCGGCATCATGCGGTCTGCGAAGTGACCGTCGCGCGCAACTCGCGCAGCGAGCCGAACCCCTCAGCACGTGCGGCGACGACCGTCGGAGACATCGGCCATGCGATTCCAAGCTCGGGATCACTCCAGTGGCACCCGTGGTTGTCCTGGGGGTGATAGTCGTCATGCGCCCGCGACGTCGCCTGCAAGTGGACAGACTCCTCGTGAAACAACCAGCCATGGACAAGCCCACGAGGAAAGATGAGCTGAATCGGATCGGCGCCACAGAACTCGTACGTTGCGGCTCGCCCGAACGTTGGCGACAAGGCGCGCAGATCGTGAAGGCCGAGCGTGACCCGTCCACTGACGATCGAAAAGAACTCGTCGTGGCCGACGTGCAGGTGCATCCCACGCAATACCCGGGGCGCCGACCGAACAACACTCCACTGAACGGGGTCGATGCCCTGATCGTCGCCGGCGACGAAATACTCCGCGAACCATCCGCGATCGTCGGAGTTCCGCTCGATACGCCGGGTACGAACACCATCGATCCGGTGACCGTCAACAAGGCCAAGGCTAACCACCGGCTGAGACTACAGGGCGACCGCGGCGCGGGCGCGTTGCGTCATCCGCGCCGTCTCCTCGCCGGCGCCTCCAATGGTCGATCGTCCGTCGCCCGAACACGATCACGTCACAACGATGCGAAGTCGATCGGACAGAGATCCACGACTTTCGCCGCACCCGGACGGAAACCCCGACAGGTCTCTTGCCGATGTAGACGCCGCAGGCGGCAACATCTTGCAGCAGGTCGAAGTTGGGGCACGGGTCGGCCAGGACTGCCCAACCGTGAACGTACGGCTCACCCCTCGCCCGACGTTTGTGTTCGGGCGCACGTGTCAGCTGCAGGCAGGTGCAACTGGGCGCACCACGCGACAGGTGCAAGTCGCCGCTACCTCGTTGTCGAGAGCGCCGAATGGTGAGGCCGACTCGATCAGTCGTGGAGGCCGTTGCCCCGAGGACGATCATCGCTCGACGGCAACCTCGCTCCTTCCACCTGTTCCAGAGCCGACCTCGACAACCTGGTTCGCCGACCACATTGCAGGAGCGTCGCACCGCTACGCAGGTGTTGGTCGCGCCACCTAACTGACGCACACCCACGAGTAGGGATCGTCGGGTGCGTCGGTCTCCGACGATGCATCGTCGCCGTACTGCGCGGCACACGCGGCGTTGAGATCCACGTCCTCGAGCTGGAAGATCCCGTTGGACTGGTTGGTGCAGCGCCATGAGAAGGCGTTGGTGCCGACGAGCATCGCTTGCGACTGCTGGCCGAACTGCTGTTGGCAGTAGGCGAACACGTCGACACCGCCGAACACCTCTGCCGTGGCAGCGTTGTCATCGACGTCGGTCGCCCCCGCGAGGATCGCCGCTCCCGCCGCGGCGAAGCCGACCGTCAACGCGAGCGTTGCGCGGCCGGTGCGGTTCATGCCGAACTCCGATCGAGCGCACAATCGATGTGCGGCTGGAGAAACGGACGACACCGAAAGGCGAACCCGCGCATCTCCGCCAGGCTCGGCCGCACAAGGCCATGCAGCTCGAGCTCTGGATACAGCGCGTCGCGGTAGTTCTTGATCGTGTTCGGCTTCAACTCCGCCGTCGACGCCACGGCATGCAACGTGACCTCACCGCGGGTATCGATCAGCGCTGCCCACAATTTCGCATGGCCGGCGTGAGGCACCAACCGGCCGAACGAATCCGGCGTTCTCGCCGGATTCCGGTGCGCCGGCAACAATGGCCGAATCGCGGGGTCGATCGGCGCCGTCCCCTCGTCCAACACCGTGCGAATCGTCGCCAACTGGAGGTCGAGCGGCGCCGACTTGGAAATCACCGTCGCCACGGGCAGCAACTCCCACGCATCGCGCAGCACCTCCGCCACCCACTCATCGCCGTGGGTGAGGATCACCAACATGGTGTCGGGCGAACTGTTGTCGATTTCGGCCAACGCCTCGATGCCGAAGCCGTCGTAGCCGGGGAACGACAGATCGATCAGCGCCACATCGATCGGCCCGCGGCCGTCGGCGAGAATTCGCGCCGCGTCATCGGGATGGTTCCCCGTCACCACGTCGCAGCCGAGATCGTCGGCGATCGCTTGGGCAAAAAGCTCCGTCAATGCCGTTGCATCGTCGATCATCAACACCCGCGTCACCGCACCACCTCCGACTGCCAAAGTTCACGCTCGCGATGCCGGGGCATGGTGACGGTCACCGTCGACCCCGCGCCGTTCGGCACCACCTCAACCCCGTCGGTACCGAGGTCGAGCGACAACTGCCACAAGCCGCGGCCCGCCGGTGCCTCTGCAAGATCGAAGCCGCCAGCGTTGTCGCTCACCTGCAGCGTGATCGCCTCGTCGGTAGAGGTCACCGTGTAGCCGAGTTCGGTGGCGCCCGCGAGCAGTGCGTTGCTGGTGAGCACCGCCACGGCCCGGCCGAACATCCGCCCGAGCGGCTCGTCGACCACCGTCGACGCGTCGTCGAACGTCGGTACATCACCGATCGCCACGCCCTGCGACTGCGCATTGCGCACGTACGGCTGCAACACCTCGGCCAGCCGCACGCTGCCCGACATGTACAACTCGTCGAGCTGACGCAGCCGAATGCGGTGATCCAACTCAGCCAACGCGTCGGCGACCGACTCGGGCGATACGCCCTCGTGACGGATCTGCAACTCGGTGAGCTTCAACGCCGACGACACATCGTCGTGCAGCCAGTGGGCGCTGCGACGATGTGCGTCGGCGGCCGCCTCGGCCACAGCCGCTCGCTCGTGATGCAGTACGGAGCGACGGAACCGATCGAGCACCCCCGCGAAGAACGACCCGAGGATCACCACCAGCGCGCCGCCGAGATACACCGGAGCGATCACCTCGATCCCCCGCTGCGCGCCCAGTACGACGAAGGCGATCACCGCAGCCACCACGATGCCGACGTGGAACGCGGAGGTGACGAACGTGCGACACCAGCACGCCGGGCGAATGTCGAAGCCGAGCTCCCACGCACACGCCGCCGCCTCGGCACCGAGGGCAAGAGCGAACGGCCAGAGAGCCAGCAAGGCCACCGCGACCGGCGCCGTCGCCATGCTGGCCAAGATCGCAATCACCACGGCGACGCGCAGGGCGAACGACGGCCACAGACGACCGGCGCGGCGTCGGCCGAGACACACGCGCAGTGGGCGCACGGCAAGAAGGCTCGCACCGGCAATCGCCACCCATGGGGCGACCAATGCGAGGCCATCGAGCGGTGTGGTCGCCAGGCGCACCCCGGCGATCGTTGCCACGGTGGCCAGCGCAGCGATCTCCGTCACCGCCACCACGCGTTCGACGATGCCAACCTCCTTGTCGGGATCTGCCCACACGTGCTCGCCGGCGGCGACCGCAATCCAGAAGTCGATCTCGCGCGGCCGTTGGTGGCGCACGGCCACGGCCGCCTCGATCGGACGCATAGACATCCCCACCATCATCGTCGCTCGCGTCCCGCAGAAAAGCGTCGGCGCGGCTCCGATCGTGCCACGATGCTTCTCGGCGGTGATTCTCGGTGTCGGTGCCGGCGGGATCCGAGGCGAGCAACGCCGAGAAGCCGCACGTTGCGATCCGATCATCCCCTCCCGCAGCTTCTCGGCCCCAGCGTCACGAGCACCCGAACTCCGCTCCGACAACAGCACGAACAACAGCGTCGCTGCCTGGAGGCTGTTCCGCCGCTGTCGCTCGGGCGCCGCCCTGGCACACTGGGACTGGTGGGGAGTCTGCGACGAGTTCGGTTGCATCGGACGCTGGCGCCAGGAGCTGCGGCACTGCTGATCGCGGCCGCGTGCTCCAGCGAGCCCGACGAGGTCGCAACGGTCGGCTCGGCACCCTCAACGCCTGCCACCACCCAGCCGGCCGACACCTCGACTCCAGCACCCGACACGACCGCAGTGGTGTCGTCGACATCAGCCGCGTCGGCGTCGTCGACGACCGAGGCCGCACCAGACGAGGGACCAACGCGCTGCACTCCACCGTCCGGCGACAGCTCGGTGATCGTGTGGCATGCGTTGGGCAACGACTCGGAGCAGAAGCTGATCGAGCTGACCGACCGCTTCAATGCGCAGGACACGGGTGTCACCGTGACCCTCGAGAAGACCGGCAACTACGGCGAGACCCTCGCCCGGCTGGCCGACGCTCCCGCCGACGCACGACCCAACGCAGTGCTCGTCGACCATCGGGGGATCCAGGACCTGGCTGTCAGCCGCCTCGTGGTACCCCCCGCTGAGTGCGAGGTCGACCCCGCTCCCTTGCTTCCGGTGATCGAGGCCACGTACACGTTGAGCGACGAGCTGTTGGCCATGCCGTACAACGTGTCGACACCCGTATTGGTGTTCGACCGCTCACAGTTCTTGGCGGCAGGGCTCGACCCGGCGAACCCGCCGCTGACGTTGGATGAGCTGAACGCCGCCTCGGCGCAGATCGTCGAGTCGGGTGTGGCCCCGCACGGCCTGGTCGTCTACGACGGGTACGGGCCGTGGTTCATCACCCAATACAACTCGCGTCGCGGCGAGGTGACAGCGCTGCCCGACAACGGCCGCGGCGGCGAGCTGGCCACGTCGGTCAACTTCGGAACACCCGAGGTGACCGAGTCGTTCAACTGGCTGGTCGAGGAGGTCGACTCCGGTCGGGCAC
>JBCCVW010000072.1:0-19772 GCA_039194665.1 Actinomycetota bacterium
CGCCTGCGCCCAGGCTTCGACGTCGGTGGTGTCGAAGTCGGCTTCGAGCTGGTCGAACACCTCCTGGTTCGGCGTGTCTGCCGAGAGCCCGGCGATTCCAGCGATGCCCTTGGCGTAGTCGTTGTGGTTCGAGGCCAGCAGCTGAACAAGCTGCTGGACGTCGGCGGAGATCCCGGCAGCCAGCGTGGTGTCGTACAGATCGCGGGCGGCCAGTTCAAGCTCCATCGCCTGGCGCAGCAGGGCGGTGTCGTCGGGCGTCGGGCTGAACGGAGGGGCGGCGGCGACGGGGCGCGCAGTGCTCAGGGCAGCGATCGCCGCCGCGATGCCAGCGGCACCGGCGGTGCCGAACAGCGCACGTCGCGACGATGTCGACTCGGCGCGGTCGAGACTCACGTAGAGGGTCCTTTCGGGGTCATTGGGCCACCAGACTTCCCGCTCGGGTGGGGGCGGAGCAATTCTAGGTTCACGGAACGACGCAAGAGGTGATCGACGAAGGCGCCGGGCGCCGTCGACAAGACGCATCGGACCACGTGTTGAGGCCCATTACATGTCCAGCGCAGACAGGTCGGGATGCCACTCGCGACTGCGCTCCACTGCGGCTGACCAGCGCTCGCGAGCCGCTGCGGTGTCGGTATCCGAGCTGGGTTCGACCCGGGCCGCGGGTTGCCACAACGCGTCGGCGTCGTCGAGGCGCTCAAACGCACCAATCGCTAGGCCGGCCATGAACGCTGCGCCGCGAGTGGTCGCCTCGACCACCGGAGACACCTCAACCGCTCGTCCGGTCGCGTCGGCGAGCGCCTGAACAAATGTCGGGTTCTGGCTCATGCCGCCGTCGATGCGCACTTCGTCGGTGACCACGCCGGTGTCGGCGACCGCAGCATCGAGCAGGTCGGCGCCGCGGTGCGCCACACCGTCGAGCACGGCGCGCACCACATGGCGCCGCTCGGTGCCGCGGGTGATGCCCAGCAGTGTGCCACGTGCGCCGTAGTCCCAGTGCGGCGTTCCCAGGCCGAGCAGGGCTGGGACGTACATCACGCCGTCGGTGTCGGCGCACTCGGCGGCCACGTCATGGCTCTGTGCGGGCGTGTCGAGCAGCCCGAGGTCGTCGCGCAGCCACTCCACGTTGGTTCCCGCCGACAGCATGATCCCCTCGACGCCCCACTGTGGGGTACCGCCGACCGTCCACAACACCAGCGGGTACGTCCCGTTGGCGTTGCGTCGCCCTGTCGTTGGGGCCTCGCCGTCGACGCAGACGTCGAGCATGCCGCCGCTGCCGAACGTGATCTTGACCCGACCTGCTTGCACGCACCCCTGACCGATCGTCGACGCCGACTGGTCACCGAGGATCGCCGCGATCGGCGGGGCTCCCGGCAATGCGGTCGCTTCGCCGACCACGCCCGACGAGTCGACCACGGTCGGCAGGATCGATGCAGGAATCGCCAGCGCGTTGAGCACGTCGTCGTTCCAGCCGTCGGCCTCGACCCGCCGCAGCCCCGACATCGTCGCCGACGAGCTGCCGTGGTCGCTGACGTGCAGGGCGCCGCGCGTGAGCGACCACACGATCCAGCTGTCGACCGTGCCGGCACACAGATCGCGGCCGGCGAGGTCGGGCGTGTTCGCCAGCAGCCACGAGTACTTGGTGGCGCTCTGGTTCGGGGCCAGCGTCCACCCGTTCTCGGCGTTGGCCATCAGGCACTCGCCGACGGTGCGCAGGTCCTGCCATCCGAGGCCAGGGGCAACGGGCTCGCCCGTCGACCGATCCCACACGACGGTGCTGGCCCGCTGGGTGGTGACGCCGACCGCCTCGACCGGCGACGTCGACCGCTCCAGCACCGACGTGGCCGCCTCGATCGCAGTGTGCGCCATGATCGCCGGATCGAACTCCACGAGTCCGGGCGCCGGCGTGCTGGGCGGACACGGGCGATACTCGAGATCGACGATCTCGAGACGCTCGTTGACGAGTGCAGCGCGCAGTCCGGTCGTGCCGACATCGATCACCAACAGGTCTGTCATCGCATGCCGCCAGGGTGTGCTTGGCTCGACGGGCGAATGCCCTTGGCCTGCAACCGGCTGCCGAGGAATCCGCCGGCGAGGCCGGCGAGGGCGACGAGCGTTCCGGTGAAGATCACGCCAAACCAGTTGACGTCACCGCCGGTGATCAGCCGAAACACGACGAACACGGCCTGCGCGGCGGCATAGGTGCCGACCGCGGTGACCATGCCGTGACTCAACGGCGTGCCAGAGCGTTGTACCCAGGCCGCGCATCCTGCGCCGATCACGAACCCGCCAAACGCAGCGAAGAAGAAGGCCGCGCGGGCGCCGGGGTCGTCCGGATCGACGACCGCGGCGACCACGGTGATCGGCACTGCGAGGACCAGCGAGATGATCGCACCGGCCCGGATCGCTGGCGGGTCCCACCGGCCAGGCAGCACCGCCTCGATCTTGGCCAACCGCTCGTCGTCACTCATCGCTCTCGCCCTGGACCGTCACTGGCCACATGATGCCCGCCAGAGGCCTGCCGGATCACGCCGGCCACGGCGCAACATCGAGCGAGGAGGGCAAGCCGAGCTTGCCGGGATTCAGGATGCCGGTTGGATCGAGCGCACGCTTGACGGCCGCGAACACGTCCATGCCGCCGCCCAATGCGTCACCCATGAACCGATCGCGCACCAGCCCCACGCCGTGATGATGCGACAGGTTGCCGCCGCTGGCCAACACCGCTCGTTGGCCTGCGTCCCACAGGGCGACGTAGGTGCTGTCGACCTCATTTGCCGGGGGAGTGGCGGCGAATGTGAAGTAGAGACACGCGCCGTCGACGTAGCTGTGCGACAGATGGCACGACGCGGCCCGCGCATGGGGCACCGCCAGCATCGCCGTCGTCGTCGCCTCGACGACGTCGTCCAGTGCCGACCACGGAGCGGCGATTTCCAACGTGTCGACCACGAACCCCTTGCGGGTCAACGCCTGCAGCGCGCTCGTGTCGTTGCGGTGTTCCATCCACGCATCGACGGGTGCGTTGCCGGTCTCCACGGCACCGTGAGCGGCGCACGATTCGGCCACCACGCGCATCGTGGCGTCGACGATCGCCGGATCGCCTTCGTCGAGCACCAGCAGCGTGCACTGCTCGCCGTCGCCACCGTGACCGCGCGCCGACTCGATTGCGTCGTACAAGCGGAGCACCGCAGGTGTAGCGCCGCGGCGGAGGATCTGGCGGCAGGCGTCGAGCCCAGCCGCAAGATCGGCGAAATTGAACGAGGCGCGCTGTTCGAACGCCGGCGTTGGCCACGCACGGAGCCACACCTTGGTGATCACGCCGAGCGTTCCCTCGGAGCCGACGAACAGCTGCGTCAGGTCGGGTCCGGTGGCCGCCGCGGGGGCGCCGCCGGTGGTCACGATCGAGCCGTCGGCGAGCACGACCTCGAGGCCGGCGACGATCCGCTCGATCTTGCCGTACCGCGTGCTGTATTGCCCGGCGCCTCGGGCGGCCACCCAGCCGCCCACGGTGGCGAGATCGAAGCTCTGCGGATAGTGCCCCACAGTCAGACCGTGTTCTTCCCGCAGCTCGCGTTCGAGGTCCGGACCGAACGTTCCCGTCCGCGCTACGACCAGGCCCGACTCGGCGTCGACCGACTCGATCCCGGCAAGTTCGGTGAGGTCGAGGATCACGCCACCAGCGAGTGGCACCGTGCCGCCAACCACCCCCGAGCGTCCCCCGGCTGCGGTGACGGCGACGCCCTCGGCGTTGCATGCGCGGAGCACACGGGCGACACCGTCGGTCGACGTCGGACGAACGACAGCGGCCGCCCGCCGCGGGACGGCTCCCTGCAGCGCCCAATGGAGGGCGAGCGGCCACCAGTCGCGGCTGGCGTTCGCTGTGTCCTGCTCGTCGGTGATCACTTCGCCGATGGTGCGCAACGAATCGATCAACTCGTCGCTGAGCGGCGGAGGGTCGCCGGCGAGGCGTGACGCGGATCCTGTCAGCTCAATCGGCGACTGTGGCGGCATCGTGTGGCTCCCGTGCGAATCGGTCGGCTACGTGAACGGTGCTCCACTCGTGCTCGCTCCAGGCATGGAACGCCGCCAGCTCGGCGTCACGCCTGGTCGTATCCCACCCGAGCTCGCTGGCCATGAGGTCGGCAGCGAGCGGGGCGGCATCGAGCGCCGCCTGGCGATCGAATAGCTGCAAACGCGTTCGGCGCACCAGCACGTCGTGGAGCGTCATCGCCATCTCGGTGCGCACCGCGTACACGACTTCGGCGCGCACGTAGGGGTAGCCGACAGCCAGCGGCCTCGCCAGCTCGGGGTCGTCGGCGATCAGCTCGTGCACCTCCGCGGCGAGGGTGCCGTAACGCCCCCATAGGTGATGATCGAGCGTGCCGACCCGTGTCCGAATCGCCGCGGCGTCCCGCCGCGGCCCAGCGCCGACAAGGCGACGACGAACGGTGCGCCGACGCATGTCGACACGGGCCCACCACGCCCGCGGTTCGCCCAGACGGCGTTGCACGACATCGACCGTGTCCTCGGCCATCTCCCGGTAGGTCGTGAGCTTGCCACCGAGGATGCTGATCACGCCGTCGTCCCCCACGTCGACGCGGTGCCGACGGGACAGATCGGCGGTCTTCGACGAGCCGTCGCCCCCGTTGTCGACCAGTGGCCGCAATCCGGACCACACCGCGGTGACATCGTCCACCGTGACCGGAGGCAGGCGCTCCAGGTCGAGCGCTTCGTTGAGTGCCGTGAGCACGTAGTCGACGTCGTCGTCGGTCACCGGTGGGTCGTCGAGCGGTCCGCCATAGTCGGTGTCGGTCGTGCCGATGTACACGTGGCTGAACGTGCCGTCGGGGTAACGCCCCCATGGCACCAGGAACAGGCTGCGTTTGTCGCGGCGTGCCGGGATGATCACGGCGACATCGACCTGCACGAGCTCCCACGGCACGGTGAGATGGACGCCCTTGGCGGGTCGGATCGACCCGGTCGACGATCCGATGCGGTCGGCCCACACGCCGCCGGCGTTGACCACCGCCCGCGTCGGCACCGTGAGGGCTTCGCCGTCCACGTGCATCGTGACTGCAAATCCGTCAGGGCGACCATTTGCGGCGTCTGGGGTGCGGCGGACCGACTGCACCGTGGCGCGGTTGAGCACCGTGGCACCGAGGGCCGCTGCTGTGCGGGCGACGGTCAGGGTGAGCCGGGCGTCGTCGGCGCTGGCGTCGTAGTACACGAACCCGCCCGAGAGTCGGTCGAGACGGGTGGTCGGAAAGTGTGCCGCCGCGGCATCCGCATCGAGTCGGCGATGCAGTTTGCCGATCCGCCAACCGCCCGTGAGGTCGTACAACCACAGTGCCGAGTTGAGCGCCTTGGCCAGCTTCTTCGAGACGACGCCATCGCGGGTCATGATCGGGATGAGAAACGGCAGTGTCTCCACGAGATGTGGTGCGTTGCGGCGCAACCGTTGGCGTTCGCGCAGGGCCTGGTACACGAGACGTACGTCGCCAGCCTGGAGGTATCGCAGGCCGCCGTGCACCAGCTTGGAGCTCTTCGACGAGGTACCGGACGCAAAGTCGTCACGCTCGACCAGTGCCGTTCGCAATCCACGATGGGCGGCATCGAGGGCAACCCCCGCACCGGTGATGCCCCCGCCGACGACGAGCACATCGAACGGCTCCTGCTGGCCGGCCGCAACGGCGCGCAACGACGCTGTCATCTCCGACCGATCGAAACGCAGCGCAGCGGGTCGACGTGTCGGCATCGAGGCGGATGTTAGGTCCCGCTCCAGCGCTGCGTCCTCTCGCAGGCGGTACTGTGCGGGCGCGATCTACGACCCGCACGACCCAGCCTTCACCGAAGAGGCCGCCACGAGGCGCGACCTCGCTGCGGTGTTCGGGCAGTGCGACGGCTGCCGGGAGTGCATCGAGTACTGCTCGGTGTTCCCCGACCTCTTCGAACTGCTCGACCGCTACGCCGACCGCGATCCCGAGCGGATGACACCCGCGCAGCAGGATCAACTCGTCGAAGCGTGCCACCAATGCCGGCGATGCGTCGATGCGTGCGGTGCCCGGGTCGGCAGCGAATCGGCCGTCGACGTGCCGCGAGCGATGGTTCGGGCCAACGCGATGCGTGTGGCACGCGGCCACGTCGCCGGGAGCTACCGGCGCGCGACGCGCACACTCGGTCGCCGTCGAGCGGTGACCCGCTTGCCGCGAGGGGCGGCGCATTCATTGCGCCGTCGGCTCGGCGCGTTCGCCACCGGGATCTCGGCGCGCCGGGTGCTGCGTGCGTCCCCACTGTGGGACGGTTCGGCGAGTCATCCGGTGCCGCCGGCAGGGGACCCCCAGGCCGATTCTGCGGCTCCGCCCGTCGCGGTGGTACCGACTTGTGCCGTCGATGCGCTGGCGCCGTACATCGGCACACAGCTCGCCGCAGCGATCACCAGCCACGGCACGTCCTGTGCGGCGGCCGCCGTCGAGTGCTGCGGCGCGGCCGCGCTGTACGGCGGTGACCTCGAACGCTTCGCAGAGATCTGCGCGGGCAATGTGAAGGCGCTGATCGACCATGCGCGCCTAGGCGGCGACATCGTCGTTGCCGAACGATCGTGCGCCGAGGTGCTGCGGACGTACCTCCCCGACCACGTCACGCCCGAGCTGCGCCCCGAAGCCGAGGCCGTCGCCGCCGCAGTACGCGATGCCGTTGCCTATCTCGACGCGGCAGGCTGGGATGTGTCGCCCAGCGCCGCGCCGGTGATCGTCCAGCGGTCAGCTGCTCCGGGAACCGCTGACGACTCGCTCAGCGGGCTGCTCGGACGGGTCACCGGAGATGTTGCCGTCGTCGACCACGCGGTCGGTGACGCGGGCGGGTGGCGGCTACGGGCGACGAACGACGATCGTGTCGACGACCTCGACGGCGCGCTGCGCGAGGAGCTCGCCGCAGTCCCCGACGTGCCGGTGGTGGTCGAGACCGTGTTGGCCGCCGGTGCGGTGGCCGAGTCAGTCGATCGACCAGTCCGCCACGTCGTCGAGTGGCTCACGGCGTCGCCGACGCCCCCGGGAGCACCCTGAATCGACGTGGGAATTTGCTCTGGCGTTCGCTGACCAGGGGAATTACAGTTGGTTGTTCGAACAATTGGGGGTCGATCGGGTGTCGATACAGGAGATGAAGTGGTGGGACCTCGGGGCATGCCGCGGGTTGGACGCCTCGATCTTCTATCCAGAAGATGACGACGACGCGCAGATCGCCAAGTCGGTGTGCGAAGGCTGCTCGGTGCAGAGCGCATGCCTCGAGCACGCGCTGGCGAGGCGCGAAAAGGCCGGTGTGTGGGGCGGCGCCACCGAGCGAGACCGCCGTCGGATCATCCGTCGCCGACGCCGGATTGCGTCCGCCTGATCGCGGCCAACGCAACGGCGTCACGAAGCGGACAACAGAGATGATGGCGTGATGGAGGCCTCGTTTCGCGGCTGGCCGGCGGTGATCGGCGAGCTGCTCGCCGGCCGCGATCTCGACGAATCCGAGGCGGCGGTCACGATGGCCACGATCCTCGAGGGCGATGCAACGCCCGCCCAAATCGCCGGGTTCCTGGTCGCGCTGCGCAGCAAGGGCGTGGTTGCGGGCGAGCTCGTCGGCATGCTCGATGCAGCGCTTGCGGCGTCACCGGTCGTGCCGTTGACCGACGACGAGCGCAGCCGGGCAGTCGACGTCGTCGGCACCGGCGGCGACGGCTCCCACTCGATCAACGTCTCGACGATGACCGCGCTGGTCGTTGCTGGGGCGGGCGTCCCCGTGTGTAAACACGGGAATCGCTCGGCGTCATCGAGGTGCGGCACGGCCGATGTCCTCGAGGCGCTCGGCCTCACGATCGAGCTGCGGCCCGAACAGGTCGCGGCCTGTGTACGCGAGGCCGGCTTCGGGTTCTGCTTCGCGCCCGCATTCCATCCGGCGTTTCGCCATGCCGGGCCGCCGCGCCGCGAGTTGGGCATCCCGACCGCGTTCAACCTGCTCGGCCCGATGGCCAATCCGGGGCGCGTGCATCGGCAGCTGATCGGTGTCGCCGATCCGAGTGTGGCCGAGCCGATGCTCAACGCGCTGGCCGAACGGGGCCTGCGCTCGGCGTGGGTCGTCCATGGTTCGGGGCTCGACGAGATCACCACGACCGGGCCGACCGACGTCTTGTCGTTGCACGCCGGCACCATCACTCGCTTCACGATTGAGCCGGCTGCGCTCGGTATCCCATTGGCGACCGCCGAGCAGCTACGCGGTGGCGATCTCGATGAGAACGCCGGCGTGGTTCGAGCGGTGCTCGGCGGCGAGCACGGTGCGCACCGTGACGTCGTGGTGCTCAACGCTGCCGCTGCGCTGATGGTCGCTGGCGTCGCCGAGGATCTTCCCGCCGGCATGCAGCTGGCGGCGGCTGCGATCGACGACGGACGGGCGGCGCACACGCTCGATACCGCGATCCGCGTGTCGCAGCGGGCGTGACCGCGGTTCGTGCGCCGGCCTCGTCGGCCAATCTCGGCGCCGGGTTCGACGTGTTAGCGATGGCGCTCGGCGTCGCACTGGAGATCGGCGACGGCCAGCCGCCCGAGCGCGCCCGGGTGATCGACGAGCACCATCCGACGCGGCGGGCGTTCGAAGGCGCCGGTGGCGATCAGCGCACGCTGTGGATCCGCGGCCCGGTCCCGATGGGCCGCGGGATGGGGTTCAGCGGCGCGGCCCGCGTCGGCGGGGCGGCGTTGGCGGTGGCCCTCGATCGTGGCGGCCTCGACGACGTAGGCCGTGCTGCCGCCCTCGACGTGGCCGCCGACCTCGAGGGGCATGGTGACAACGCGGCGGCCTCGGTGTTCGGTGGCATCGTCGCATGGACGAACGGTCGAGCGCTCGCGCTGCCGCTGGGCCCACGGCTCGGAGATGCCGCGCTGGTGTTGTGGATCCCCCGATCGAGCACGTCGACCGACCGCTCACGGGCGTCGCTTGCACCGGTGGTCGATCGAGCTGCGGCGACTGCCAACCTCGCAACGCTGACCCAGCTGATCGTCGCCCTTTCCCGCGACGACCCCGCTTTGCTCGTCGGGGCGACCGCGGACGAATTGCACCAACCCACGCGTCTCGCCGACCGGCCCGACAGCGCCGCCGCCTTGCAGGCGGGCATCGAAGCCGGGGCATGGTGTGGATGGTTGTCTGGAAGCGGACCAACGATTGCGTTGTGGGCCGACAGCGATGTGGCCGACGCGGTCGTCACCGCACTGCCCACGGGAGGCACGGCCCGTCAGGTGGCCATCGACCGCCGCGGCGTCGAACTCGTCGAGTGATGCGGGCGTGGCGGTTGCAGGGCGTGATCGTCAGCGCGGATCGAGCGACACGCCGCGCAGCGATTGGGCATAACCGACCACGATGGCGACGCCGAGCGAGATGACGATGGTGGCCACTGCGAGGTAGTCGGCGGCGAACTCGACGGTGCGCAACCCGTCGGTCGTGAACGTCTGTACGAGGGCGACTACCGCAGCGAGCACCGTCAGTGCGCCAGCCGCTGCCGCAAGGCGCCCATCGAGGCGCTCCTCGGCGACACCCATCTCGACACGGCCGGTGCCTCGCCAAGCGATCAACAGTGCGGAACCGAACCCGAACCACATCACACTGACCGCATATGCAGCCACGACGTCGCTCGGTCGGTGCCAGCCGGTGGCGATCACGCCGACACCGAACACCACCGCGATCAACAATGCGGCACCGATCACCACCCACCGCCAGGCGTGTGGGGCGACCATCACAAGGCCGAGAGCGAGCACCATCCCGATGGTCGCGTGGCCGCTTGGCAGACTGTTTTGGTCGATGCCAGCTACATCGTCGAGTTGCGGTCGGGTGAGCACCTCGTTCTTCAGCGCCTCACTCGTGACGACCGCGGCAGTGATCGACCCACCGGCGACGACCGCCAGTCGCCACCGACGCCGAGCCAGCGCGAAGACGACGATCGCTGCGGTGAGCAGGAACAGCGTTGAGCGGGTCACGCTGTGCAACAGATCGTTGGTGTCTGCGGTGACTGCGGGATCTTCCACAGTGCGGCCGTCGAACGCAGTGTCGTCGATGTGTTGACCCCACGACGTGCGCACGAACACCAGGTACGTCACTACCAGGACGACACCGGCAACGGCACTCGCGGCCAGGTACCGGCGAATCCTCGTCGAGTCGGACACACCGCGCACGGTAGGGCACCAGGCCGATTCCGCAGGCGATCAGGCAGCCATGCGCAGCTCCGCGTGGTCGAGCGGGAATCGCCATTCGCCCGAGGACGTCACCTGTACGGCACCGTGGTGTCGTTCGATGAACCGTGCCAGGCACAACGCTTCGTCGACGAGGGCGCGTGGCAGCGGCCGGTCGCTCGGGGTCGCATCGGGCGCAGCCACTGGCAGCGCCCGACCGGCGGTGCCCTGCACACTGACGTCGACGAGCCGGGCCTGGTCGATGTGCCAGGCGACATCATCTCGTCGCAGCGTGACGCGGCCTGCAGCGCGCAGCGCCTCGATCTGGCGGTGACGCTTCTGCGCGGTCAGCAGCGCATGGAGCCGGTCGCGGGCCATTGCAGCCTCTTCAAATCGCTGCTCTGCCGCGAGTTGCATCATTCGCGCCCGAGCGCTGGCATCGACGTGGGAGCTGTCGCCGCGCATGGTGCGCGCTGCCAGATCGACCGCCGCGGCGTATTCGGTCGGCGACGCCGTTCCGGCACATGGGCACAACGCCACGCCGAGCTGGGCAGCGGTGCACTCGACGGCGTCGGGTGACGGCTGATGGTTGCGGCCAAGCCGCGCCGAGCATCGGCGCAGCGGCACCGCGCTGTGGATGGCCTCGACCACGAGCCGCGCGGCAGCGCGTGACGGCAGGGGACCGAGATGGAGCCCCGTGGCCGACGGATCCTTCACTACCGACAGCCGCGGCCACGGCGTTTCGGTGTCGAGACGGACGTAGCAGTATTTCTCGACACGGGTGCCGGCGCGGTTGTAACGGGGGAGGAGGCGGGCGATCAACCGCTGCTCGATCACCTCGGCACTCAGTGCATCTGGAAGTTCGAGATGACGTACCGATTGTGCCTCGCGCAACATCGGGCCGATCTTGCGGCGATCGTCGCTGCCGAAGTAGCTGCGCACACGTTGACGCAGATTGGTCGCCTTGCCGACGTACAGCACCTGTTCGCCCGCACCGCGGAACATGTACACCCCGGGGGCGCGCGGCAGATCGGCGGTCAGCGCCAACTTCGCCGCTTGGGGATGCCCGGCCAGCTTGGCCAATGCCAGCAGATCGTCGAGACCGAGGACCCCCCACCCAGCCGCGCGTTCGATCAGCAGGTGCAGGAGGTCGGTCGTGGCCAGCGCGTCGTCGAGCGCTCGGTGGCTCGGCTGATGATCGAGTCGTAGCCGCGAGGCCAACGTGCCCAGCCGACAATTGGGGACCTCGTCGCGCACCAGCCGGCGGGCGAGCGCAACCGTGTCGAGCGAGGTGTTGGCCAGCGTCGGGCGGTCGGCGCGACGCAGCGCGGCACGCAAGAAGGCAACGTCGAAGCTGACGTTGTGGCCGACAACGATCGCGTCGCCGACGAACTCGAGCAGTGAGGGGAGCACCGACTCGATCCGCGGGGCGGTGGCGACCAGCGCATCGGAGAGTCCGGTGAGCATGGTGATCTGTGGCGGAATCGCCCGCCCAGGGTTGACGAGCGTCTGATACGTGCCCAAACACTCCCCGGCGCGGACCTTGACCGCACCGATCTCGGTGATCATGTCGTCGTTGCGGTTTCCGCCGGTGGTCTCGAGGTCGATCACGCAAAACGTCACGTCGCACAGCGCAGTACCGAGGTCGTCGAAGCTGCGCTGCACGGTGGTGGAGACCAGCACGAACATGTGTACCTTGTCAAGTTTTGAATCAGAACAATTGCTCGTCCGCCACGGGGCCGCAGCTCGTGCCCCGCCGTCGACTTTTAGAGCTTCTTAGGTTGTTCATCCCCGCCGTTCAGGGCCGACCCCCGATCATGGACAGACGAAATGTCACGCTGCCCGAGCCCGCCGACCGTCCACCGTCTCACGTCGACGTCCCGGAACCGGTTCGCCGCGCTCGTTGTCGGCGGCACCCTGGCCCTCGCTGCGACTACCGCCATCGCGCCAGCCGTTGCCAACGCGGTCGCAACCGAGGGGAGCGTCGAGTCGTTGGGTGTAGCGGCAGATCCGCGGCTCGGCATGTCGGTCGGTACTGCGATGTTCGCGGAGCAGTTCGACGAGCGCTGGTTGGGGATCGCCGAGGTGATGGGCGTGACCGAGGTGCGCGGCACACCGTGTAATCCGCCCGCCAGTACCTGCAACATCACCGACCACCAGGTCGATCGCCTCGCCGCGCTGAACGCATCGCTGGCCGCATCGGTGCAGCGTGCCGATGAGATCGCGACGACCGTGCAGGCCGTGGATCCGAACCATCCCTTTCTCGCCGCGCACGACGAGGTGATGGCACACGTTGCGGTCATCGAGGACGTGATGAGCCGGATCGTGGCCAAGGGTCCGACGGGCCAGGGCGGTTGGGCCGTCCTCCCCGAGTACTACGAGCTCGAGAAGATGGGGGCAGAGCTCGATGCAGCGATGCTCGGTCTGTACGACGCGAGCCTCGATCCGCAGACGGGAGCGCTCGCGGCCCTCACCCAGTTCTGGAGCGTCGAGCGCCCGGTCGACGACATCACCCGGCTCGGGGCCCGAGCTGCGGTACACGACTATGACGACATGGTGCAGTCGGCCTACGCCATCGGGACGGTGGGCTTTGGTTATCGCGCGTTCGTCTGGAGCTACTTCAACGGGACGCAATACGACGCCGATTACGATTGGCACCTTGCGTTCGCCCGCAACGCGGTGACCGAGCTGCACGAGTTCATCAAGGTCCCGTATCCCGTTGCGGGGGCACTGCACCACGTCGGATCGGACGCGGCGCTGGCCGCTCCCGGCCGTCATCCTGCGATCGGGGAGGTGCTGACACCAGAGACCGAGCATCACGTGATCGAGCCGATCCTCGGTGAACTCGGTGCGAACTACGAGCCGGTCGACGGGCAGTCGCTCGCCGAGTTCGCAGCGTCGCTCGACGTCCCACTCGAGCACCCTTACCACGACAGCGTCATCGCCAGCTGCAGAAAGATCCAGTTCACCGGTGAGCACGGGACCCCTCCCGACTACGCCCTCTACAACAGCGGGATCTGGGAGCTCGAGGCCGATGTGCTGTACACGTACGGGGCGTTGGCTGACACCGACTTCATGCGCGATCTCGAGTTCTTCTGGGATGACTTCTGGGAGGACTTCGAGTACGTCGGACGAGCAGACTGCTCGCCCGATCAGGAATCCACGCTGCGGCAGATGGAGAACGAGCTCAAATGGCAGCTCGAGACCTCCCCGCAGACGTGGCGAGTCGACCTGTCGTCCACCGATCTGAACGACGCCGGCTGGGCTTCGGTCGTCGACGCCGAGTCGATCCGCGGTCAGCGAGAAGGGCTTGCCGGGCTCTCGATCGACCGTTCGACCGACGATCCGACTATGCGAGTCGAGTTCCAGAACAGCGGCCAGCCCGCCTACGACTCCCTCCAGGTCGTGTCGCTCGGCGGCGGCGAAGTGCTCTACGAGGTCAGCCCGCACGAATGGGGCGAGATCACGCTGGCTCCGATCGCCGTTCCAGACGGCGGCATCGAGATCCACATGGGATACGCCCACGTCGGCGCGCGCAACGGCCAGGACACCCGGGCGAGGCAGGTGCTGCAGCCCAACGCGGGGCACGCCGAGATCGTGCTCGAACTCGCCGTCGCCGGCTGATTTGCCGCCCGGGCCGACACATCGACGGCCCGCCACCCATCGATATCCTGGGCGTGTGGATGCGGTGGTCGAGGGTCTCGAACATCGCCACCTGCGAAGCGCGATCGAGTTCGCGGTCGCCATCGTCGCCGAAGCGGGCAAGCGCCGCGCTCGGCTCGATCATCCTGCCGAGGTCGATCGCTACCTCGGCGTCGCGCGTATCCCCAACCGTGCGCTCGGCCCGTTGCGGCGGGCGATCGAGGGCGATGACCAGTTCCGCCAGCGGATCGGAGCGGGCGCGGTGCCCGAACTGGTCGATGAGATCGGCCGACTGTGGTTGCAGCGGCCGGATGGCTGGCAGCAGCGGATCGAGGTGGCGATCGGCGACCAACGCGTGCGCGCCGAAGCGGACGACCTCGGTGCCGCGCTGAAGCGAGCAGAGAAGCGTCGAGATGCGGCCGAACAGGCGGCGATCCGGGCACGATCCGAGATCGTCGCCGCAACCGCGCTGACCGACGAGCTGCGCGCCGAGCTGGTGGGCCATGACGAGGCGCTGTCAGCGGCCGCGGCGCAGATCGCCGAGCTGAAGGCCGAGCTGCGTGAGGCGAAGGCCGCAGCCCGACACGCATCGGACCGCGAAGCGGCGGCTACGCAACGTGCCGAAGACGCCGCCCGCACCGTCGACGATCTGCGTGCACAGGCCGTGGGTGCGACGTCGCCGGCGCTGCCGGTAATCGACCCCGCGTCGCTCGATGCGCTCGCCGGCAACGCAGAACAGGTCGCCCGGCGGATCGGCGATCTCGCCGCCGAGCTCCGTTCGTCGATCGCCGCCGAGACCGAGGTCCGAAACCCCCCACGCCGGCAGCCGTTGGCCCTGCCGGGCGGCGTCATCTCGACGTCGGCAGAGGCCGCTGAGTTCCTGTTGCGATCTGGTGCCGCCGTGTTCATCGACGGGTACAACGTGGCGAAATCGGGTTGGCCAGACCGCGGCCTCGACGACCAGCGCGACTACCTGATCGGCCGTGCGGAGGAAATCGGCATGCGGTTCGGCACACAGTCGACGATCGTGTTCGACGGCGCCTCGGTCGTCGGCGCGCACACCGCGCAGCGGCGCAGCGTTCGGGTCGTGTACTCGCCCGCCGGAACGATCGCCGACGATGTGATCCGCCAACTGGTCGCTGCGATTGAGCCGTCGAGAGCGGTCGTGGTCGTCACCGAAGATCGAGAGGTCGTCGACGACGTTCGCGCCGCCGGCGCCAACGTCGTCTCCGCCAACGCCTTCCTGGCCATCCGCCGCTGAGCGCCTTCGTTTCTGTGCGATTTCACACCGGTAGTGGGTGTCAAGTCTCACGCAGGCAAGGGCGCGTGACACCCCCTCGCGAAGATCGATGGCATGAGCGATCACGACGGCACCACGATCGAGTGCGCGACCTGTCCGGCGGCCGGGACCACCGCGTGCAACGACTGCATCGTCACCCACGTGCTGGCCAACGACGACGGGCCGATCGAGCTGCATGTGGCCCCACCGCTCACGCCCGAGCAGCGGGCGATCGAGCTCTTTCTCAGCGCCGGAATGCTCGACGACGAGGGGCACCTTGTCGATCCGCGCGAATTCGAAGCGGCGGCACGTCGACATCCCGCAGCGCACGTCCCCGTACGCTGAGGAGGTGCCCACCGCACTGCCGACCATCGAGGAGATCCGCGCCGACCTGGCGGAGTCCGAGATCCACCACGTCGGCGTGGCCAGTGCTGACGTGCTCGCCGACACGCGCGCCGAGCTATTGGCGCGGCGGGCGGCGGGTCTGCACGCCGACATGCAGTTCACCTACCGCAACCCCGAGCGCTCCACAGATCCGAGCCGGGCGGTCGCCAACGCGCAGTCGATCATCGTCGCCGCTCGCTCATACGTCACCGATCCGGCGCAGTTCTCGCCGCCGATCCCGTCCGTGACCAACGACGGCCCCCACGCACGCGTAGGCCGATACGCGTGGGTCGACCACTATGCGCCGCTACGCCAGGCATTGCGCGACGTCGCTCGCACGATTCGCCGCGCCGGGCACCGGGCGGTGGCGTTCGCCGACGACAACGCCATCGTCGACCGGGCCGTTGCCTACCGTGCCGGTCTCGGCTGGTACGGCAAGAACGCCAATCTCCTGTTGCCCGGCGCCGGGAGCTTCTTCGTGCTCGGATGCATCATCACCACCGCCGACTACCCGGTGGCCGACCGGCCCGCAGCTGACGGGTGTGGCGATTGCGTGCGCTGCATCGATGCGTGCCCCACCGCAGCAATCGTCGCCCCTGGGGTCATCGATGGAAACCGCTGCCTGGCATGGGTGTTGCAGCGGCCGGGCACGATTCCCGACGAGTACCGGGCGGCGATCGGCGACCGAATCTACGGGTGCGACGACTGCCAAGACGTGTGCCCGATCACGGTGCGGCTGGGGGAGCGGACGACCGTGGCGCCGACGGGGCACGAACGTCCATCGATCTCGGCGTTCGAGCTCCTGACAGCATCGGACGAATGGATCGAGGAGCGGTGTGGCTGGTGGTACATCGCCGAGCGCGATGTGCGGTGGCTGCGCCGGAATGCGCTGGTCGTGGTGGGCAACGCCGCCGAACCCGGTGACACCCGCGCATTCGACCTGCTCACCACGTATTCGTCAGGCGACGACGATGTGCTCGCCGATCACGCTCGCTGGGCCCTCGACCGACTCGCCGACCGACGCGCGGTGGAGGTCACCGCGTGAAGCACCTGTTGGTGACCAACGACTTCCCACCAAAAATCGGAGGCATCCAATCGCTGCTGTGGGAGTGGTGGCGCCGCCTCCCGCCCGAGTCGTTCGCCGTCCTGACCAGCCCGTACGAGGGCGCCGCTGAGTTCGATCAGCGCGAGCCGTACCGCATCGAACGCACCGCCGAACCGTGGCTGCTGCCCCATCCCTGGATGGTCCGGCGCGTCGATCAACTGGCTGACGAATTCGGTGCGGAGCGAGTCGTCCTCGACCCCGCGGTGCCGTTGGGGCTTGTCGGCCCGTCGTTGCGGCTGCCGTACGACCTCGTGCTCCACGGAGCAGAGGTGACCGTGCCGGGCCGGCTCCCGGGCACCCGGCAGGCGCTGGCCTACACACTCGGTGGGGCGACATCGATCATCGCCGCCGGTGGATACCCGGCTGCCGAGGCCGAGCGCGCCGCCGGACGTTCGTTGCCGATCACCGTCGTGCCATGCGGCGTCGACCCCGACACGTTCCACCCGCTCGACGAGGCCGAGCGCTCCGCAGCGCGTGAGCACTTCGGGATTCCCGTCGATGCCGAGCTGGTTGTTGGTGTGTCGCGGTTGGTGCCGCGCAAAGGGTTCGACACGGCGATTCGCGCCGTCGCGCGCATGGCGCGTGCTCGGCCCAACCTGGTGTTGGCGATCGCTGGTGGGGGTCGTGACGAAGACCGCCTGCGTCACCTCGCCGACGAACTCGACGCGCCGGTGCGGTTCCTCGGCCGCATTCCCAACGCCGACCTGCCGCCGCTGTACGCCTGCGCCGATGTGTTCACGATGTTGTGCCGCAACCGTTGGGGCGGGCTCGAGCAGGAAGGGTTCGGCATCGTGTTCGTCGAGGCCGCGGCCTGCGGTGTGCCGCAGGTCGCGGGCAACTCCGGCGGCGCCGCCGAAGCGGTGCTCGATGGCGAGACCGGCTACGTGATCGACGAACCCGAGTCGATTCAGGCGGTGGTCGACGCCCTCACGAAACTGCTCGACGACGATGCGCTGCGCGCCCGTATGGCCACCCGCTCGCGGCAACGCGCCCTCGACGACTTCGCCTACGACGTTCTCGCCCGCCGCCTGGGCGACACACTCGGAGTCAACGGCGGCACACTGGAGCAATGAGCAGCCGGACGCCCGCCCAGCGCCGCGGCGACGTGATCGTGTTGGCCAACGCCATCGGAACCGCTGCTTTCGTCATCACCGCGCTCACCGCGGCGATCGTCTTCTCCACGGCCGCGCAATGGGTCGGAGCGATTACAGCGATGAGCCTGTTTGCGATCGGCGTCTTCACCTTTCTGTGGGCGTTCTACAACGCTGCGCAACGCAGCCGCGTCGAGCAGCTGTCCGTGATGCAGCTGTTCTTCCTGGTCGGCCCGCCCACGCCGCCACGGATCCGGCGGAGCATGAACCTCCTGCTCCTCATCCAGGTGGTCGCCGGGCTCGGGACTGCACTGGCCCGGCCGAACGGACCCGACGGTTCGCCGGGGAGTTCGCTTGCCGTCGGGATCCTGGTGCCGATGTTCGGGCTCGGCCTCAACGGCCTGTGGGCCGCGTTCCACGGCGACTTCCCGGCGCTCGATCGCAGCGAGCCGAGCGAGCCCGAACGTGACGACCGCGAACCCGACGACGCGGCCGGTGGCGAATCAGCGGCCGACGACCTCGACGAGCCTGGGGGCGATCATCCCGACGCGTCGGAGGATCATCAGCAAAACCATCATGAGGGGTCTGCCGACCGTGCTGCGGTCGACGATGGCGACGGTGGTGCCCGCTCCACCGCGTCGATCGACCAGAATGGGCCCCATGGCTGAGACCGCGACCGAGATCATCACGATCGACGCGTCGCCCGAGCAAGTTTGGGCGATCGCTGTCGACATCGCCGCGTACCCCTCCTGGGCACGCGACATCAAAGACGTCACGATCCACCGCCACGACGACGAGGGGCGCCCGCTCGAGGTGGCGTTCCGTGCCTCGGCGCTCGGTCGCAGCACCCACTACACGCTGCTCTACGACTATGCCGACGCCCCGCGTGTGCTCGGGTGGAAGATGTTGCGCGGCGACATCCAACGATCGATCGACGGCAAGTTCACGTTCGAACCGGGCCCCGACGGCACCACCACGGCGCGCTACGACCTGGCGATCGATCTGGTCGTGCCGCTGCCTGGCTTCGTCAAGCGACGGGCCGAGGTGCGCATTCTCAACACGGTGCGCGAGCTGAAGGTGCGCGCCGAGGGGTCGGACTCCACGGCCTCCACCACGCCGGCAGCACCCTGAGCCGGGTGCACCGCTGAGGAGTCCGTGATCACCGGCGGTCTCGACCCGAACCGCCGGCTCGTTGGGATCGACGTCGGTGGCACGAAGTCGCTCGGCGTCGCCATGGTGCCCACTGCCGATCCCGACAACGATGTGGCGTGGGAGGTCACGGTCGAAGAGCGGCGGTTGACCCCGCGAGGTGACGGCAGCGTCGAGGAACTCGTCGATGCGCTGGCGTCGCTGGCCCGCTCGTTGTGTGGCGGCCTCGATCCCGGCAACGGCCAACGAGTCACCATCGGGATCGGCGTGCCGGGGCTCGTCGACCGTCGTGGAGTGTTGCGCGCCGCGCCGAATCTCGACGGCGTCGCCGACTTTGAGATCGCCCGTCGAGTGGGACAGCGGCTCGGGACGGCGGTGCACGTTGACAACGACGGCACGTGCGCCACACTCGCCGAGTGGCGCTTGGGTGCCGCACGAGACGCGAACGACGCCGTGTTGATCACGCTCGGTACGGGCATCGGCGGCGGACTGGTCTCGAACGGTCGGTTGCAGCGCGGCGCCAACGGATTCGCCGGCGAGTTCGGCCACATGGTGATCGACCCCGATGGCCCGCGCTGCCCCTGCGGTCGACGCGGATGCTGGGAGCGATATGCGTCGGGATCGGGCCTCGCCATGCTCGCCCGCGAGGCGGCAACCGGGCGTCGACTGCGACACGTCGTCGAGCTGGCCGGCGGTGACCCCCAGGCCGTGCGTGGTGAACACGTGTACGCAGCTGCGCAAGCTGGCGACCCCGAAGCGCTCGCCGTCATCGACGACTTCGCCCGGTTCGTGGCGCTGGGGCTGTCCAACCTGACGAACGCGCTCGACCCCGAGGTGTTCGTGTTGGGCGGTGGCCTTGCCGTCGGCGCCGAGATCTATCTCGAGCCGATCCAGACATGGTTCCGCCAGCTGCTGTACCAGCCCCACCTTCGCCC
>JBCCVW010000073.1:0-19691 GCA_039194665.1 Actinomycetota bacterium
AAGGCGGCGAGTAGCCGAACCCGTCTCGACGTCGCTACGACGGCGTCACCACTACGGCGTTGTTGCTCGGCGTCGTCAGTTGCGCTTCGGCGGACTGGCGGCGCCGAGTAGCGCGCAGACCGTGTTCGACGATCGGCGTTCGTGCCTATGCGGCGCGCGGCGCATACATGATCACGCCGACGCCGACGAGGCAGATCAACGCGCCGGCGATGTCGTACCGGTCTGGTCGGAAGCCGTCGGCAACGACCCCCCAGAGCAGCGAGCCGACCACGAAGATGCCGCCGTAGGCAGCGAGGATGCGACCGAAGTTGGGGTCGTCCTGGAACGTGGCGACGAACCCGTATCCGGCGAGTGCAGCGATGCCGACGCCGATCCAGGCGACGCCGCGGTGTTCGCGAACGCCTTGCCAGATCAGCCAGGCACCACCGATTTCCAGCACCGCAGCGATCGCAAACAACACAACCGATCGGAGGTTCTCTGACATTCTCCGACCGTATCGATCTGCCGTTGACGGGTTGGGGTCACGTGCGTTTGGTCCAGCGAATGCCGATCAGAGTCGGGACGTGGGTGTGGCCCGCATACTCGGGGTACCGGGCGATCGTCGCGGCGCTGGGGCCGCGCTCGATCATGAGGTCGAGCGACCAGCCGGCGTCGGCCGCCGTGGTGACGAGATCGCCGAGCGATTGGTGGTGCAATACCACCGTCTGATCGCCGAGATCCTGCTGCACCGCGCCGTCGCCGAGATAGTTGCCCCATCGCCAAAACACGTCACCGTGCGGGTCGACCATCGGCTCTGCGCGAGGTGCGGTCGTCACCGGATGGTTGGCCACGACGATGAGCTCACCGGCCGGCTGGGTGATCCGGTGGAGTTCGTTGAGTAGGGCTCGGCGATCGGCGATCAGGTCGATGACGCCAACGCAGATGCAGCGATGAAACACCGCTGACCGACACCACGAAACATCGGGCAGCTCGGCCGCCACGACCGGCCCCGCGGTGGCTGCCACCGCGAGCAGTGCGGGTGCGACATCTGTGCCGATGATGTCGCCGCCGATCAGCCGCATCGCTTGGCCTTCGCCGCAGCCCACGTCGAGAGTCCGGCCCGTGTGTGGTGCGGGGACCAGTTCTCGCAGTACCGCCAACACGTCGGTGGAGTTGGCTGGATCGTCGCGTACTGCGTCGATCCACCAGCGGGCGGCGTCGTCCCATGTCTCGCTCACGACTGGGATCCCATGGTGGAGCTGGGGGGAATCGAACCCCCGTCCACCAGCCGATACCCGAACCCGCTACGACCATTCCCGACATTGACGCTGACGCTGCGTCACCGGCGGGTCGGCTGCCCGCTCGAGGCGGACCACGCGCCGTCTTTCCGACGAGTCAGTGGTCTTTCCCACCGCCAGCGGTCTTTCTCGCCGTCATCCTCCGCTTCTGGTGCCGGGCTGCGGTGGAGTGGCCCCGTGCGGCATTTCTGCTCACGATGACTCTTCGTCTCCCTAGCTAGCGGTTGCTAGATCAGGCGGCGAGAGTGAACTGCTCTTTTTCGGCAATTCTTGTGGTTGCCCCGTTTAGCGAGTCTGAGCAACTCGGGTCGCAAACTCGAACAGCGATACTGATGTCGAAACCGGTCAGCCCCTGGTCGATATGTCGAGCACAGGCTATCGCTCACCGGTCGGTGAGCAGCGTGCGAATCGCGGGCGCCCAATCGAGGATCGACGGCGGTGAGCCAGTGATGCGGAGGCCGAGCTCCGCCGCGGCGGGGTGTCCGCCCGCGACCACGGCCACCTGGGTGCGACAGCGCGGGCTGCCGTGCTGGCCGCGGACGTCGACTGGCATCGTGCCGAACGAACGCCCAGGCGTGGTCCACGCAAGGAGCACCGAGCCAGGTCCGTCGTGGTCGAGCGGTTCGATGCCGCCCACCCCGTCGACGCCGAGGGCATCGTTCTGCACGACCTGGAGATTGGCCTGCGGATCGACGTGGATGAGCGCGCCGGTGCCTTCGTGCACCACGGTGGCGTGCTCGTGATCGGCGAATGCCGCCTCGAGTTCAACACCGGCGCGAGCGCCGTGTGCTTCGATCTGGTCGGTGATCTCCTCTTGATCATGATCCGACACGACGATCAGCACGAGGTCGTCCCAACACGGGCGGAGGAGCTCGACGAGCTCGCCGAACACTGCATCGGTCGCTCGGTAGCGGCCGAGCGCATCGGCCGAATCGGGCCCGAAGTGGTGCTCGGCGGTGTCGGGCTCGTTGAGATGGATCACCACGAGATCCGGCAGCGGCAGGTCGGCGAGCAGCTCAGTGGCGGCGTCGAGGACGGCATCGTCGGCCGCGTAGCCATAGATGCAGCGCGGCGTGCCGTCGGGGATCCGACCCTCAGGCGGCCAGTGAAACGATGCGGTGGTCGCACCCATCTGGTGGACGAGCTTGTGGTCGCCGGCGATGAACACGCTCGTGCCATCGGCGGCCGCCACGTCGTCGAACAGTGTGGGCGCCCGTGGGCCGAGCTTCGGGGCGGGGGTCCATCCCGTGCCATCCCATGTGTGGTTGCCGTGCACCCACGTCCGCGCCGGCGGCGCGCCGGTGATCAGCGCGGCGTGGTTGGCGTACGTCACGGATACGGGAACGGAGCGTCCACCGGTGGGCGCGATTGCGCCACGCTCGGCGACCGACCATAGATGCGGCGTGGTGTCGGGTCCGACGTGGCGATGCGGGAGTGCGTCGATCACCACCATCACTACATGCGCAGTCGACGCCACCGGAGCAGCGTACGGGGCGCCCCGCCACTTCGACGGACGGTGAGCGAGTGCGCGCCCTGGCGGCGCGGTGGCTCACCGGTGGGAGCGTTCGCTCAGGTCTGGCGGCTGAAGCGCCGAGTCGCCTGGTCGATTTCCAGCTCGGCGTCACGCTCGGCCATCCGCTGGCGCTTGTCGCCTTTGGTGCGGCCCCGGGCGAGGGCCAGCTCGACCTTCGCTCGACCTTGCTTCCAGTACAGACGCAGCGGGACGATCGTCAGGCCGCCTTGCGCGGTGCGCATGTCGAGCTTCTCGATCTCGGCGCGGTGCAGGAGCAGCTTGCGACGACGGTCGGGATCGTGGGCGCCGAACCCGATGGCGTTCGTGTACGGCGGGATGTGCGTGCCCTCGAGCCAGATTTCGCCGCGCTCGACTCGGGCGAAGCCCTCGCCGATCTGGGCGTTGCCGTCGCGCAGACTCTTCACCTCGCTGCCGGTCAACATCAGACCCGCTTCGTAGGTGTCGAAGATGTCGTAGTCACGGCGGGCGCGCTTGTTCGAGGCGATCAGCGTGGTGCCGTCGCCGGAACCTTTGCGCTTGATTCGCTTGTGCTTCGCCATGGGTTGTTGCACGCTAGCTGGCGTGTTGTGGGTCACCTCAGAGGTTGTCGATGCCGTCGTTGCCCACGCGTTGGGTGAGTACCCGCTCGAAATGTGCGGGCTGCTGGCCGGGCCCGACGGCGACGATGCGGTCACCTTCTATCCATGCCGCAACGCTGCCGAGTCAGCGCGGATCTACACGCTTGACCCAAAGGATCACCTGCGGGCCGA
Source organism: Actinomycetota bacterium (assembly GCA_039194665.1). GTDB lineage: Bacteria > Actinomycetota > Acidimicrobiia > Acidimicrobiales > Ilumatobacteraceae > JABSQH01. The sequence goes on from JBCCVW010000073.1 coordinate 3,561, forward strand.
ACTCGACGCCGAGGACCGCGACCACGAGATCACCGGGGTGGTGCACAGCCACACCCATTCCGAGCCGTTTCCCAGTCCGACCGACGTCGACGCAGCGGTCGACCCGGCGTGGCACTACGTGATCGTTGGACTCAAGCGGGGGTTGCCTGAGGTGCGCAGCTACCGCATCGTCGATGGGGCGATCGTCGCCGAGGATGTAGAGATCGTGTGACGCGCATGGCCTTGTCGCTGGCATGGGGCTGAGCGCCAGCGAGGTTGGACTGTTGGTCTGCGGCTCACGCCGCGCTCATCTCCTCGCCGACGCCTTCGGTTGTGTGCTGGACTGATGCCCATGCGGGCTTGGGGGGCGAGTGCAGCGATCGTCGGGTTGGCAGCCGCTGCCGTTGTGACGGTGGGGGGCGGCGTCGATGTGGCCCACGCGGTCACACGAACGGTGTCGACGGTCCCGGGTCTGCGCGCAGCGGTGGGGGAGGCCAACGCCGATGCGTCGATCACCGAAATCGTCATCGACGCGGATGCGCTGGTGGTCGACGGTGTGCAGTGTGCGCCAGGCTCCGGACTGGACGACGACGACGCCAACGCCACTGGCGATCTCGACTTCACTGGCGTACAGAACTTGGTGATTCGTGGTGGTCGTAGCGAACGAACGACCTTCACGACCGACTGTGACGATCGCTACTTCGACCACCTCGGAACGGGTCAGCTGACACTGGAGAACCTCGACCTGACCTTCGCCTTCTTGCCCGACGTCCCGACGGGCCTCCTCGATGAGACGGTCAAGTACTCGGGTGCCACCGTGCGCAGCGCTGGCGGTGATCTGGTGATCCGCAACATGCGGTTCGAGGAGAATGAGGCGGGCTCGGCGAGCGACGCCGAGTTCTCGCTCGGACCACTTGGTCGGCCAAAGCCCGGAGGTGACGGCGGCGCGATCTATTCGACCGGGGACGTTGTCATCGATCGATCGCTGTTCATCGAGAACGAGGCCGGGCAAGGTGGCGACGGCGACGCCAGCTTCGAGGCGTCGGCGGGTGGTGACGGTGGCGCGGTGTACGCCGATGTCGTCACCGTGACCGACTCGACGTTCTCCTCGAACGTCGCTGGCTTCGGCGGGCGCGCCGGGGATGCACCGGGAGGAGATGGCGGCGATGGAGGGGCGATCTACGCCCAACGCGTCATCGTCGTCGACACGGCGTTCGACACGAACGTCGCGGGCGGTGGCGGTGACTCGACGGCGCTGAGGGGCGGCGACGCCGGCGATGGCGGGGCAGTGTCTGCGGCCTCCTTCGAGGCTCAGCGCGCAGTGTTCGTATCGAATAACGGCGCCAACGGCGGCGATGGCTTCATCGGTGGTGATGGTGGCGATGGAGCTGCGATCTCGGCGATGACCGTACGGGCGACCGACAGCAGCTTCATGGACAACGAGGCTGGCAGGGGTGGCGAGAGTGAGGGCACTGACGCCACCGGAGGAGATGGCGGCGACGGCGGCGCGATCGTCGGCGACGACGTGCTGCTCGACGCGGTCGAGTTCACACAGAATCGAGCAGGTGCCGGTGGCGCCGCTCCATTGGGATTCGGTGGCCGGGGCGGCGGAGCCGGCGCAGTTGCTGGGGGTGATCGGATCGATGCGACCGACGTGGCCGTCGTCTCGAACTCGGCCGGTGTTGGCGGCGATGGGGCTGCGGAGTCCGGCACCGGCGGGAGTGGCGGAGGATTCGGCATCAACGCTGATGCCGACAGCGCAGACCTGGTGATCGTGATCGAGCGGAGTTCGTTCGACGGCAATCGTGCCGGTGATGGAGGTGTTGGCGGCACCGCGGGTGGCGGTGGTGATGGCGGGGCTGTCTACAACCCCGGGAGCGAGGGTCCGGGCCCAGAAGGCGAGCCTCCCGGCGTGACAGCGACGAACGTCACGTTCGTCCGCAACGCCCCTGGAAACAGCGCCAACGGTGATCTCGTGGGCTTCGGCGGTGCGATTGCGGCGAAGGCTGTGCAACTGACCCACGCGACGGTGACCGACAATGCCGGGCCGTTGGCGGTGGCCGGGCCACGCCTCGTCGGCGCGATCCAGATCATCGCGACCGCGTCGGTGTTTGGCGCGAACGAGGGCGAGAACTGTCTCGCGCTCAAGCCCAGTCTGTCGGGCGGTGACAACTACCAGGTCGGCGGTCTGGCGTGTTTCTCGTCCATCGCGGAGACCGATCGAGTCGTGGACGCCGGATCGGACCTGGGACTCGGTCCAATCATCGACGGCGCTGTGGGAGTTGGTCGTGAGCCGGCCGTGGGTGGACCGCTCGACGCGGCGATTCCGGTGGCGCGTTGCGCTGACGGTCGGGCGATCGGGGTGTCGAGTGATCAGTGGAGTCGGGTTCGTCCGCGGGGTTCGGGGTGTGAGCCGGGAGCGCTGGAGATTGCCGATGTTGATGCGGCGGCGCGGTTCGTGGAGTTGGGGCCGACGCGATTGTTCGACACGCGGCCGGGTGAGCCGGGCGATGATCCGAAGGGTAAGGTTCCACCGGGCGGAACGATCGAGGTGCAGGTGCTTGGCCGCGCAGGCGTTCCCGACGAGGCGGTGGCCATAGCGATGAACGTCACCGGTGCTGACGCGACCGACCGTGGTTTCGTGACGGCCTGGCCGACGGGCATCAATCGACCGTTGTCGTCGAACATCAACCTGACGGCGCCAGGCCAGGTTCGCCCCAATCTCGTGATGGTTCCGATCGGCGAGAACGGCACGGTGTCATTCTTTTCGCAGCGTGGTGCACATCTGCTCGCCGACGTGGCGGGCTACTTCGTCGATGTCGACGAGGCGGTTGCGGCAGGGCGGATCGTGACGGTCGACCCATTCCGGTTGTTCGACACGCGACCTGGAGAGTCCGCGCCGGGTCCGAAGGGCAAGGTCGGTCCAGGCGAGTCGATCAGCGTGCCGGTGTTGGGGCAGGGGTCGATTCCGGCAAGCGGCGTCGCGGCGATCGTCATCAACCTGATCGGCGCCGACGCAACCGATCGTGGATTCGTCACCGCGTGGGGCGACGGCGATCGCCCGACGGCGTCGGTGCTGAACCTCTCGGGCCCCGGAGCGACCGCGCCGAATCTGGCCGTGGTACCCGTGGGCGCCGATGGCTCGATTCGGTTGTTCTCGCAGTCTGGCGCCCACTTGCTGGGTGACGTGACGGGGTACGTGACCGCGGCCGGCGCATCGGCGTCCGTGTCGGGGCTGTTCGTCCCGTTGGCGCCGTTCCGGGTGTTCGACACACGGCCGTCAGAGCCGGCGCCGGGCCCGAAGGGGTATGTCGACGCCGACGAGTCGATTGCGGCGGTGCATGCCGGTGCGGGCACGATCCCGGCGGACGCGGCTGGTGTGGTGGCCAATGTGACGGCAAGTGAGGCGGCGCGACGTGGGTTCATCACTGCGTGGCCGGGCGGGCCACGGCCCACGGCGTCGGTGCTGAACTTGGCTGGACCAGGTGATGCCCGGCCGAACCTGACGATCTTGCCGGTTGGTGACGACTCGAACCTGTCGTTCTACGCCTCTCAGGGGGCGCACCTGTTGTCCGACACGTTCGGCTACCTGCTCGACTGAGCCGTACGCCCGCCCGGCGGATGCTCGCGCTCGACCGTGCGATCTCGGGCCGCCAAGTTACAATCCCGACTAGAGACATCGGAATTGTCGAGATGCAACCGGTGTTGACAGAGACATGACGTTGATGAGCGACCGCCCCACCGAGGCGCTGCCCGGCATGGCGCGACCCGGCACGGTGCATGCGAGCGTGCTCGACATGATCGGCAACACCCCGGTCGTCGACGTCTCGAACCTGTCGCCCAACCCAGGCGTGCGGATTCTCGCCAAGATGGAGAACCAGAACCCGTTCGGTTCGGTGAAGGATCGCATCGCCAAGTCGATCTTCGAACAGGCGGAGAAGGACGGCCTGCTGCAGCCCGGGCAGACGATCCTCGAACCCTCGTCGGGCAACACCGGCATTGCCCTGGCGGCGATCGCCCAAATCAAGGGCCATCCGATCAAGATCATGATGCCCACCTCGGTGTCGATCGAGCGCCGCCAGATGCTCGAGGTGTTCGGCGCTGAGCTCCTCCTCACCCCAGGCGAAGAAGGATCGAACGGAGCAGTCGCTCGGGCGCGGGCACTGGCCGCTGAGCATCCCGAGTGGTACTTCCCGTACCAGTACGCCAACAACGCCAACCCGCTCGCCCACTTCGAGGGCACGGGTCCCGAGATCGTGCGCGACGTGCCCGACATCACTCACTTCGTCGCCGGGCTCGGCACGTCGGGCACCCTGATGGGCGTCGGCCGGTTCCTCAAAGATCAGTTGCCCGATGTGCAGGTGGTCGCCGTCGAGCCGCCGCTCGGTGAGCGTGTCGAGGGCCTGCGCAACGTTGGTGAGGGATACATCCCACCGGTGTTCGAGAACTGGGACGGCTACGACATCCTCGATCGCAAGCGCGTGGTCCGCCCACGTGAGTCGATCGAGTGGACCCGCCGCCTCGTGCGTGAGTGCGGCATCTTTGCCGGCATCTCCGCCGGCGCAGCACTTGCCGGCGCCGCCAAGGTCGCCGAGCAGATCGACGAGGGCACGATTGTGTTCATCGTGTGCGACGGCGGCTGGAAGTACCTGTCGACCGGGGCCTACACCGACGACCTCGACGAGGCCGAAGCCAAGGCCGAGCAGGTCATCTACTTCTAGGTGCTTGCCGCCGTCTGCGGCGCTTCGGCGACCTCGATCCGGTCGCGGCGGCGGTACACGACGATCCCGGCGATGATCAGCGCCACGAACGGGAGCAGCTGCTGTGGGCTCGGCTGTGGGTCGTCGACGCCGACGGTGTGCGAGAACTGTGCGAAGTCCCAGAAGGCGTGCATCAGGATCGGGGCGATGATCGTTCCGGACACGCGGTAGGTCAGGTAGAAGAAGTACCCGGCGAAGCAGACGACGAGCACCTGGAAGATCGCCTTCGGACCGGTCGAGATGGCGTTGGTGATGTGCACACCGCCGAAGATCAACGATGACCACAGCGCCACCTTCGTTTCGGTGAGGCCGTGCCGTCGAAGCACTTGGATCGAGACGCCTCGGAACAGCAGCTCCTCGCCGACGCCGACCAGCAGCGATGCGAAGACGACAACAAGGATCAAGTCGAGATCCTGTTCGCCGAGGTTGCTCCAGTCCATGACGCCGAGTCCGCCGAGCACGAGTAGGACCGGCACGATCCAGACCCACGGTGCCACCGTCGGTCGTTCAACGGCGATGTCGCGCCACCAGCCGAGCCACGAGATCACTGCGACGACGATGGCGATGGCGATGACGATCGGAATCACCATCGAGCGGACGATGATGTCGATGTCGGGGAACTCGCCGTAGCCGACATCCGAGCCGGTTGACAGGACCAGTGCGAGGACCTGGACGATGAGGAGATAGGCGACGACGAGCGCAGCAAACGCGCCGTAGCCGAGGTTCTTGGTGTGGCCATTGTCCACGGGGGCTGCACCCTAGGTCACCCCGCCGGTGGTGCGGTGACCGTGCGCCTTGTGTGGCAGCGCCCCCAGGGCACACGTACCCGCGGCGTCGCGTAAGGCGACGGCGAGTCGGCCGTCAGGACGGGTGCCGGCACGGAGCCGGTGGCCGCATCGGCCTCACACAAAGGATTCCCGCCATGTTCCGTCACACGTCGACTCCCACCGTTCCCACCGCCTCGTTCAGCGCCCAGATCGCGCGGACACGCGCGTCGGGCCGCACCCAGACCTCGGGCATCGTCGGGTTCATCGGTGTGGCCACCGCCGTGTTCCTCGGCGTCATGACGCTGGTCCTCGGCGTGGTGTTCACCGCGGTTGGGAGCTCAGCGATGGCCGAAGTCGAGCCGCACGCCGACGGCGTGTCCACCGTCGGCCAGGTCGTCGGTTCCACCGAGAAGTCGGTGCTGATCGACGGCGTCGCGCACCGCCACTACGCGCCCGTCTACGTCTACGAAGACCTCGAGGGCACCGTTCACCGGGTGACCGATTACATGACGGCCGAGTCGCGTCCGCTCGCAGTCGGGACGACCGTTGAGCTGAGCTACCTCCCCGGCGACCCGGACTCGGTCCGTCGCACCGACGCCGATCGCGCGTGGTTGCAGTGGTTCGTCGTCGGCGGCCGCGTCGCGGCAGCATCCGGCGCGTTCATCGTCGTCGCTGCACTTGGATGGTCCGCCGTGCGCCTGATTCAGCGGTGGCGGAACTCGGGTTCACGCTTCTCGAGAAACGCGGCCATGCCCTCGGGTTGGTCCTCGGTGGCAAAGAGAGCGTGAAACGCCCGACGCTCGAACCGCACGCCTTCGCTCAGCGGTAGTTCGAGCGCCCGGTCGACCGCTTCGCGTGCCGCCATCGTGGCCAGCTTGCCGAACTCGGCGATCGTCGTCGCCACATCGAGTGTCTGTTCGAGGAGCTCGTCGTCCGGGAACACTCGGGCGGCGAGCCCGCAACGCTCGGCCTCGGCCGCGTCGATCATCCGCCCGGTGAGGATCAGGTCCATCGCCTTCGACTTCCCGATGAGTCGGGTCAGCCGCTGTGACCCACCCATCCCGGGAATGATTCCGAGGGTGATCTCAGGCTGTCCGAACCGAGCCGATTCGGCGGCGTAGATCGTGTCGCACATCATCGCCAGTTCGCAGCCGCCACCGAGCGCGAACCCGTTGACGGCCGCGACTTTCGGGGTGCGGAGCGCGGCGAACCGGTCCCACCCCGCGAAGAGGTCGGCGTGGGCCACCTCGGCGTAGGACTTCGTTGACATCTCGACAACGTCGGCGCCGGCGGCGAAGGCCCGGCCGGCACCGGTGACGACGATGCATCCGACGTCGGGGTCGCTGTCGAGGGGCTCGGTCGCTGCGAGCAGGTCGGCGAGCAGGCTCGTGCTCAGCGCATTCAAGGCGTCGGGACGGTTGAGCGTGACGAGCGCGACGCGCCCGTGACGTTCGAGGAGTATCTGCGGAGTGCTCACCCAGCCAGCCTGACAGATCGAATTCGGTCACGGTGCGTGGTCGCGGGCTCAAACACGAATCAAGACCGGCGGGGTTCCGCGTTTCGACGACCGCCCCATGCGATGCTGGTTCGATGGCCGATCCCACGGAGCCAACCGAACCGCTGCCGAGTACGCCGGGCCCCGATCCGTCCACCGGGTCGACACCCCCGCCACCTCCACCAACGACGGAGATGCCTGCGGCCGAGGCGGGTGCTGCTGCCGCAGCCGCTGGAGCGGCGGGAGCTGGCGGCGCCTCGGTGCCCCCGCCACCTGGTGACGGTCTGGAGTACTCGATCGATGGCGACGACGCCGAAGACAAGCCGTGGTGGAAGAAAGCCGGCCCGCTCGCGGCCGTGATCATCGTCGCTGCCCTGGTGATCGGTGGCTTGGTGTGGCTGCTGTGGGGCGGTAGCGATGACTCCGACGACGACAGCGACCTGTCCACCAGTGTTGTCATCCGTGCTGTCGACCAAGGCGGGACCGGGCTCGAGCGCGGCTTCTTCGCTGCGGTCACCGGTCCTGCCGATGCTCCGACCGACTACACGTGGTCGAGCCCAGAAACTGGCCCGGGGACCGAGGGCGTCGGGGGCACGACCAACTCCGACGGCGAGCTCACGTTCACGTGGGCGCCCAACGACACCGTTGGCGATCCGTCGGCGTGGACGTCGTCGTTCGAAATGGTCGAAACCGAGAATGCCGGTTTCTCGCCGCCAGGACCGACCGTCGACTGCGTGCTCGGACGACCCGACGAACAGAACTCGACGATCTCGATGACCGTCTCGGTCGATCCGCCCGACGCGACCGTGGATCAGGTGGTGTCGTACACCTTCCCGAACCACCAGTTCCTCCCCGGCGATCGGGTGACGTGTGAGCTCGTGAGCCAGGAGATCCCGACGACCACGACGACGTCGACCACGACCACGACCTCGACGACCTCGACGACCACGACGGTGCCGGAGACGACGACCACCGAGTCGACGTCGACCACCACCGAAACAACGACCGAAACGACGACGGAGACGACGACCGAAACCACGCAGCCGGGACTGATCACTGCGTGGGACACGTTGAACGACCGCAGCGACACCAGCGAATTCGTCGGTTTGCTGAGCGGCCCCGGTCAGGAGGACCTGGTGGCCGTGCTGCAAGATCCCGATACCCCTGTGACGGTGTTTGCGCCGGACAATGACGCAGTCAATGCCGCCGGCACCGAGGTGCCGACCGAGGAGACGGAACTCAACCAGTGGTTGAGTCGACAGATCCTGCAGGGCCAGGCGCTGACCGAGGCGCAGGTTCTTGCGCAGGCGACGCTGACCATCGACGGGGTGACGTACGCGATCGATGGCGCGACGATCGGTGGCGCCGCGTTCGTCGATTCGGACCAGGGAGACGTCAACGGCTACGTCCAGGTGATGGACGCCGTGATTTCGGCGGAGAGCTGAGCGCTCTGCCACGCACATAGGCTGATCGGCCGTGGATCGGCCGATCGGCATGTTCGACTCCGGGTTTGGTGGGTTGACCGTGGCGCGCGCCGCGATCGACCTACTGCCCGGTGAGGACCTCGTGTACATCGGCGACACCGGGCGGTATCCATACGGCTCGAAGCCGCTCGACGACGTACGTGCGTATGCCCGTCAGTTGGCGTGGAGTCTGGTGAAAGACCACGACGCCAAGGCGATCGTGGTCGCATGCAATACCGCCACGGCCGCCGGGCTCGACGATCTACGCGACGAGTTGCCCGTTCCCGTCATCGACGTGATCGTCCCGGGTTCTGCGTCGCTGGTGCAGACCACGGTGACCGGCCGCGTCGGCGTGATCGGCACCGTCGGCACCGTGGCGTCAGGGGCCTACCTGCGGGCGATCGGCGATGCCGGCGCGCCCGTCCACCTCACGAGCGCCGCCTGCCCGGGTTTCGTCGAATTCGTTGAACGCGGCCAAACCACCGGCGACGAGGTCACGGTGCTGGCCGAACGGCTCCTCGCCCCGATTCGTGCCGCCGACGTCGACGCCTTGCTGCTGGGGTGTACGCATTACCCGTTCTTGGCGCGCACGATTGGCGAAGTCCTCGGTCCCGGCGTCACGCTGGTCAGCTCGGCCGACGAGACCGCCTTCGCCGTCCGTGCCACGCTGGGTTCGCTCGGATTGTTGCGCGACCCCGGTGCGATCGGAGAGCATCGGTTCTTGTCCAGTGGCGACGTCGACCGGTTCCGTGAGCTCGGCAGTCGATTGCTCGGACCCGAACTCGACCACACCGAATATTGGGAGCCCAGATGACCCGACCCGATGGCCGCGCCGCCGACGACCTCCGCCCGCTGGCGTTCGAGCGCGACTACACCGAGATGGCCGACGGCTCGTGCCTCGTGTCGTTCGGACGCACGCGTGTGCTGTGCACCGCCAGCGTCGACGACGACGTCCCGCGCTGGATGCGCAACAGCGGTACGGGGTGGGTGACCGCCGAATACTCGATGCTGCCGGGTGCATCGCCAGAGCGGATCAATCGCGAGGCCGCCAAGGGCAAGCAGAGCGGACGCACCGTCGAGATCCAGCGATTGATCGGCCGTTCGTTGCGCGCCGCATGCGACATGTCGGTCCTGGGTGAACGGCAAGTGATCGTCGACTGCGACGTGCTCCAGGCCGATGGCGGGACACGCACCGCCAGCATCTGCGGCGGGTTCGTCGCACTGCACGATGCGCTCGAACGAATCGTGCAGCGCGGTGACCTCGAGGCCAACCCACTGCACTCGTACTGCGCCGCGATCAGCGTCGGCATCGTCGGTGGTACGCCGGTGCTCGATCTGCCGTACGTGGAAGACAGCACCGCCGACGTCGACATGAACGTGGTGATGCTGCGTCCCGTTGGCGATGGCGAGCCGCGATTCGTCGAAGTGCAGGGCACAGCGGAGGGCACCGCCTTCACCCGCGGCGAGCTCGATCAGCTCCTCGCACTCGCCGAAGGCGGGCTGGCCACGATCACCGGCCGCCAGGCCGAGCTGTTGGCGACCCCGCCGAGCGACCAGCCCGCTGGCCGGTGATGCGCCTCGTCTGCGCGTCGGCCAACCCCGACAAGGTGGCGGAGATCCAAGACATCCTCGGCACGTCAGTCGAGCTCGCGCCCCGACCTCCTGAGGTGCCCGACGTGGTGGAGGACGCCGACACACTCCTGGGCAACGCCCGGCTGAAGGCCGCGGCGATCGGTGCAGCCACGGGTGAGCCGGCTGTCGCCGATTACACCGGACTCGAAGTCGATGCGCTGGACGGCGCCCCCGGCGTGTACAGCGCCCGGTATGCCGGCGACGATTGCAGCTACGCCGACAACGTCAACAAGCTGCTCGCCGAACTCGGTGACGCCACCGATCGCGCGGCCCGCTTTCGCACCGTCGCGATCGTGGTGTGGCCCGACGGTTCGGAGACCGCGGTAGAAGGGGAGTGTCGGGGACACATCGCCATGGCGCCGAGCGGCGACGGCGGGTTCGGCTACGACCCGGTCTTCGTGCCCGACGACGGCGATGGCCGCACCTTTGCGGAGCTGTCAGCCGACGCGAAACACGCGATCTCGCATCGCGGTCGGGCGTTTCGTGCGCTCCTCGACGCACTCCTCAGCGGCGCCGGCTGACCGTTACGACGATCCCCCGGTGGTCGCTGCCGGGTACCTCGACCGTGTCGAATGCCGTCGGCACGAGACGATCGCGCTCGACCAGCGCATGGTCGATTCCGGCGAACGCTGGAATCAGCCGATCGGTCGGCCACGTTGCGGTGAAGCCCCTGCCCAACGCCGTTGCCGCGTCGCGGTATCCCTGGCGCAGCAGTTGGCGAAACGATGGGTTCCAATAGGTCGCGTTGAAGTCGCCGAGCACCACGGTCGGGCGTTGCGGGTTTTCGATCGCCGCGGCGAGCGCCGACAGGTTGGCGCGCCACGCGGCGTTGTTGCCGACTGGTGTCGGCGGGTGGAAGGCGATCAGTTCGATCCCACTGGGGAGCACTGCGGCGACCGACGCCTTCGGAGTTGGCGGGGGAGTGGCAGGGGTGAGCGGGTGTGCGCTCCAGATGGCGATTCCTTGCGCGTACTCGCCTCGCCGCTCGACGCGGTACGGAAGCTGATCGCTCAGTGGGCTATTGATCAGCGCGGCGCGGTGCGCGTCGTTGTACTCGTTGAACACGATCGCGTCGAGATCGAGTTGGCTCAGCGTGTTGGCGATGTCGATCGTTTGCTCGTTGGTGTAGAGCAGATTGACCGATGCCAGCCGCTCTTTGGGGCCATCGTCTGCAGGCGGAAGCGAGGGCGCGAACACCAGAGGTGCGGCGAGGCCGAGCCCGACCATGCCGACGACGGTGGCGCCGACCGCGGCGGTGTGCCGTGCGCAGGCGCGAGCGATGACCGCCGACCCGGCGCAGGCAAGGACGAGGTACGGCGTCAATGCCTGTCCGGCGGCGACGATCGGCGTGCCGTCCCACCCGAACGCCTGCGTCAACATCAGCGTGCCCGTGACGGCCGTGGTCGCCCAGGTGGCGCTCGCCGCTAGGGTCGCGGCTCGACGCCGACGTAGCCCAATTGGCAGAGGCACGGTCTTTAGGTGGCCGTCAGTGAGAGTTCGAGTCTCTCCGTCGGCACGCGAGATGGTCACGGCGATCGATCGGTCGGCAGCTAGGCCGTCGGGACCCAGCCGAGGGCCAATCGAGTGACCTTGACGTCGGCTCGCTCGACGCCGATCTCGATCGTCGAAACGTCCTCGGCGGCGGTGTCCCACTTGGTGCGTAGCTCGTCGATGTCGTCGGCCACGTCGGCCTCGAGCTCGGCGAGCTCGGTGCTCAAGCGTTCGACCTTGTTCTGGGCGGCGTCGACCCGCTTCCCGCCCGCCGAACTCGAGCCTCGACGGCGGGCCGCCTTGCCAGCGTCGCCGAGGAGACGGTCGACCGACCGCCGACCAGACAGCAGGCCGCCGAGTAGCGATCCCGCAGTCGACAGCAGCTCGGATTTGCGCTTGCTCGACGCTTCGGCCTCGAGCACATCGACGCGATCCTCTGCCGCGTCGATTCGATCGCGCAGTGTGGTCGCCTTCTTCTCGTAGCGGTCGCGCAGCTTGGCGATGTCAGCGTCGGCGCGCTCGGACGCGGCGGTGCGGCAGCGTGTGGCGAAGTCGTCGGCCGTTTCGCCCGGCCGGCCGTACAACTTGAGCGCGCTGTTGGCGGGCAGCTCGATCGTCAAGCTGGCGGTGAGGTGATCGCGCAGCGCTCGCTCGAGCTGTTGCCAGTACGACTTGGTGCTGATCCGGGCGTCAGGAACACGAAAGACCCGCTCGCGGTCGGGAGTGTCACGCAGGTCACGGTCGTCGTAGTCCACGCTGGCCAGTCGCGACTCGACGGCCACGGTGTCGACCTCGGCGGGTAAAGGGGCGAGCACCGCTTCGAACTCGGTGTCGTGCACGAGGTCGGCCTTGGTCTCGTCGTAACGCACGCTGACCCGGGCCACCGCCGCTGCCTCCCATCGATCACCCGCGGAGTTGGCGTCGACGTGTTCGAGATCGCGCAGCCATGGCGCCGCGATGTCGACGAACGCGGTCAGGCGCCCATCGGCGACCTCCGGCATGTCGGTCTGTTCGCCGTCGGCGAGTTCCGGTTTGGCGGACGCTGTCGATCCAGCCGCTGCCGCTGACGGGGTGGTATCAGCGGCTGCGGTGCCAGCAGGGGGAGCGACGGGGGCGGCAGCGGATGCTTGCTCGCCCATCAACACCTGGACTTGGTCGCGCGTCAGCGGACCTCGCAGGTAGCTCATCGCCCAACGCGTGGAGAACGTCGTTGGCTGGTCGCTCTTGGCGCGACGGAGGACGAAGGTTCGTTTGCCCAGCCCGGAGATCGAGTCGGCCACCGCCCCGCGGTCGACGGTGCCCGCAGCCGACGTCATGCCGTCGAGCAGCCGATCGATGTCCTGTTCGGTTTGCAGGCGGCCAATCATCCAGGTCCCTGCGTTCGACAGTGCCTTGTAGTCGACGTCGACGGGGTTCTGCGTCGACAACACCACGCCGACACCGAACGCCCGCGCTTGCTTCATCAGCGTGAGGATCGGGCCCTTGGTCGGCGGCTTGGCGGTGGGCGGGAGGTAGCCAGCGACCTCATCCATGTACAACAGCGCCCGCAGGTCGGTGACCCCGCTCTGCTGGCGCATCCAGGTGATCAACTTGCTCAACAGCAGCGACGTGACGAACTGCCGCTCCTCGTCGCCGAGGTGTGCGGTGGTGATGACCGCGCAGCGCGGCCCGCCATCGGGGCGGTACAGCAGCGACTGGATGTCGAGGGGCTCGCCGGTCGCCCATTCGGCAAACGCAGGTGAGGCGAGCAAGCCGTTGAGGCGCATGGCGAACGCCATCCGATCGTCGGGCGGGAAGAACTGGTCGAGCTCGAACACGCCGAGCTTGCGGATCGACGGCATCGCTACCATCCCCACCAGTGCCGTGAGGTCGATCGCCTGACCGGCGTTCCAGGCGTGGGCAATCAGGTTGGACAGCAGGATGTGTTCACGGCTCGCCAACGGGTCGGCCTCGATGTCGACCAGTCCGAGCAGACCCGACACGTAACCGTCGATCTCGTCGTTGACGAGTTCGCTGTCGCTCAGATCATCGGGCGCGGTGAGCGAACCAACGATGTTCAGCGGCACGCCGGCGGTCGAACCCGGGGTGTAGATCGTGACCGGCGCAGAGGAGCGGAGTTGTTCGATGGCGGCGCCGTCGAGGTCCCAGCCAGCGAGTCCGTCGCGCCACATTGTCGCCTGCTCCGCGGCGAACTCGTCCGGGCTGACACCTGCGGCGGCGGCCTGGCTCTCGTCGATCCACGGCCGGAACTCGTCGGCCGACAGTCCGGGAAACGTGAGCGCAAGGTTGGTCAGGTCGCCTTTCGGGTCGATGGCGATCACCGGCAGCCCCGTTCGCAGGATCTCTTCGATCAGCACCACGCCCAAGCCGGTCTTGCCCGACCCGGTCATGCCGACGATCACGCCGTGCGTGGTGAGGTCGCTCGTCTCGATGCTGGTCGCGGTGATCGGGTCGTCGTCGCCGGGGGCTCGTCCGAGCAGCACGTCGGGCATGAGCGCACCGTACTTCCGGTACCGTGACCGACGTGGAGTTCCGCGGGTTTCCGGCCGATGGGCTGGCGTTCTACGAACAGCTCGGTGCCGACAACTCCAAGTCGTTCTGGCAGGCCAACAAGGGGCGCTACGACGACGAGGTCCGGGCCCCGATGGCGGCGCTCGCTGACGCACTCGACGAGTACGGGCCGTTCCACCTGTTCCGGCCGCACAACGACATGCGCTTCTCGAAGAACAAGCCGCCGTACAAGACGCACCAAGGCGCATACGGCGAGAGCGAGGGCGGCGCTGGTTACTACATGCAGCTCTCCGCCGAGGGTCTGTTCGTTGGTGCCGGGTATTACGCGATGGCGAAGGACCAGCTGTCCCGGTTCCGGGCTGCCGTCGACGACGAGCGCACCGGCGCCGAGATCGACGAGCTGGTCGCTGACGTGCGTCGGCGGCGGTACTCGATCGCCGCTATCTCCGAGCTGAAGACCGCGCCGCGCGGCTATCCGAAAGATCACCCGCGCATCGAGCTGCTGCGCCGCAAGGGCCTGATCGCCACGCGCGACTTCGGGAGTCCGAAGTGGCTGCACACGAAGCAGGCAGCGACCAAGGTGCGCGATGCGTGGGCGGGCGCGGCCGACCTCTGCGCGTGGCTCGATGCCAACGTTGGTCCGAGCACACTTCCCCCGGAGGATGCCTGGTGATGACCGCCCTGGAAGACCAGCTCGGCCTCGCCGACCGCATCGTCGACGAGGCCACGATCGTCAAGGCGGCACAACGTTTCGCCGAGCGGGGCATCGTGCTGCCCACGTTCGCCGAGCTGGCCCAACCCTCGCGATTTGACCACGCCGAACGAGTCGGCGACGCCGATCCACAGGCGGCCGACGCCCGCAATCTGTGGCGCGTCCACTGGTACAACGACCTGCGTGGACGGCGGGTCGACGTCCCCGAACACGTCGTGTTGCCCAGCTCGCTCACGGGCGTTCGGAGTCCAATCATCGTTGCGTTCGGCGACCGATTCCCAATGATCACGGCGCACAAGGTGCTCGCTGCGTACGCCTGCTTGGCGCCGCGCATCGTCACTGGCCAGTTCGACCCCACCGAACAACGCGCGATCTGGCCGTCGACCGGCAACTACGCCCGCGGTGGCATCGCCATCAGTCGCATCATGGCCAGCCGCGGCGTGGCCATCTTGCCCGAGGGGATGAGCCAGGAGCGCTTCGATTGGCTCGAGCACTGGTGTCTCGACCCGGCCAACGACATCATCCGCACCGTCGGCTCCGAGTCGAATGTCAAGGAGATCTACGACGCGTGCAACGAGCTGGCGCTCGACCCGCTGAACTTCGTGTTCAACCAGTTCGCCGAGTTCGGCAACCACCTCGGCCACCTCACGGTCACCGGGACTGCCCTCGGTCACGTGTTCGAGCACGTGCGTGCCGCGACCGGCCGCGATCTTCGCCTGGCGGCGTTCACGTCGGCGACCGGGTCGGCCGGCACGATCGCGGCCGGAGATGCCTTGAAGGAGCGGTACGGCGCACGGATCGTTGCCGTCGAGGCGTTGGAGTGTCCGACGATGCTCGAGAACGGGTTCGGTGAGCACAACATCCAGGGGATCGGTGACAAGCACATTCCGCTGATCCACAACGTGACCAACACCGATGTCGTCGTGGCGATATCCGATCGGGCCACCGACGAGCTCGATGCGGTGTTCAACACCGGCGCGGGCCGCGCCTATCTCGTCGACGAATTGGCGGTGCCGTCGGCAATCGTCGATCAGCTCGCCCACTTCGGATTCTCGGCCATCTGCAACGTGCTTGCGGCCATCAAGACCGCACGCCTCCACGATCTCGGGCCCGACGATGCACTGATCACCGTGGCCACCGACGGCGCCGCGTTGTATCCCAGCGAACGACAAAAGCTGCTCGCCGAACGATTCGACGGCAGCCTGAGCACCCTGGACGCCGCGCGCATCGTGGGCGAGCACCTGGCGGCCGTCGATACCGAGCACATGATCGACTGCACCGATGCCGATCGCCGGCGCATCTTCAACCTCGGCTACTACAC
>JBCCVW010000074.1:0-19689 GCA_039194665.1 Actinomycetota bacterium
AGCGACCGGTGACGGCGCGCTGGCCGATGCGACCGAGCCCGCACAGGGGGACGTCGAGTCGGGTGACGAGAACTCGACGAGTGACGGTTCGACCGAACGCAGCGGCGACGACGTGGGCGACGGCGTGGGCGACGACGTGATGGTGACGGTCGAAGCAGCAAACGGCGAGATCACGGTGCCGATCACCACATCGGGAATCGTGGCGCTCGATGAGTGGGCCGCTCAGATGTTGCTCGCCCTTGGCGTCGTCCCGGACAGCACAGCGAACTACTTCTTCGACGCAGCGTCGCTCGCCGTGGCCGAGGACGCCGGTGTCGGCGTGATCGAATCGGGCAACATCGAAGTGCTCGCTGCGGAGACACCGACGATGATCATCGGAACCGGACAGCCCGCTCACCTCGAGGTCGCCGGCGTGATGCAGGAGATCGCCCCGGTCGTCCTTCCCGATCTCGAAGAGGCGTCGTGGGAGGAGCAGCTCAGAGTGCTCGCCGCCGTGACGGGCACCGACGAGCGTGCCGAGCAGATCATCGGCCGTGTGGCCGAACGCAGCGAAGCCCTGGCCACCCAAGTGCGGGATTCAGACCTCGCTGGCAGCAGTCTCTCGATCGTGGTCGACTTCGGCCCCGACGGCGGCGGGTTCTTCGCGCTGGAGCCGCCCGTGCTCGCCGCCGCGCTCGCCGAGGACTTCGGTCTACTGCGCCCGCCGGATCAGACCAACGACGACCCCTCCGACTTCGGCTACATCGAGATCGCCGATGAGCTCGTCCCGTCGCAGGGCGCCGACATCATCATCTCGCTAGTTGGTGATTTCACCGCAGGTCTGTCGGCGCTCGACAACGAGCTCCTCCCCGACGCCCAGATCGAGGCCGATGTCGACTCAACGACCTGGGCGGTCAGCACGCCGTTGTCGGCGTGGTGGATTCTCGACGACTACGAGTCGATATTGTTCGGCGACCGCACGACGCACACCGTCGACGACGCGCTCGCAGTGTGGGCCGGGTTGACCGCGGGCTAGCTGTGCGGCGGTCGTACAGCGCGGCCCGGGAGCACTGGCCTAGTGAGCGCCAGCGCAACACCGTGCTCGTCACTGCTCGGCGTCGGCGGCGGCGAGGAGTTCCTCCCACACTTGTGGCACGTCGTCGAGCGTGGTGGTTTGTCCGTCGCCGAGGAGGACGGCTTCGATGTCGTCGAGTATGACCCACGCCGCGAGGGCGTGTGGTTGGAACCAGACCTCGAGGACGACGCCTGCCGGCGTATCGCCGACGTTGACTGCCGGGTTGTCGAACACGGACAGGCCGTCGCTGTCGCTGCCGGCGGGAGCGAAAACGACGTCTGCGTCTGTTTCTTGACCCAGGAGTTCGGGCGAGACCTGGATGAACCTCATGCCGTCGGGATCGCTCTGAATCTCGGACCGTGTGAAGCCGAGTGCTTGGAGCAGTTCACCGGCGAGGGTGTCGGGTCCGTAGGTGTAGTAGTCGGTCCCGAAG
This sequence comes from Actinomycetota bacterium, assembly GCA_039194665.1. Classification (GTDB taxonomy): domain Bacteria; phylum Actinomycetota; class Acidimicrobiia; order Acidimicrobiales; family Ilumatobacteraceae; genus JABSQH01. The sequence goes on from JBCCVW010000074.1 coordinate 1,488, forward strand.
GTTTGGATGATCGACGCCTCGCCGCCGGCGGCGCCAGCTGACTTGAGGTCGGAGCGGAGTGTTTCGATGCGGGCCTCGACGGCAGCGATGACCGCCTCAGCTCGCTCTGTTCGCCCCGTTGCTGCTCCGTAAACGCGGAGCTGGTCGGCCCATGAGCTCGCACCGTCTGGGGTGACGACGGTCGTGACTCCTTCCAGCTCAGGTCGAGCCTCGATGTGGCTCGGGTGACCGACACCGATGATCAACTCAGGCTCAGTGGCGGCGACGGCTTCGACCCCTCCTGGTTCGACGGTGTTCGATCCGGTCAGCTCGAGCACGGGAGCGACGGCAACGTCTTGGTAGAAGCGGGCGATTGCGACCGGTTCAACCCCGAGCGTCAACAGGCCGACGCCGGCGGACTCGTCGAGCGCATAGATGCCCGTGTCGGTGGGAGTCAGCGAGACCTCGTCGACGGCATCGACGACGGTGATCTGATTCGCTGCTTGCTCCGCTCCGCTGGGGACGGGCGCATCCGTCGTCGACGCGGTGACCGTCGTGTCGGGTGCGTCTGCAGACACGGGCGTCGCCGCGTCTTGGTCTGGCGAGTCGCTGTCCCCGCAGGCTGCGACGAACACGGCGAGTAGTGCTGCGACTGCGACAGATCGATGGGGTCTGGACATGCGCAGATCTCCTTCTGGTTCAGTTCCTGCACGGTTGCGTTAACCACGGCTAACAGCGGTGAGTAAGCGATGTAGTATCGCGTAGCATTGATAGTTGCGCAATCGCGCAATAAAATGGGATCATGGAGACAATCGGGGACGTGTTCAAGCTCCTGCAGGATCCAAATCGCCGCGCGCTGATCGATGCCTTGAGCCACGGCCCGGCGCGCACCGGTGTGCTCGCCGAACGACTCGGGCTCAGCACCGCAGCCGTCAGCCGGCAGCTCCGTCTGCTGCGCGACCAGGGAGTCGTCGAGCGCTTCGATGTCACCGGCGACGGACGCGGACGGTCCTATCAGCTACGCGATGAGGCACTCGCCGTGGTGCAGGACTGGCTTGACCGCCAACGGTGGTCAGAACAGCTCGCCAGCAAGGAGCCCCAGCGCGACGCCGCGCGGTACCAAGCGCGCATCGGTCAGTTCCTCGACGCGTTTGCCCGCAGCGACACTGCGTTCTTCGAGCGACACGTCCGCGACGACGCCCAGTTCGTGTTTCCCTCATTTCCCCGAGCGCTCGGCAAAGCCGACGTCACCAAGGAGGTCGAAGGGCACCCGCCGTTTACTGCCTGGGATCTGCTCGCCCCAGGTCACGTTGTCGCGGCCCCTGGAGGAGTGGTCGTGTTGACCTCCACGGTCACGAGCGCCACAACGATGCGGGAAACGCCCAGCACGTTTCACGTGACGGCTGTCTTCGTCGATGAGCCCGACACAACATGGCGCCTCCTCCACATGCAGTGGACGTCGGCGATCGACATGCGCGACATCGACCGGTAGGGCCACATCGGATTTGGGAACTCAGGTGCACCTCGACCCCGCAACGCCCGCCACCGAGCCGAACGACCTCAGGTCGACTCCCATCCACCTCGGGATCGGCGGCAGAGCAAGCCTCATAAGAGGCTTCAGCTGGGACCCCGACGCCCTCGCGCACTACCGGGAAGCAACAACACGCGACGGTCCCGACGGGCGCCTGGTGATGATCTTCGAACACCACCCATCGGTCCCCATGCACCACTGGGAACGACATCCCGCCGGCGACGAAGTCCTCGTCTGCCTCACCGGACACCTGAGCGTCGAACAATCCCAAGACGGCAACGTGCGAACCGTGCACCTGCGCCAAGGCGACGCTGTCATCAACCCACCACACGCCTGGCATCGGCTCGAGAGCTTCCGAGCCGGACTCGTATTGGCGATCACCCCAGGCCGCAACACAGAACACACCACATCCGTCGGTTCTGCCTGAACCGCACCAACGCCAGTCGAGCGGAGCAGCTTTTGGCGCCGGGCTACCCTGGCCGCGGTGGCGAAGGCGCTCGTGACCGGCGGCGGAGTTGTCGTCTCCAAGGTCGAGTCGTTGTCGGCCCAGAAGTGGTCGCGCCCCGACGACTTTGCGGTTGATGGCTCACCCCCGGGCGCCGATTCGGTCCACCACCGCCTCGTGTGGCTGCGCGGCAACGGCCATGTCCACGTCCGCGCCGGCGCCCGCAACTTCACGATGCAGCCGACCGGCGCGGTGTGGGTCAGCTCGATGGCGGCGCTCGAGATCCACGGTCAAGGTTCGGTGGGTGCTGCGTTGTTCGTGTCGTCGACCTGTCCGCCGACGTGGGCGCAAACCGTTCACCTCGGTATCGATCCTGCGATCACCGCCCTGCTCGAGTGGTTGCCTGCTCAATGGGATGAGGAGTGGGCTCCTGCCGTGGCGTCAGCGGTCACCCGCCAGATCGCACTTGCGCATGCTGGGCGGCCCGTATCGATGCCGGTGCCGACCGACCCGAGGATCCGCCGTGTGGTGGTTGCGTTCCTGAACGATCCGTCCGACCTCAGAGATGTAGCAGCCTGGGGCGAATACGCCGGATACTCGATTCGAACCTTCCGACGGCGCTTCGCCGCGGCCACCGGTCGGTCGTTTTCTGCGTGGCGAAGCGAGGTGCGGATCCGCACGGCGGTCTCGATGCTCGCGGCCGGATGGACCGTCGACAACGTCGCGTCCCGTTGTGGATATCGATCGACGACGGCATTCGCCCGTGCGTTCAAGGAGGCCACGTCGCTGCCGCCGTCTTTGGTTGTCGAGACGGAACCACAGATCGTGAACGAACTGCGCGATGCATGGCCGAATCTGCGCGATCTGGTAGATGAGGGTGGTCAGGTGATCCGAACCTCCCCTGACAACAGAGCCTTCCCAACTCGCGCCGCAGCGCTGGCCGCGAGCGGACTCCTCCTCCTCAGTGCCGCGTGCGGCGCCGATGAAGGCGGCGCCGATGCGAGCCCGTCGAGTGCAAGGGCGTCCGCAGTCGACCCGGAGGCAGCGGCGGGAGAGGCGGTCGCAGCGTCAACGACGACGGCAGCGCCCGCCGTTCCCAACCCGACACGCGAGTCCAACCCCGACGCCGCCGCGGCGGTCGAGAACGCTGACTCAGCGGGCGCGCACGAGCGGGAGCCGAGCGAGAGCGTCGGGGCCGAGTCGGCGTCCTTCCCGGTGACCGTCGAGCACGTGATCGGTACCACGACCCTCGATGCACCGCCGGACCGCATCCTGGCGGTCAGCGCAGGAACGGAGCTGGCCTCGCTCCTGGCGCTCGGTGTTCAGCCGGTTGCCTACGGCGGCTCGGGCATCCCCATCGAGGTTCCGTGGCTCGAAGAAGCGGGCGCAACCGACCCTGGAATCGAGATCTTCCCGTTCCCGACCGAGGTCAACCTCGAACTGTTGGCCACCTTCGAGCCCGACTTGATTCTCTCCGTGCGCGGGCTCGTCAACGAGAACAATCTCGACACCGTGGAGGAGATCGCACCAACGATCGTTGTCGGACGTACGGATTGGCGAGGTGGGCTGCTCGCCGTCGGGGAGGCCATCGGGCGACTCGGCGAGGCCACGACGAAGGTGGAAGCGATCGAAGCGAGTTTCGACGACCTCACGGAGCGGGCTCCGTTCGCCGCCGGACGATCGATCGACATCGTCACGGTGCGCGGCGACGAGGTGTACCAGTACACGGCGGTGGACAACCTGTTCAACGAGTTGCTCGTTGCGGGCGGTCTCCAGCCGCTGCCCGAACCCAACGGTGGGGACTTCCCCGACATCAACCAGCTTTCGGCCGAAGAGGTCGGGGAACTGGATGCCGAGGGGATCGTGGTCATCGACCCGATCGGTTCGACGGCCGCGGAGCTCGAACAGAATCCGCTGTGGTCCACACTGCCCGCAGTTCAAGCCGGACGGGTGGCCGCCGTCACCGGCGCCGACGCACTCGCCATGTTCTCGACGAATGCGCTCACCATCCCGGTCCAGCTCGACGTCCTCGAAGCAGCGCTCACGGAGTTCTTTGCCGAGTGATTCCGGCGGGTTGATACGCGATGATCGACACGTGAACCCGGCACCGAGCGAGTTCTTTGGTGGTCCAGGCCGTCACACCGACATCTCGTCGTTTGCACTCGACGTCGCTGACGTCACCTCGGCCGTCGAGGTCGTCCAAGGGATTCTGATCTACGACCTCTTCGCCAACGACCTCTATGGAGTTGATCTACCGCCGTCTCAGGCAGCAACGGTCCATCAACGCAACGCCGCATCGGTGCTCGCTGCCGCTCTCGAGGTTGACGCTCGGGACCTGCGCCAGCCCCGAGCGCCCGAAGCACGAGTCGGCGGGCGATGTCATACCTACTCGCTGCTCACGGTGGCATTGCTTCGAGCGGCTGGCGTACCGGCGAGGTCGCGCTGTGGATTCGCGACCTACTTCGTTCCGGACTACTTCGAGGACCATTGGATCGCCGAGTACTGGGATGAGCGTCAGGCGCGTTGGATCATGGTCGATGCGCAACTCGACCCGACCTGGCGGCGCCTCTACGGGCTCGACCCGATGGCGGACGTCGTCACGGTGACGTCCGACCAGTTCCTCACCGGCGGTCAAGCGTGGCGGGCGTGGCGGGCCGGTGAACTCGACGCAGATCGGTGCGGTCTGACGTCGATACCTGAACACGGCGCGTTCTGGATCGCCCAGAATTTGCGTCTGGATCTTGCCGCGCTGAACAAGGTCGAGATGTTGCCGTGGGACATCTGGGGGCTTCACTGGGAACCGTCAGAAGAGCCGACCGCCGACATGCTGGATGCACTCGACGCCGTCGCCGAGCTCACGACGAACCCCGACGATCGGCTCGGCGATCTTCGTGACCGCTACCAAACCGACCCGTTGTTCCATATGACCGGCAGCGTTTTCAGCGTGGCACTGGGCGAGCAGCAACAGGTGTGAGTCGACGATGTCGAAGCCGCCCGTGTCAGCGGACTATGTGTCGCTGCAACTCGCCCTCGTCGACCGATTCGTCGAACTCGGGATCGGGTCGTACGCCAGCGGAGTCGATCAGCTGACCAATCTCCGGCGTCGCCTCGGTCTCGGTGCCCCGTCCGACCCGAGCTGGGTACGCCTGCTCGAACAACTCGACGCGTACGACGACCATGCCAGCTGCGTCAACGCGGTGATGGAGGTCGCCGTGACGACGCCATCGGTCGAGCCTGAGCACATCGCCCGCGGTTGGCCGACAAGCGGCGCGTTCTCGCTCGACGTCCGTGGCGCAGCGGCGCAAACGCACTTCTTCTCGATGGACACCGACACGACGAGCCCGCTCGCACGCCCGAAGCTCCCACAGCGTCGACGTGAGCTCGCTTCTGTGATTGCGCACGCTCGTCGCGAACATCCCGACCTTCGGCTGATCACGAGAGGCTCTTGGTTGTACTCCACCACGTCGTACGCATCGCTGTTCCCGCCCGAGCATCTCCGTACGGCGACCGTGCGGCGGGGCCGCAACACGTTTCAGGGGATGTCGCATTGGGGCCAGTTCCTCGACCACCGCGGCGCGTTGCGGACGGACCTGGCGAACGACTTCAGGTCGCGCGTCGCGACATGGAGCGGCGACGATCCGTGTCTCCTGTTTCCCATCGCCACGCTCGAGGTGAGTTCACCGATCGAGACCTTCGACCCGTGCGCTGACAGGGGCGCCGAGGTCGGGTCGGATATCTTCCGACCATGACCGAGGGTTCCGGCGACGGCGGACTCGGTGGATTCGGTGGATTCGACAATGTGCGCGCCGAGGTCGAGCGGCGCGGACCCCCCGAGGGCAAGGAGCAGTGGCGTGAGGGCGAGGGCCCACAACGGCGAGCTCGCCCAATGCTCGTGCTCGTCGTGCTCGCCCTGCTGCTCGTCGTGACACTCGTGGCGATGCTCCTGTTCGCCAGCGGAGGGTCTGACGACGGCGTCAGTGCGCTGGCAATTGCTCAGTTGCCGTCAGTGACGCGTGAGTAATCCGCTACCCATGTGAGGCGCACTCAGATGTGCTTGCGTACGCAGCCACACGCCGACGAACAGGGGAGTGCGCCATGTCGAGGGCCGGTGCGAAGTGTGTGGACCACGCGATCGATGACCGTCGCTGCGCCGGAGGGTCGCGGACGAGTCGCCACCGACTCGTGGCGATCGTCGTCTGCACTGCGGTGCTGGCAGTCGCGTGCGGAGGAACCGACGATGCGTCGGATGCGACCGCAGCGTCGGACATCGTCGCGATGACGGACGGTTCCCCCGCAACCAGCGCCGTCACGACGACCGTCCCGGCGACGACGGAGGCCTCGTCAATTGACCCGCCCGCGACCAGCGCGCAGACCACCGAACCGGCGACGACCGCTCTGGTCGAGCCCGCGCCGGGGGTCCCGACGGTCGCCGAGGTCGATCCGAACGGACAGCTGAGCCCGGCCGCGCTGGAGCTGCTCGCCATGTTCGACGGCGAGCGCTTCCCGTCCGACGCTTCCGACGACGGGGTGGCGAACGGGCCGCTCTTCGTCGAGCTGGCACGGGTGTCAGCCGTCCCCTCCGTGACCGCTGCAGCCCTCGACGGTGTGCGCTCGACCCACTGCTTCTTCGACGAGGACGACTGCACGCTGGTCACCCAGGTCACGACCGACATGTTGCTCGGTCGACTGACCCTCGAGACCGACCCGGGCGTGCTGCTGAGCGCCCTCGCTCTCGCCGATCCGGTGATGACGGACAGCCCGGTGCACGACGAGGTGCTCGCTGACGAGGTGCGAGGCGAAGTGATCGCTCTCGGGACTGCATCCGACGACTCGCGGCTCACGAGCGCCGTTCTCGGCGCCCTCGGTACCAATGGTTTCTTCCCTGGAACTGCCGCATTTCGCGGCTCGACCGAACTCGAGGAACTCTTCCGCACCTCGATCGCGTCGCCGGAACCGGCATTGGCCTACACGGCGCTCACCCAACTCAACATGGGCAATCCGGACGACGCCGGCGACTCCGACAACTTCTACGGCGTGGTCGTCGCCGAGCTCGACGACTCCTCGGCCGTCGTGCGCGCTGGCGCGCTCGATACCCTGCGATCCTTTGCGGAGTTCCTGGATAAGGACGACCCGAGGTGGGCCGAGCTGTTCTCGATCGCCGACACCGCGCGCATTGATGCGGACCCCATCATCCGGAGGAACGCGCTCAAAATCTGGGGATCGCTCGGCGATCTCGTCGCGATCCCGACCCTGATCGGCGACCACCTCGACGACGGAGCCGACGCCGAGATCGACTTCTCATTCGAACGGTACGACGGGTCCGAGGCTCCCGGCGGCGTCAACTACGGAAGCGTCTCGCTTGCGGCGCTCGAGGTGGTCACCGAACTCACCCGCGGGACCGACTTCGAGTTCGACCTGTTCGAATACGAGTTCGACCGCGGCTTCGACGCGCCACCGATCGGGGAGCAGGTCGCCGAGCAAGCGGCGCCCGACGCGCGGGAGTGGTTCGTGGCGAACGAGGCCGCGATCGCGGCAGCAGCGAACGGCTGAGGCTCGATACAACCATCAAGCCCTCGCCGGGCGCTCCTCCGACGCCGAACGTTGTGACGGTGGGGCTCTCCCCAATGGCGAGTTCACGGTGTTCAACTTCAGCGGTCAGCTGGGCGTTGAGGATCGATGACTGCGATCGGCGGGCGACTGCTCGGCGGGCGAGTGTCGCCAACTACTCCTCGAGGAGTACCGGTCAAGCCTCCCGCTGACGGATTCCCGGTCGGGGGTCTTCCATGACGATGAGTCCATCAGTCATGGACCGCGCTCCGGCGTCGTCAAACGGAAGGAGACCCGAACGTGAAGAAGATCACCGGCCCAGCCCTGATGGTAGGTGTACTGCTACTCGCCGCCTGCGGCAGCGACGAGCCAGAAGCGGTCGACGGCGTCGACGACACCACCGAGGCCGTCGAGGAAACAGTGGCCGAGACGGCCCCGGCGGACACGTCAATCGACGAGACCGGCAACAGCGTCGCCGAGTCCACCGCCGGGGCCGTCGAGGAAACAGCGGTCGATGAGGGCACAGCGGAGACGACGGCCGACGAGACCAGCGACAGCGCCCCAGCGGACGCGTCAGAAGAGGCAGCCGATCTTGGCGCTGGCTCGGCGCTGTCCGAGGCCGACCAACAGGGGGCTGCGGGCGAGGGAATGATCGTCGTGAACCAGGTCGCCCCCGTCGGCGAGGAGCAGATCGCCGAGATCCAGCAACCGGGGCCGGACGGGCCGATCTACATGGTCAACCTGCTCGAGTTCAAGGAGTTCGCCGAGTACGAGGACGGTAGGGAAACCGATCTGACCGGACGGGAGGCCTACGCGCTCTACGCCGAGGGCCAGCGCGACGTGCTCCCGCTGTTCGGGGCCGAGGTCGTCTTCGAGGGCGATGTCTCGTTCCTGGCGATTGGTGAGGTCGAGGAGCTGTGGGACGAGGTCGCCATCGTGCGCTACCCGAGCCGGGCCACGTTGCTGGAGATGTCGGCCTCGCCCGAGTTCATGGCCGTGTCCGTGCACCGGACTGCTGGTCTCGCCGGTCAGCTCAACATCGAGACCGTCGAACCGTGATCAGGAGCCAAACGTCGACAACGTATTGACCCCAGGAGACGAGGAACTGCGGTGGCTGCGGCCTCCGCCCGCGCGGACTGATGGCGGTGCTCGACTTCGTCGCCCTGCGTTTCAGTTCTTGTGCGTCAGTCTTCGACGAAGACTCGGGCGATGCCGCCTGGGATGCCGGCAACGTAGACGTCGCGCTCGAAGCCCGGGCAACAGAACATGCCGAATGTGCCCGACATACCGATGCCGACGCGACCCCGCTCGTCGCCGGTTTCGATGTCGACGATCACGAGGTCCGCGTTTGGACCTCCGAACGGGGTGGCGCCATCGGGTGAACTCTCCAACACGAGCTCGCCGGTGTCTGCCCAACAGAGCATCTGTACGAAGTTGCGGTGACCGTCCTTCCGCCACAGAAGTTCGAGTTCGCCCGGGCCGAGGTAGCGATGGGCGACCACAGTGGCCGCGGCCGAGTCGTAGTGGACAAGTACTCGGTGGACGGGGTCATAGAGCGGCGGTCCGGGGTTCCATGCTCCCGGCGAACCGATCTCGTCGATCACATCTGGTGTCGATGGATCATCGATCGAGAAGCGAAACGCACGTTGTCGAGCCGAGCCCGGCCCGAGCCACATCGGGGGCCGACCCATGTCCATCATCCATAGACTGCCGGCGCCGACTGAGGTGTCCCACCCGTCGGTCTGTCCATCTCCTGCTCCGTAACTTCCTTTCCAATCGGGGTCGACCCTGAGGTCGCCGGGTGTGTAGCGCAGGCGGCGGATCTCGTTCTCGGTGGTGAAGTACACGTAGGTGACCTCACCGACTGTGTCGGCGCTGAAGCGACCCATGCAGCGTTCGTCGAGCACCAGCTCGGCGACGATGTCGAGCCGACCGGGATCGAGCAGGACCCACGCACATCGGTCGCCGGCTCGGAAGCCGAGGTTGCGCGCGAGCAGGTTTCCGTCGGGCAGGATCAGGAGCCCGTTGTAGGGGCCGTCGACCGGAAGCTGTCGTTCTGCAACGACGTTGCAGGCGTGGTCGAGTCGGTACGCGAACTGACCGTTGACCGCGTACAGGTGGCCGTTGCGGTGCACGACGATCGCGCCACACCACAACCACCCACCGCTCAGGAGCGCGGGTGAGCGGTCGATCGTCTCGAGGGTGATCGGGTCGACTCGCTCCACCCAACCGTTCGAGTCGCCGTCGGTGCGATGCTGGGGCGGCAGCCCGTCGATGCTGGCCCCGCAGAGCAGGTAGAGCTCGCCCGGACCGCGTTGAACGAGCATCACTGCCCACCCACCGGTGTCGCGTGTGGTCGCCGCCAGTCGCTCGCCCATCTGGATCGAAGGACCGCCCGAGCCGGCGATCTTCTGGCGTCGCGAACCTCCGCACTCGACCGGCCAGGCAGAGTCGAAGTAGGCGCCGGTGCGCCGTTCGTGATCCAGGTCGGTCATGCCGGCGAGCCTAGGTGTGCTTGCTTGCGCTGGTCAGACCCCAGGGCCGGCGTCGTGTGGTTCCTGTTCGGCACTGACGGGAGAACTCACTCGGTCGATAGCGAACGTGGCCGCCTCGACGTCCACCAACCTCGAACGTGACGATGGCGGACCTCTCAAGCGGCGAGTAGCGCTGAGGGTGTTCGGCCGGTGGTTCGTTTCATGAACTTGATGAAGTTGGTCGGTTCGGAGAATCCAAGTCGGTCAGCGACTGCTGTTGAACTGGCCGTGGGCAGCGAGAGCAGGCGGCGGGCTTCGAGTGCGCGGCGGTCGTCGCATACTCGTTTGGCGTCCACATCTCGATGACACCGGTGAACGAAGCCGCCAGGGCCGACGACAGCCAACAACTCGCTCCCGGTCAGCACGCCCGGTGAGCGATCTCACGCACGCCGGGGCGGGCTCGAGGTCAAACGACTGGCGTCATTCGATAGCAGATTGGCGGAACTGGATGGACGGGCTGTCCTCGGTCCGCCGTACGTTGCGAGGCCGATACCGACGCGCCGTGCCGTGCGGCGCAGCACGACAGGAGTCTCACGATGGCGACCGAGTCCACCATGCCACCCATGCCGCCACCCGATCCAGAGGTGTACGCCTACATGAAGGGCCAAGGGATGCCCGACCGAGATGCCGAGGGCATGGCGGCGATCGGATGGTTTTCAGATGTGCCCTCGCCGCTCACGGACGAGTCGACGCTCGACGAGATCCACGACTACGCGGCGATGTCCGAGGCGGGGTCTGACTTCATCTTCAACCTGCCGAACGTCGTGGCCTACGCCGATGGCCTACTCGACGAGGTCGCAGAGGAGGAGACCACGATCGAAGGAGTCGATGGCAACGACATCCCGCTCATCGTCAACACGCCGAGGGCCTCGAGTTCGAGTCGGGCCGTGCTGTTCATTCACGGCGGCGGCATGGCGCTGTTGAGCGCGACGAGCGCGGCCTATCGAGCGTGGGCCCGGCTGCTCGCACGCGACGGGCTCACCGTCGTCTCGGTGGACTTCCGCAACAGCTCAGGGGTTGGCGCACGCGCGCCGTTTCCGGCCGGTCTGGATGACTGTGTCGCCGCGTTGCGGTGGCTCGGCGAGCGAGAAGACATCGACGAGATCACCGTGCACGGCGAGTCCGGTGGAGCCAACCTCACGATCGCAACGTGTGTGCGGGCGGCGAAGCTCGGCGTGGCGACAAACAAGGTGAGCGGGGCGGTCCCATGGGCGCCGTACATCGCCGGACCAGTCCACTGGGGCGACTGGCGAAACGCCGAGTTCCAATCGCTGCGCGACAACAACGGCGCGGGGTTCCCGGTAGCTGAACTCATCCACTTCGCACGGACCTACACCCCCGACGAGTCTGACTGGACGACGGGTGAGGCCTGGCCGATCTTCCTGACGGACGACGAGATCGACCTGCTTCCCACCATCTCACTCCACACCAACGACCTCGACACGCTGCGAGACGAGGGCATTGCCTTCTCCCGGCGGCTCGCCCGAGCAGGGAAGCTTGCTGGACACATGAACCACCTCGGCACCACCCACGCCATGCACGTGTACACGCCGATCTTCGACGCAACCGAGGTGACGGAGCTGTCGGCGAAGCTGGTCACCGCCTTCGCCCTCCGCAATGCCTAATGGCGACTGCGACCCCAGCGCTGGCCTGCCACGCTGAGGCGACGTTCACACCGCAGTGTGCAGTGACCGCCGCAACGAGTCGGGGGTCGTCCCGGTCCAGTGCTGGAACGCCCGGAAGAACGAGTTCGGTTCGTCGAACCCGAGCAGGTAGGCGATCTCGCTGGAGCTGAGCTGAGTGTTGCCCAGGTAGTGCCGCGACAGGCTCGCCCGAGTCTCGCGGAGCACCGCGTTGAAGCTGGTCCCTTCGTCCTGAAGGCGGCGCTGCAAGGTGCGCGAACTCACGGCCAGCCGACGGGCCACGACGTCGACGGCCACCTGGCCGCTCGGTAGGACCTCGAGCAGAACCGCTCGCGTGCGGTCTTGGAACGAGGCGGCGCCGTCGAGGTCCGCAAGTCGCTCGCGGAGCTGCGGCTCGAAGATGTCCCACATGGTGCTGTTGTCGGTCAGGAAGGGACGGTGCGCATCCGCCGCGTTGAATGACACCGAGAGGTGGTCAGCTTGACGGATCCGACAGCCGAGGAAGTCCTCGTACGCGACGCGAGCAGTGGGAACCCGGAGCAGGGTCACATCGCTGGCGCGTACGTCATGGCGCGTGCCCAGCTGCGCCAGCTTGACGAGGAAGAGCGCCTCCGAACCGATCAGGAACGGTGGCGGGCCGATCGAGCTCTCGAGCCAGTCGTAGCGCACGCGAAGTCCGGCATCGTCGTGGTCCACCGCCAGCCTGACCGGCGCGACCAACGGTTTGAACTTCGCGAGTCGTTCCATGGCCACCACGAGATTTGGGCTGCAGAGGGCCGCGAAGACCGGTGGAGAGAACGACTCGGCGCCGACCTGCGAGGCCAGCCGAATCGGGAACAGCGGATCGTCGACCGATTCCTCGATCGCTCGAAGGAACGTGAAGAACTGCTCCGTGGACACCCGAACATCTGGCCGATTCAGCACGTCCTCGGGAAGTCCGGCGCGCCGCAGGACTTCGTCATGTCGCACGCCGACGGAGGCAAGCATGCCCTTGAAACCTGGATCGAGCAGGTAGCCATGGCTCGGTGACACGCTTGTCTCCTCCTGACCCCACCGAACGCTATCGGTCGGCATCGGGGCCACGCTCGCCATCAACGCCAACGATCAATCCGATCACGCCAACGCGGAGTTGGGGATCTGACCTTCGAGCATGAGCGGCGTCACGGCCGCCTGGAGGAGGCAAGGTCGCGGTGACCCGACGGACAGCGCGCGACGGTGCCCTTGTCGAGACCGGCCGATATCGCTCGGGCATACCGAGCGCGGTCGACGAAATGCCGCCCGAGCATCGCCCGGAGCGTGTCGTCGGCGGCTTGATCGAGGTTGCGAGCGAAGCGTCGCCCGCCGAGAACAGCTCGCGTGGGGCGGTGCTCGATGCCGCTCATCGCCCGTCCGTCTGCCGGTGCGGCACGGGCGCAGCACGACACAGCGACCCGACCTGCGAAAATCGTCGAAATTCGTCGGCGGCGCGAGGGATTTGCGCCACTCGAACGAATGCACATGCGATGAATGCGAGGGCACAGAACCTGAACGGCGCGCTGCGGCGGCAGTTCAGCGAGATGTATCGCACGTCGCTCCCCAACGTCTACGGGTTCCTCTCGCTGCGAGTCGGCGGCGACCGGGCGCTCGCCGAGGATCTCACTGCGGAGACGTTCACCGCCGCGGTGCGCGAGTACCGCAACGGTAACGCCGCCTTCGTCACCGAGTCGTGGCTGCGCACCGTCGCCAAACGCCGCCTCGTCGACCATTGGCGGCGGCAAGGCGTCGCCCGCCAGAAGATCGTCAAGCTCGTCGACACCGACGTCGACGACTCGCACGGCGGGCTCGGTGACCGCGAGGTCGTCGTCCAGGCCCTGCAACGGCTCTCGATCGCCGAGCGCACCGCACTGGTCCTCCAACACGTCGAGGGCTACAGCGTCGCCGAGGTCGCCGACGTGATCGGGCGCAGCACGAAAGCGACCGAGTCGCTCCTCGCCCGAGCGCGAACGAAGTTCCGTGAGCACTACGAGGAGGTGGCGCATGGATGAGCGCGACGCACTGAGCCGGCTGTCCGCAGTGGCCGACACGTCCGAACACCCGACGGCCGACTTCGAGGCGCGCCTGCTCGACGACCTGCTCGAGCAACTCGACCAAACCGAAACCGACACGGGACCGGCCGACGCCGGATCGAGCGTCGTCCACATCATGGAGAACGGTACCGACATGAACTCACCGAAGCGTCCCGCAGTCTTTGTGATCGTCGCCGCCGCAGCGGCGCTCGTGGCGGTGATCGCCGGGGTGTGGGTGGTCGCCAGCGACTCCGACGACGACCGCATCGAGACCGACACCAATCAGATCACCGTGACACCGGCGACCACGACACCCCCGTCGACGGCACCTGCGACGACGGCGCCGGCCATCTCTGGGACTCCGCTGGTCGTCGATGTTGATGGCGGTCTCGACGTCCCCGTCATCGCCGAGATCGTCGAGACCAACGAATGGAACTCCGTCACCTTCGACCCCGCCGATCCGACTCGGGTGATGACCGCCGACATGGACTACAACAATCCGGTCTCGCCCGAGCTGTGGCGCCTCGGCGACACGCCGACCACCGAGCCGATCCCCGACGTCGAGGCCCGATCGCCTTCGTCTAGCCGGGGCGTGCCCGGCGGGCGATTCCAGCGGGACGGCACGATGCTCTTTCTTCCCGAGGTCGCGACGTCATCGATCATCTATCTCGCAGACAACGCGGGTGAGCCGACGGCCGCAGTGCGCACGGAGAACTACCCCGCCCCCTACGCGGTGAGCGAGGGCGAGTCGGTGCTCTCGATCTCGACGGCGGGCGGCAACACGTGCCCGTACCTGACGATCAACGCCGCCACGGTCGACGGGATCACGATCCTCGACGAGACGGAGAACGGCTTCTCCCGGGTGGCGATCGCGCAACCAGGCGTCGCCGTCGCGCTTCCCTACTTTCCCGACGAACCGCGATGCGACCCGAACGCCTCGACCGTCGCCCGGGTGTGGGACCTGTCAATGGGTCAGCCGCTCGCAGATCACCCCTTCGACGGCGAGCCGATCGCCCGGGTGGCCGTCAGCGGCGATCAGGCCAGGGGCGTGATCGTTGACGGCGACGGCGCGGTCTCGGTCATCGCGATGGACTCCGGCGAGACGATCGCCGACCTCGGCACCGTCGACGCCGGACTGGTCTTCGAGCCGCTGGCGATCAACGACGACGGCACGATCGTCGCCACCGCCGAGAACGACGGCCGGTTGACGCTGTGGTCTGTCGAGACCGGCGAGCCGATCCTCACCGTCACGAGCGGCACTCGAGAGACGATCTTCGGCTACGTCGTCAGCGCCTCGCTCGCCTACGACGCCAGCCGAGCTGCACTGCTCGACGCCGAGACCGGATCATGGCAGATCATCTCGCTCGACCCTGCAGACTGGGTCGCCGCCGCCTGCGATACGGGCGAGACGCCAACCCCCGACGAGTTGAGTGCCGTCGGCCTCGACCCGTCGTCGACGTGCTGACGAGCGCGGCAGCGAGGTCGATCGCCGACGCCTCGGCCGCCGTCAACGCCTCGGAGATCGAGAACCGCAGCCGCCCGCTCACCTGAGTTCCGAGCCCCCAGGGTGCTTCTGGCCCGCACCGAGGTAATCCACCTTCGACGATGACGACACGATCGCCCGAGCACTCCATGCGGGCGCGGCAGGCTTCTTGCTGAAGGATGCGCCCGGCGAGGAGATCATCATGGCCATCGAATGCGTCGCTGCCGGTGACGCCTGGCTCGATCCCGCGATCACCACCCGAGTACTCGCCAGCTACCGAATCGCTACCGACCCGGACGCGGTCGCAGAACTGGAGCGGCTGACCGAACGAGAACTCGACGTGCTGCGCGTGGTCGGCCGGGGCGCGCCACCAACGCCGAGATCGCCGACGAGCTCTTCGTGAGCCAGGCAACCGTCAAGACGCACCTCAGCTCGATTCTCACCAAACTCGGTCTCCGCGATCGCGCCGCTGCCATCGTCTTCGCCCACCAACACCGCCTCCTCGACACCTGACCCGCTCGGTGCCCGGCACGGGCCGCTGACGCCCGCGTCGTTTGGGGCGTCTTGAGCTCCGCCTCAGGTCCCGCTCAACGTCGGGTTCGCATACTCGACGTCGATGATTGCCAACGTCGCCCGCCTTGTACCTGTTGTCGCCGCCGCTGCGCTCGTGCCGGCGACGACCACCGTTGCCGCGTCTGGTACCTCCGGTACCGCTGTCGTGGATCTTGTCGTTAGCGACTTCGCTCACTCGATGAGCGTTTACTACGACAACGAGTTCGTCGATCAGCGGTTCACGACCAGCCAGACACAGGTGGAGGACGGCGAGTGGATCACGCTTGGCAATTGGGCAGACGAGGAGGGCGGATGGTCGTTTCTGGGGAACTGCCCGAGGGGCACGCTGATCGACGGCTGGGCAGGTGACTACGAGGGCTCCGAGAACCACAGGTTTCAGGCCGTCGCCGGCGAGCACTACGCGTTCGTCGCGCTCTGTGAGGCGTACCTCGAAACGACCGACGACTCGTTCGCCGTCGGCAAGTTGCCGACCGACATCGGCCCGCCGTTCGGCGTCGAGTACGAGGCAGAGCTGACCTCATCGGAGGGTTGGGTGCAGAGCAACTCTCGCTACGGAACCCTGCGCGATGGCGAGCCGTTGATCACCACGGCGTCGTTCGAAGATCGTGGCGTCATCGGTGACATCACGACGACCATCGATGTGCTCGACTTCTCCATCGACGCAGATGGCAACGTCGTCGACGCCACCGTCGTCGGCTCCCGAAAGACCGATTGGAGCCTCGGCGGAGAGCGGTTGGTGTCGGTGACTCACGCTGCTGGCACACTCAACGACGGGACGCTCGTGCTCACGCTGCACTCCTATGAAGGCGGGCCGACGCTCGCCGAGTACGTGATGAGACCAGACTCCAGCCCGTGGAACCCGGGCGGTGGCGGCGGACTTGAGCCAGCCCCACCCGAACTTGAGACCGCGCCCCGCTAGCGAATCGCATGCGCGCCGTGAGCGGTGCGCCGTTGTCAGTCACGAGCACCGGCTGCTCACCACGGTCCTCGTTGTCCAGCACCTCGCCGGCGGCAACGGGATAAGAAGGACGGACAGACTCGACAGTCGACCGATGCGAGAAGTCGCCGATCAGTCCGACCTTCGCCGAGCCGGCCGTCGGCGTCGCGATCTATCGGCGGGCCTGTGGCCGACTCACGTAAGGTCGTGCCGTTCAACGATCTGCCGAGGGCCGACGAGGCGCCGCGCGCGGACGTGCCGTACTGCTCGGTCCGGGCGGAGCAGATGGTTGTGTTGATGTGGGCGGTCAAGCCGTGGGTCCGACGAACACGATCTCTTCGAGGTGAAGGTCCCCGAGGTCGAACCTGACGCGTGCGGTCTCCGCCCAGCCCTCAGCCCGATAGAGCGCTATTGCCGGAGCTGCGGTTGGGGTGTCCACGACGTCGAGCACGGGAAGACGCTCGTTCGAAACGGCTTCATCGAGTGCCAGCTTGAGCAGTGTACGACCAGCGCCGGAACGCCGAGAGCTGGGGTCGACGAGGAGGCGGGCGACATAGACCGCGGGTCGGTCGTCGTTGAGGTCGGCAACGGCGTCCATGACGGGCTTCGATGTGGTGGCGTTGAGCGCAACGTGGCCGATGATCTTGTCATCGTGCGTCGCCACCCAGCCGTTCAGCGATTGCGGCTGCATCAGGAATCGTCTGAAGTCCCCGTCCGGCAAGTAGATGGGATAGCCATCGACGGTGTGGACTCGACGCGCCAAGATCTCGAGTTGCTCGAGGTCGGCTGCGTGTCGCCGCCTGAGTTGCACGCGGCCAGTCTGCCCCGGCACGTATTCCCGGGCGGTGCACCACGGGCGGGACGTGTCGTCGCCAGGTGGTTCTGAGGTCGTGCTCCGATCGAGCGGTATGCGTGCGCGCCTTGCGCCGAAGACGTGTCCGCCCGCTGGAGGTTAGGGTCCGTCGGGGGTGGTTGCGATGGCCGTGCAGGCTGTGGTCTCAGCCGATGGGACCGAGATCAAGTACGCACTGACTGGTTCGGGTCGACCAGTGCTGCTCATCCATGGTTTCCCCGATGACCACTCGCTGTGGGTCGCACAGGCCGAGGCACTCGCAGCGGCGGGAATGCAGGCCGTGTCGGTCGACCAGCGCGGTTTCGGGAAGTCAGGCAAGCCCGATGACCCGATGGCGTACCGGGTGAGCCGTGCGATGACTGACATGGTCGCCGTGCTCGATGATCTCGGCCACCAGACAGCTGCGGTGGTTGGCCACGATTGGGGTGCCGCAACGGCATCCGCCGTCGCGCTGTTCGCCCCCGAGCGTGTCGAGCGACTCGTGCTCCTGAGTGCAGGCCATCCCGGCGTGTTCCACACGCTCGGGCTCCGTCAGTTCGAGCTGGCCTGGTACATGCAGTTCTTCCAAGCGCCCGACGTTGCCGAGCAGTGGCTGAGGGCGGACGACTGGGCGAACTTCACGTCCTGGTGCC
>JBCCVW010000075.1:0-19637 GCA_039194665.1 Actinomycetota bacterium
CCGGGCCGGCGGCGCCCCCCCCGCGAGCCGCCGTCGACCGAGGTGCTCGCAGCTGCCGGGATTGTTCAGCGTTGCCGTCGCCGGCGATGCGGTCCGATCGACCGTGGTGGCTCGGTCCGGTGCGTCGCGTAGCGCCCTGGAGTGGTGGCCACGTGGCGTTTGAAGTGTCGCGTGAAGTGCGCCTGATCGTAGAAGCCGACCGTCGTCGCGACCTGTGC
This sequence comes from Actinomycetota bacterium, assembly GCA_039194665.1. Lineage (GTDB taxonomy): Bacteria > Actinomycetota > Acidimicrobiia > Acidimicrobiales > Ilumatobacteraceae > JABSQH01. The sequence continues at coordinate 219 of JBCCVW010000075.1, forward strand.
GATGGGCATTCCTTGGAGGAGGAGGGGTCGTGCTGCGTCGATGCGTCGCGCAATGAGGTAGGCGTTCGGGCTGGTTCCGAAGGCGGTGGTGAAACTACGGACCATGTGCGGGACGCTGCGGTCGAGGAGCGCTCTGGCGCGGGCGAGCGTGAATGGTTCGGTGGCGTGCGCGTCGATGAGGTCTCGGAGCCGACCCGCGAGGGTCTCGTCACGTGCATCAATGCTCGTGGTGGCGTCGAGGTGGCGGATGATTCGTTCGGTGATGAGGGCGAGGTGGGTTTCGCCGTGGATCGGTTCATCGTCCGTCGCGAGGATTTCGTGGAGTCGTGCGATCGATCGCCAGAGTGCGTGATCCGTCACGACGGTCTTGTCGACGGCGGCGCCGATGAGACGCTCAGGCAGCTGGTCAGCGTCGAGGTAGAGGTTGCGTTTGCGAAACCCATCGACGGCTCGGGGCGCCGGCCGTCCGTCGTGGATCACTCCCGGAGGGAGCAATGCAACGGTCGACTCCACCGCAGCACACCGTCGTGTGTCGAGCGAGTAGTCGATCGCTCCCTCGTCCACGATCAGCACAGTCCAGGTGTCGTGGCTGTGAGCGGGGTAGCCCCAGTCGGTGATATGGGCGTGGAACACCTCTGCGATCCCGGCGGTCGAGGGTTTCCAGGCGCTGACCGAGCATCGATCGCTCGGGTATTGATCCACCACAAGATCGTACAAGCGCCGCCCGTTCGTCCCGGCGAGGATGAACGCCATGACCGTTGGTGATCCCGTGAATCTGACCGAGGCGCTCGACTCGTTCGACGATGTGTACAGCCCACGCATCGTCGCAACCATGAACGACTACGACGTACGTGTTGCCAAGACCGAGGGCGAGCACGTGTGGCACACCCACCACGACACCGACGAGTTCTTCCTCGTCCTCGATGGTCGCTTCGACGTCGCGATCCGCCACGCAGATGGGACCGAGACGATCGTCGAGCTGTACCAGGGCGACACGTTCGTCGTGCCGATGGGAACCGAGCACCGGCCCTCGTCACCTGGTGGTGCGATCTTGATGTTCGAGCCGTCGGGAACCTCGACCACCGGCGACGCCGACAGCGACGACATCCCCGACCACGTCGACTCCACCACAGGTCATCGGCTGTGAGCGACGTCAAGATCGCCGTTGCCGTTCGCAATGACCTCGCAGTGTGGCAACGCCTCAACGTCACGGCGTTTCTCGCCAGTGGACTCGGCGCAGTAGATCCGGAGCTGATTGGCGCGCCGTACGTCGACGGTGACGGTCGGCAGTACCCACCGATGTTGGCGTCGCCGGTTCGGGTATTCGCAGGCGACCTCGCTGCGCTTCGTCGCAGTGCCGACCGGGCCAAGGACCGAGGACTGCTCGTCACCGTGTATGTCGATGAGATGTTCGCCACGATGAACGACGCCGACAATCGTGCCGCGTTCGGCAAGGCCGACACGACCGAGATGATGGTGGCGGGCCTAGTCGTGGTGGGCGAACCGAAGCAGGTCGACAAGGCGTTCGACAAGCTCAAGCCGCACGATTGAGCGGGTCGCTCGACTCGACCGAGGCGCCGAGTCGTGGACCCGGCGGGTTCGCAGTGGCGAACCAACGATCAAGTTCTTCATGCCGCCGTACGTAGCACGAATACCGCCAGCAGACTTGGCGTTCCGCGTCAGCGAAGACCCTGGCGAAACGATCGATCGGTTGCAACGACTTGGAGTTGCCGTCGTCGAGGGTCCGGTTCGCCGATTCGGGCCGGGCGGCTGGGGTCACAGCGTGTACTGCCACGACCCATCCGGCAATGGTGTGGAACTGATCAGCTACGACGTCCACCGCGCCCCGAGACGCGAAGCGGAACATCCCGACCTACAGCCTCTCGATGAACGCACAGCACTGACACAACGATTGGAGCAGTACCGCGAGACCGTTGCAACGGCGCTCCGTGGTCGGACATGGGAGGAGGCGTCATCGTTGTCGTTGCTAGCAACCGACCTGACGATTGCGGGGATCGTCCGTCACTTGGCATGGGCCGAGGACCGATGGTTTCAGGGTCGACTACGGCACGACACGCCGGCCACCTCGACCTGCTCTGCGACACGCTCGACTAACCGAGCTCCGCGCGCGTGATCACCGTGCGCGCCGAGGCTCAGGGCGTCAGCGTGACGGTGCGGTCGCCCGCAGTGACCTCGCCGATGAGCCATGTCGGCTCGTCGATAGCGGCCTGTATGTCCGCAACGTCGGCCGGCGCGCACACCACGACCATGCCGATGCCCATGTTGAGGGTGCGGTAGCGCTCATCGATGCTCATCTCGGGGGTCAGCTCTGCCGCGAGCGCAAACAACGGCGGGAGCGGCCAGGCACGCAGGTCGATCGTGGCGGCGCACCCCTCCGGCAATACGCGGGGCACGTTTTCGAGCAACCCGCCGCCGGTGATATGGGCGAGGCCCTTTGCCATATCACCGTCGAGGAGCGGCCCGAGCACGTCGAGGTACGAGCGGTGTGGCGCGAGCAGGGCATCGGCCAGCGGGGCGTCGAACCCGTCTGGCACCACATCCATCGGGATCCAGTCGAAGATCTTGCGCAACAAGGAGTAGCCGTTGGTGTGCGGTCCATTCGATGCCAGACCGACGAGCGCATCACCGGGCGCGATGTCGGCACGCGGCAACAGGCGGGCTCGGTCAGCGACGCCAACCAGCGTGCCGGCGATGTCGAAGGCGCCCGGTTGGTAGACACCCGGCATCTCGGCGGTCTCGCCGCCAAGCAATGCGCATCCGGCGCGTCGGCATGCGTCGGCCATTCCGCTGACCACCTCGGCGACCATGTCGGCATCGAGGGTGCTCGCGGCGATGTAGTCGAGAAAGAACAACGGCCGAGCGCCCTGGACGAGTACGTCATCGATGCAGTGGTTGACGATGTCCTCACCGACGCCGCGCACGCGCCCAAGGCGTGCCGCCAACTCCACCTTCGTGCCGACGCCGTCGGTGGATGCGACGAGCACCGGCTCGTCGAGGGCGGTGATCGCCGCTGCGGAGAACACGCCACCGAAGCTGCCGACACCGCCGAGCACGCCGTTGTCGTGGGTCGACTCCACCGCCGCTCGCATCTGGTCGACAGCGCGTCCGCCCTCGTCGATATCGACACCCGCCGCGGCGTAACTGCGCACGCCAGCGCCCGGAGCACGCCAGGCGATGTCCCGGCGCACCTGCATCCCGTCGAAGGAGATCTGATCCATGCGGCGGTACGCGGCCGCACGCGCTGCGCCGAGATCGTCGCCGAGGCCCGTGACGGCCAGCACCCGGCCGCCGGCGACGGTGTCGCCCTCATCGCTCGCCGCGACACCGGCGTCGAACCGGAGCGCATCGTCGCGGTGGTGACCGTCCGCACCGTGGCCGCGGTCGGTGATGACGGCGCCGGCCTCGGGTGCGTCGGGGTAGCCCGCCGCTGCGGCGACCACGGTCACTGCGCTGGCCGGGCGCATCTCGAGCGGCGCAGTGCTGACGTCGCCGGCGGTACAGGCTAAGGCGGTCGCCGCGAGGTCGCTGGCTACCAGCGGGAGGACCGCCTGCGCCTCGGGGTCGCCGAAGCGCACGTTGTACTCGATCAGGCGCGGTCCGTCGGGCGTCAACATCAAACCCGCATACAGCACACCGACGTACGGCGTGCCTGAGTCGCGCAAATGGTCCAGCACCGGCTGGACGAACGTGGCGAGCAGCTCGTCCGCCGAGTACGGCACGGGAGCGGGGGCGTAGGCGCCCATACCGCCCGTGTTGGGGCCGGTGTCGCCTTCTCCGATGCGCTTGTGATCCTGCGCCAGTGGCAACGCAACGGCGGAGTTGCCGTCGCACAACGCGAGCAGCGAGCACTCGGGCCCACGGAGGCGTTCCTCGAGCACGAAGCGGCCAGTCGCTGCCGCCGACCGGATCGCCGCGCGAGTGTCGTCGTCCGACGCCGGAACCGCCACGCCCTTCCCGCCAGCGAGCCCGTCGAGCTTGACCACCACGTCGTGCGCCGCATCGCCCCACCAGGCGAGCGCATCGTTGGCGGCGTCGGGGCCCTCGAACGTGGCGAACCGCGGGCCCGGGATGGCGAGGTCCGTCGCCAGGCGACGCGCCACGCTCTTCGACCCTTCGAGCACCGCGGCGGCCGCAACGGGCCCGAAGCAGGGGATCGACCGCGTTGCGCACACGTCGGCGATACCCGCTACCAGTGGCGCCTCGGGGCCTGGGATGACCAGGTCGGTGTCGGCCGAGGTCAGTTCGCCGAGCTCAGTGCGCAGCTCGACGTCGTGTCGGTCGCGACGACAGATCCATGCCAAGGCCTGCTCGCGTCCGCCGCCGCCGATGATCGTGACGCGCATCGTTCAGGCGAGCACGCCCTCGAACGAGAGCTTGGCTTGCGCGTCGCCGACGGCGATCGGATAGTCGCCGGTGAAGCAGGCGTTGCAGTACCCGTCGTCGGGCCCGGCCGCTTGGCCCGCGACCGCCTGCATCATCCCATCGAGGGAGAGGAACGCCAGGCTGTCGGCGCCGATGTGCTCCGTGATCTCTTCGACCGAGCGACGGGCGGCCATCAAGTCGCCGTCGTGGCCCATGTCGACGCCGAAGTGGCAGGCGTGGGTGATGGGCGGGCAGGTGATCCGCACGTGCACTTCGGTGGCGCCGGCATCGCGCACGAGCTTGACGAGTGGTCCGGCAGTGGTGCCGCGCACCAGCGAGTCGTCGATCATCACCACCCGTTGCCCGGTCAGGTTGGCCTCGAGGGCGTTGAACTTCAACGCCACGCCGCGTTCGCGGATGTCTTGCGTCGGTTCGATGAACGTGCGGCCGATGTACCGGTTCTTGATCAGCCCATCGTTGAACGGCAGGCCCGATTGGGCAGCGAACCCGATAGCGGCGGGAATCGACGAGTCGGGCACCGGCACGACCACATCGGCGGCAGCCGGCGATTCCACCGCCAGTTGGGTGCCCAACCGCTGGCGCACGTGGTGCACGTTGTGGCCCGCCCACGTCGAGTCGGGGCGCGAGAAGTAGACGAATTCGAAGGTGCAGCGGGCGGGATGCGGTTGGGGCGCGAGCACCTGGCTGCGATGCAGCTCAGATCCGCGCAGCGTGACCATTTCGCCGGGCCCCACCTCTTCGATCTCCACACAGCCGAGTGTCTCGAGGGCGCACGTCTCACTGGCCACGGCGTGGCCCCCATGCGGCAGCCGCCCCATCGATAGCGGTCGGAAGCCCCACGGGTCGCGCACCGCGATCACATGGTCGGCGGCCAACAGCACCATGGAGAACGCGCCCTTCCACGCGGGGAGCGTGCGTTCCAGACGCTCCTCCCAGCTGCGGCCGCCCGCGGCGGCAAGCATCAAGGTCATCACTTCGGAGTCGCTGGTCGCGGTGAGTCCGAAGCCGCGGGCGAGCAGCTCATCACGCAACGACGGCGCATTCACCAGGTTGCCGTTGTGGGCCAGCGCCAGCGGTCCGTGCATCGTCTCGACGAGGAACGGCTGAATGTTGCGCTCGGCATTCGCGCCGGTGGTGGAGTAGCGCGTGTGGCCAATGGCGTGGTAGCCGGCGAGCGGAGCGAGCGCTTCGGGGCTGAACACGTTCGCCACGAGACCGGGTTCTTTGTGGACGCGGGCGCGGTTGCCGTCGCTGACAGCGATGCCCGCCGCTTCCTGGCCCCGGTGTTGCAGCGCGAACAGACCGAAGAACGCCAGTTGGGCGACGCCGTCGCCGTGCGGCGTCGATATACCGAGTACACCGCACTCTTCGCGCGGTACGTCGGCATCGACGGGGGTGACGTCGATCCGGGTCATGAGTCTCCGTTCACAGGGGTGATCGTCGCGCGGATTCGCTCGGCGATCGGGGATGGACCGGGGACGAAGGCTGTCCCCGTGAGGCGTTCGAAGCAGTCGACGTAGCGTGCCGACACCGACGCCCAGAAGTCGGTGCTGAGCGTCGGTGGCGCGCCCTCACCGCGGTACCCCACTTCGTCGAGGGCGCGGCGCACGTACTCCTTGTCGAGATTCTCGGGTTCGTCGCCGGCGGCGCGCCGCGCGTCGTAGGAGTCGAGGAGCCACCACCGCGACGAATCCGGCGTGTGGATCTCGTCGATCACGAGCAGGTCACCGTCGGGGGTGAGGCCGAACTCGTACTTCGTGTCGGCGAGGATCAGCCCCGCTTCGGCCCCGATCTCGCGGCCCCTGGTGAAGAGGGCGAGCGCCGCCGTCTGCACGCGCTCCCATAGGGCCCCGTTGACGAGGCCGCGCTCGACGACGTCGTCGCACGACAACGGCTCGTCGTGGGCGCCGCCGGTGGCTTTGGTCGTCGGGGTGATCAGCGGCTGGGCAAGTCGATCGTTCTTGGCGAGCCCGTCGGGCAACTGGTGTCCGTCGATGAGTCGGATGCCGGCGGCGTAGCGGTGCCACAACGACGTCGATGTGACACCGGTGATCGCACCGCGCACGATCACCTCCACTGGCAACGGCGTCGCTTCGATCCCGATCGTGACGTTGGGGTCGGGCGCGGCGACGAAATGACTTGCCACCACATCGCTGGTCTGCTCGAACCACCACGCGGCGAGCTGGTTGAGCACCTGTCCCTTGTGTGGGACGAGGGCGATGATCCGGTCGAACGCCGACAATCGGTCGGTTGTGATGAACACGCGTTGGGTATCGCCGTACCGGTACGACACGCGTACCTTGCCGTCGCGGCGGTCGGGAAGATCGAGGTCGATGTCGTCGAGCGTCGGAGCGGGTGCGGCGGTCATCGGCAGCTAACGGGACTTGGCGTGGTGGACGCCGCGTTCGACGATGCGCAGCCCGAGGTGTTCGGGGCCACCGCCGCCGCGACGGTGATGCGGGTGTTGGCGGGCGACGATGTGGTTCTCGGGGTGTGGCATCAGCCCGAGAACGACGCCGCTGTGGTCACACACCCCCGCGATGTCGGCCACCGAGCCGTTGGGGTTGGTGCTCCGGTAGCGCAGCGCAACCTGGCCAGCGGCGGCGAGCGACTCGGGGTCGGGATGGACGTATCGGCCTTCGCCGTGGGCGATCGGACAGTGGATCGGCTGGGTCAACCCGTCGGTCCAGACGCAGTTGCTCGTGACAACCGGGTCGAGGACCACCCACCGGCAGTCGAACTCACCCTGGGCATTGTGGCCGAGCGCTCCGGGGAGGAGCCGCGCCCGTGTGAGCACCTGGAACCCGTTGCAGATCCCGATCAGCGGCTTGCCTTGCTCGACGAAGGCTCGTAACTCGTCGCCCACCGCCGCCAGATCGAGGGCCATCATCCGGCCAGCGCCAAGGGCGTCGGCATGGCTGAAGCCGCCGGCGACGACCGCCAGCTGGGCGTTGGCGAGCAGGGAGCGGTTGTCGAGGACGTCGCTGGTGAGGGCGATCGTGGTGGCGGCGCCGGCCAACTCGAGCGCCGCAGCGACGTCGCGATCGCGGTTGGTGCCGGGGCCCGCGAGCACGACCGCATTGACCCGGCTCACGGAGCCTCCCGGTCATCGGGGTCCTGCTGATCGGGATCGTGATGGAACCAGTCGACCAGTGAGCTGACAGGGACCGGTGGCAGGCCGGGGAGCTGCAGATCGAGGCGCTCGGTCACGACGCCGATGCGTTGCGCACCGTCGTCCATCACCCGCATGAAGGCGGCGACGCGCCGTGGCTCGACCTCGACGATGAGTCGGCCGATCGACTCGGCGAACAGTGCGGTCACCGTGTCGTCTCCGGGCAGCGCGTCGATGGATGCGCCGAGGCGACCGCCGATGCACATCTCGGCGAGGGCGACCGCTGCACCGCCTTCGCTCACGTCGTGGCACGACTCGACCAGACCGGCGCGCATCGCGGCGTGCAACTTGCGATAGGTGTCGGGCGCGTCGGGATCTGGTGCGGGTGCCACACCGACGTCGTCTGGTTCGCTGAGCACCAGATCGAGATGTGACCCTGCAAACTCGGGTTCGGTCGAGCCGAGCATCATCACGACGTTGCCGGCGGCGACGAAGTCTGGCGTGATGCAGTGATCTGCGTCGGGAATGTGGGCGATTGCGGTGATGACCAACGTGGGCGGTACGGAGTGCCGTTCGCCATCGGCACCCAGGTACTCGTTGTTCAACGAGTCCTTGCCCGATACGAACGGCGCCCGATACATGTGCGCCGCAGTGCAGCACCCGTCGACCGCTGCGACCAACTCGCCCAGCGTGGACGGACGCCGAGGGTCGCCCCACGAGAAGTTGTCGAGTAGTGCGACCTTGTCGGGATCAGCGCCGACGGCGACGACGTTGCGGATCGCTTCGTCGACCACTGCGAGGGCCATCGATTCGGGGTCGTGCAGCCCGTACCACGGGTTCACGCCGATGCCGATCGCCACGCCTGCGGTGGCATCGATCGGGGCCAGCACAACGCCGTCGGCCGGGGCGTCGGACGCGGCCCCGACCAGCGGGCGCACGACCGTGGCCCCACCGATCTCGTGGTCGTACCGGTGGATCGTGGCGGCCTTCGAGGCGATGTTTGGATGCTGGAGCAGGCGGCGGAGGGCGTCGAGTGGGTCATCGACCGTCCGCCGCTTCGACGCGGAGCGGTCGGGGTCGGGCAGTTCGGCCTCCATCTCGCGCTGCGGCCGGCCATCGTGGAGGAAGCGCGTGTCGAGCTCCGCAACGATGGTCCCACCGGACCGCACGACCAGCGTGCCGTCGCCCGTGAACCGGCCGATGTCGGCGATGTCGACGCCGACCCGCTGGCAGCGGGCACGCAGTTCGTCGAGGTGCTCGGCCGGCACGGCCACGACCATCCGTTCCTGCGCTTCGGACAGCCACACCTCCCATGGCGCCAAGCCGGGGTACTTGCGCGGTACGTCGTTGAGCTCGACGTCGGCACCGACGCGTTCGGCCATCTCGCCGACCGCCGACGACAGGCCTCCCGCGCCGCAGTCGGTGATCGCCGAATAGAGGTGTTCCGCTCCGACCAGCGCGTCGATCAGCAGCTTCTCCGTGATCGGATCGCCAATCTGCACGCTGGCCCCGGCGACGTCGCCGGTCGTGGCGTCCATGGTGGCCGACGAGAAGGTCGCACCGCGGATGCCGTCTCGGCCGGTGGCGCCGCCGAGCACCACCACTCGATCGTCGGGGAACGGGCCGTCGTGTAGCGGGCGCGTCGGCGCGGCGCCGATGCAGCCTGCGAACACGAGCGGGTTGGCCGTGTAACGCTCGTCGTACAGGATCGCGCCCGCCACCGTGGGCAGCCCGATCTTGTTGCCGTAGTCGGCGATGCCGTCGATCACGCCGGCCCGGATGCGACGGGGGTGCAGCGTGCCTGCAGGGAGCGCGTCGAGCGGCAGCTCCGCTGGCCCGAAGCACAAGATGTCGGTGACCGCGATCGGTCGATGGGCGATGCCGAGTACGTCGCGGATCACTCCGCCGACGCCGGTGTTGGCGCCGCCGAACGGTTCGACCGCCGAGGGATGGTTGTGCGTCTCGGCTTTGACCGCAATGGTCGTGCCGGGATCGAACTCGATCACTCCGGCGTTACCGACGAAGGACGAGACGACGAAGGGGGCGTCGAGCGCCTCGGTCGACTGGCGCAACTGGGCAAGCATCGGTTCACGGGTGGCGCCGACCTGGTCGTCGGGGCCGGCGGTCACCACGATGCGCGCCCGAAACGTCTTGTGCGCACAGTGCTCGCTCCAGGTTTGGGCGAGTGTTTCCAGCTCGACATCGGTCGGGTCGCGGCCGAGTTGCTCGTAGTGGCTGCGAATCGTCGTGAGCTCTTCGGGGTCGAGTGAGAGACCGCGTTCGGCATTCAACTCGGCGAGGCCGGCGTCGTCGAGCGAGCGCAACACCACGATCTCGGCGGCGCCCACCGCATCGGATGGTGACCGGTGGGCGAGGGGATCGACGGTGCCGTGGTCCCAACGCTCGATCACATCGTTCGCCACCAGACGGTCGACCACCGTGGCGATCGCGCCGGACGAGGGCTCATCGGGGAACTCGATGCGCACTCCGGTGGCAGCGCCGCGAATCGGGATGTCGAGGACTGCCGCCGTGTGGATCACCGCATCCGCGTTGGCGTCGGTGACGCCCGGCAACGGTGTGATCTCCACTGCGCAGCTGGTTGGCGTAGCCCACGATCCCCGTTGCAGCAGGGGATCGACCAAGACGCCGTGCAAGCGGTGTTGGTCGTCGCTGTGCAGGTCCCCGTCGATGAACACGACGTCGGCGACGATCACCTGGCCGACGGGCTCGAGTCCGAGGTGGGCAATGCCGTCGAGGATCGCTGCGGCGCGAGGATCGGGGTCGATCGAGTGGATCGTCAGTCGGTGCCGATCGGCCACCGCGGCGACCCTAGGGAGCGCGACTGGCCAGTCCCGACCGCTTGAACAAAATGTTTCGGGCGCTCGCGGTTATTCACCGAGCGCGAGGAGCGCGTCGGCGGTGAGCGGTTGCACCGCCGACTCCTCGGGGAACACCGGCACCCATGGTTCCGTGCTGGTGGAGCGGACGGTCAGCGTCTCGCTCCCGAGGGCGGAATCGGTACGGAGGTGACGAATGATGCCGGTGTCATCAACCCACACGTCGACGGTGACGGGCTCGCCCCCGGCGAGTTCGTTTTGGTCGGGGGTGCCGACGGGGAGGACGATCAGCGGCGGCGCGGCCAGTGGGTCCGGAGCGGGTGCGGGGGTGTTCCCCGCATCGGCGACCGTCGCCGGTTCCGTCCCTGGCTCGGGCTGCGGCGTGGGATCGGCCGCCGCGTCGCTCGCCTCGATGGCGGCCACCGGGGGCGCGTCATGGAGAATCGCCAACCGTGCTTGGGGGATCTCGAGCCGCAGGCGTTGCAGTGGCTCGTTGGCCACGGCCGCTGACACCTCGGTAGTCGAGTCGGCATCATCGGCCAGGACGGCGCCGAGGGTCTCCTCGGTGGCATTGAGGATCGTGACTGCGCCACGTGTTTGCAGCGGCAGGAGTGCATCGAGCGTCGGCACCAGCGTCGGGGCGGTCGCGCCGTCGAACGGGAACGTGCCTCGGCTCGTTCGGTACCACGTCGGCTGGTCGATGCGGCGGATCACGGCATCGTCGAACACTGCCCGTATCTCGATGGTCGGGCGCGACGGATGTTCCACCACGACCTGGCTGATCCCTGATTCGAAGTCGATGTTGGCGTCGTACCGCACCTCCTCGCCGGCGGTCGATGCTCGTGTGACGGTGAATGCTGCGCTGCGCACAGGTGCTGGGTCGGCGATCGGGACGGGGTAGGCGAGTGGCAGACGCGGCGCGTCGTTCGTCTCGGCCTTGCTGAGTTCGAGCAGGCGCGGCCCGAAGTACACACCTGCCACCACCAATCCGGCGAGCAACGCCAGCAGGATGACCCACGACACACCGCGTCGCAGTGCGCTCGGACCGCGTGTGGCAGGCCCCGTGGCAGGTGCGAGCGCGTCGAGCGCCGGGAGTGCGCCGAACGTTGTGGTCGGTGGCGTCGCCGCGACCTGGGATGGTGGGGTGGAGGACACGACGTGGGACGGCGCGGCGGGGGACAGCACCGGGGATGGACTTGGGAGGTTCGGCGCCGCCGTGGTCACGCTCGGTGGCGGCAGGATCGTTGGGTCGAAAAACCCACGCGCCTCGGCCGCACGGTCGGCGTCGCCATCGGGGTCAGCTGGCGCAGCGGTGTCGGTCGGGGCGGTCATGCACCAGCTCATCGGCCACATACGTGGCGAACTTGAGTCGTCCGCGGCGTTCTGCCGGCGTACCCTGCGACGGTGATGTCGCTCGTACTGATCCGTCACGGAGAGTCGAATGTGACCGTCGAGCGCACGATCGGTGGTCACCGCACGTGTTCGGGCTTGTCGCCGCTCGGACGACAACAGGCGGAGCGGTTACGCGACCGGTTGGCCTCGACCGACGAACTCTCCGCCGACCGGTTGGTGACCAGTGCGTTTCCCCGGGCGCGCGAAACCGCCGAGATCATCGCTCCTGCTGTCGGCGCTGACGAGATCGAGATCATCGCCGGATTCGGCGAGCACGACCCCGGCCCGGAGATCGACGGCATGACCTTCGACGGGTACGTCGAGCGGTTCGGTCGGCCGAACTGGTCTGGCGACCCGCACCACGATGTCTTTCCCGGTGGAGAGACGACCGCCGCCTTTCATCTGCGGGTCGGCGCCGCACTCTCCGCGTTGGTTCGTTCGATGGACGATGGCCGAACAATCGTGTGTTGCCATGGCGGTGTCATCGATGCCGCATTCCGCGCGCTGCTGCGGACCGCACCCACTGGAGGATTCGAGCTGCAGACGCTGAACACGTCGATCACCGAGTTTGCGCCCACCGGGTCGAGCGACGATGGAATCGGCGCCACCTGGCGACTGGTGCGGTACAACGATGCCGCGCACCTGGCCGGGTTGCCCGCGGCGACGATGCGCGCCGCCGGGTGAGCGCTCCGTAAGCGTCATGCCCCAACATTGGGTCGTCGTCGGCGCAGGATCGGCGGGCTGCGTGATCGCCGCGCGCCTCGTCGAAGCGGGCGCCGTGGTGACCCTCGTCGAAGCGGGTCCGGCGCTGCGTCCGGGCACCGTCCCGGCCTCGATCGTCGGCCTCGACTTCTTCCACGCGATGGTCGAGCCCGAGCGGGTCGAGTCGGGACTCCGGGCCACCCGCGTCCCCGGTGGCGAGGCATTGCCGTACGTACGTGGTCGGGGCGAGGGCGGATCCAGTGCCGTCAACGCGATGATCGCCGTACCCGGCGGTGCCCAATGGCGCGAGCCGTTCGGTGATGCTGCCGCGTGGTCCCGAGCGCAGGATCGGGTGGCGATCCCGATCGCCGAGGCGACCGACGAACAACTGGGTGCGGTCGACCGAGCGTTGCTCGCGGCCGTGCCCGACGCGCGGCGGGCGCCGCTCACACAGCGCAACGGGCAGCGGGTGACATCGGCCGAGGCATACGTCTGGCCGCATCTCGACGCCACTCACTTCACTGCGATGACCGATACCACCGTCGATCGCGTGCTGTTCGAGGGGCGCTTGGCGGTCGGAGTGCAGTGTGCTGACGGCTCCGAGATCGAGGCCGATCACGTGGCCCTCTGCGCCGGTGCCATCCACAGCCCGGCGATCCTGTTGCGCTCGGAGCTCGATCATCACGATCTTGGGCGCGGGCTCAGCGACCACCCGTCGGCGAGTCTCGTCCTCGACCTCGTCCCCGACGCGGTGGCGGAGCGCGGCAGCCTCGCCGCTGGCGCGCTCGTCGAGCGCGACGGCACGCAGGTGCTGTCGGTGAATCGTCTTGATCACACGACCGAGGCCGAGGGACTGGGATCGTTGTTGGCTGCGCTGATCCGCCCGGTCGGACGGCGTGGCCGTGTCGCGCTCCATGCCGAGCGTCCCGACGACCCGCATGCGCCGCCCGTGGTCGAGTTCGACCTGGTTGGTGATGCGCGCGATCTCGCGGGTCTGACGCGGGCGGCGCGTACCGCCATCGACGTCAGTCGCCATCCGGCGATACGCGAGATCAGTTCCGCCGTGTATGTCGATGCCTTTGGCACAACGGTCGACGATCTCATCGCCGCTGACGATGATCGGTTCGCCACGTGGCTACGCCGTGGCGCTGGCGACTATGTCCACGCCGCCGGCACGTGTGCGGTCGGTGCCGTGACCACATCCGACGGGCGGGTGATCGGCTGTGACCAGCTGTACGTGTGCGACGCCTCGTTGTTCCCGGTGATCCCCGACGCCAACACCCACCTGCCGACGACGATGCTCGCCGAGCTGGTGGTCGACCGTTGGATCGCGGCTGGCATCATGGACGAATGACCACCACCGAGTTCACCCTGGGCCTGCACGACGTGGGCGACGGTTGCTTCGCCTATCTGCAACCCGATGGCGGGTGGGGGTGGAGCAACGCCGGGCTGATCGTGGGCGACGGGCAGTCGCTGCTGGTCGACACGTTGTTCGACTTGCGGCTCACGGCGCGCATGCTCGACTCAATGGACTCTCAGACCACGTCGGCCCCGATCGGCACGGTCGTCAACACCCACGCCAACGGCGATCACTGCTACGGAAACGCTGAGGCGACCGCCCGGTTCGACAACGTCGAGATCATCGCCTCGACCGCCGCCGCCGAGGAGATGCCCGAAGTCCCGCCCGCGATGCTCGCTGCGCTCAATCACGCGCCCGGCGAGGTGGGCGATCTCTTCCGCTCGTTCTTCGGCGAGTTCCACTTCGACGGGATCGAACAGGAACCGCCGACGCGCACCTTCGACGGCCGTCTCGAGCTCGACGTCGGCGGTCGGACCGTCGAGCTCATCGAGGTCGGCCCCGCGCACACCGCCGGTGACGTGCTCGTGCACGTACCAGACGCCAACACGGTGTACGCCGGCGACATCTTGTTCATCAAGGGCACGCCGATCGTGTGGGCCGGGCCATTGTCGAATTGGGTTGCCGCCTGCGATGCCATCGTCGACATGGGGGCCACCACGATCGTTCCGGGTCATGGTCCCCTGACCGACGCGGCGGGGGTCACCGAGGTGCGCGACTACCTCAGGTTCGTCGACAAGGAGGCCACCGCGCGGCACGACGCCGGAATCGACGCCTTTGAAGCGGCGCGGGAGATCGGCGCCGCTCTGGGTGTGCACGAGACGTATGGCGACTGGGCCGAGTTCGGCCGTATCGCCGTCAACGTCGAGACCGTGTATCGCACGCTCGATCCGGCCCACGAGACGCCCGACGTGGTCGAACAGTTCCGGCGGATGGCCATCCTCGAATCGACGTGATCGACGTTGCCGTCGTCGGCGACGGTCCGGCGGGCAGCGCGGTTGCCGGGGCGCTGCATCAGCGCGGCGTCGATGTCGTCTTGATCGGGCCTGATGCGCCGTGGCCCGCGACCTATGCCACGTGGGTCGATGAGCTCCCTGCAGGGTTCGAGGATGCGTTGGCGTGGACCACACCGACGATCGCCGTTGCCGCGGAGTCGGTTCACCATCTCGATCGGCGATATGGCGTGTTCGACAACGAGCGTTTGCGTCGCGCGACGCGTGGCACGGTGGCCCAGCGCGTCGCCGAGGTGATCGCCGTGTCCGAGATCGATGGCGGAGCGGCGCTACAGCTGGGGTCCGGCGGTTCCATCGAGGCCGGCGTGGTCGTTGACGCCACCGGGTGGCCGTCGGCGCTGCGCCGACCGGCGAGCGCCGAGCTGCAGCCAGCGTTCCAGACCGCGTTCGGCGTCGTGCTCCCTGAACGACCAGGGGGTGCGCTTGGCGAGCCGATGTTCATGGACTTTCGCGACGTCACCGGGGGAGATCAGCACGGCACCGGCGGCGACCCGTCGATCGGCCGCGTCCCGACCTTCTGCTACGCCCTCGAAGTCGACGACGGCTGGCTCGTCGAGGAAACCGTGCTGGCCGCACGGCCAGCGATCGAGCCGATCGCCCTGCTGCCGCGTCTTGCTCGCCGGCTCGGGGTGCCGTCCGATCAGCTGCTCGACCGGGCGGTGCGCACCGAGTACGTCCGCATCCCGATGGGGATCGCGCCGACCGAGCGCGAGGGATCCATCGTTGCTGTGGGGGTCGGCGCCGGCTACGGCCATCCGGCGACGGGATTCTCGGTTGCGGCGTCGTTGCGCGCCGCTGTGCGGGTGGCAGACGCAGTTGTCTGCGCGACCGAGCGGGGGAGCGCTGTCGCCGACGCTGCCGCGGCCGCGGTGTGGCCGCGTTCGATGCGCCGGACGCGTGCGTTGCACGACCTGGGGTTAGGGGTCTTGCTCGAGCTCGACCAGGCTGGCGTACGGCAGTTCTTCGACCGCTTCTTCACGACGGAACACTGGCCCGCGTATCTCCGGGTCGACGCAACGCCGGTCGAGGTCAGTAGGTCGATGCTCGATCTGTTTCGTGCGGCGCCGTGGTCGTTGCGTCGTCGGTTGGCGCTGCGGAACCCGGCGCCGCTGGCGCGGGCGGCCGTGGGCGCGTAGCCGACTCGGCGTCGGAAGCATCTCGGCGCAACTCCTTGCGCCGGTTGGTGATCGAACGGCGCACGGCGAGCACCCATCCGATCACCACGCACACGGCGAAGATGAACCACTGCATGGCGTACGAGAGGTGCGGGCCTTCGTCGAGGTCGGGTGCGGGAACCGGCGTCGGATCGGCGTTGCTGACGGGTGGCGTCGACTCGATGAGGTCGAGATAGATGGGAGCGACGGCGCCGCCGAACTGGGGTGTCAGTCGATCGATCTCGATCCGTCGGATCTCGGTGAGTGGTCCCTCCGCAGTGTCGGTCAATTGGCCGGTCTGCCGTTGCTGGGTCGGTCGCACGCGTCCGATGATCTCGACGGTGCCGTCGGGCGGTGGCGGTGCGTCCACGGTCAGCGGAATGAACCCCCGGTTGACCAAAACAACGCTCGTCGAGCCCGAGCCGGCATCGTCGAGCTGCAACCCGGTGACGACGTTGTCGCCGGCGCGCCCGCCTTGGGTGCGATTGAACACCAGCACCTGCTCGTCGACCCACGTTCCCTCGGCGCTGACGATGCGCCATTGTGCGGTGTCGGCGTCGAAGTCGGGATCGGCGAGCAATTCGTCGAGCGGCACTACCGGTTCGTCGCTGCGCGCTTCGACGTCGGCGTTGAACGACTGGCGTTGGTCGAGGCGGTCGAGCTGCCAGAACCCGAGGTTGATCATCAACACGACGCCGAAGATCACGAGTAGATGAAACGCGATCCATCTCGGCTGGAGCAGGAAGCGATACGAGATCCGCTCGGTTTCGTCACGCTCGGTTTCGTCACGCTCGGTTTCGTGAGAGATGCCACTCGTCATGACGAGTACGACGGTATCGGCCGTTGGGGCTACGGTCCGAGTGATGGGGGAGGAATCCGCAGGGTCCGCTGACACGTCCGGCGACGTCCCGGCCTGGCTGACCGACGAGTGGGTGCGCTCGGTACTGGGAGCATCGGCGGCGATCGACCACATCGAGCGCATCGGCGATGGGCTCGTCGGGATGAACCTGAGGCTCGTATTGAGTGGCAGCGACCCGTCGACGGTGGTCGTCAAGTTGCCGTCGCCCGACCAGACCAGCCGGGCATCGGGGATCGCGCTGCGCAACTACGAGCGCGAGGTGAAGTTCTACCAACGGGTCGCCGACACGGTCGACATCCGTGTCCCGGGTTGTCATCACGCAGAATGGGATGGGTCCAGCGGCGACTTCGTGTTGGTGATGGAGGACATGGCGCCGGCCCGGCAGGGCGACCAACTCACCGGGTGCGATGTCGATACCGCTGGCGCCGTGATCGACGAGCTGGCCCGGCTGCAGGGCCCCCGCTGGGACGATGAAACGCTCTTCGCCGAGGACTGGCTGCAGCGACGTACCGGCGACGACGACGGTGCCCAACTGGCGGGGCTGTGGCAGATCTTCTTCCCCGGGTTCGAGGCGACGTACCGGAAGTACCTCACCGACGACGAGTACGACCTGGCGGTCGCGTTCGGCCCAGAGGTCGCCCAGTGGGTCAACCGCCGCACAGGACCGTGGACGGTGACGCACGGCGATTTCCGGCTCGACAACATGTTGTTCGGCGACGGCGACACGTCGCCACGGGTGACCACCGTCGACTGGCAAACTCCGGGTCACGGTGTTGGCGTGACCGATCTGAGCTATTTCATCGGCGCGGGACTGCTCCCCGAGGATCGTCGCGAGCACGAAGCTGCGCTCGTCGATCGGTATGCCGATGCGCTCGCCAGCTACGACGTCGAGGTCGACCGCAACTGGTTGTGGACGACGTATCGACGAGACGCGTTTGCCGGCGTCGTGATGGCCGTGGTCGCCTCCCAGGTCGTCGGCTCCTCAGATCGGAGCGAGGCGATGTTCGCGGCCATGGCCACCCGCCATCTGCGCCAGGCCCTCGACCTCGACTCGCTGGCACTGGTCTAGTCGTCCCCGAAATCCTGTCGAAATCCGGCGGGCGGCGCGGGATTTGAGCAGGAGAACGGAGTTGGTCGAACCCGAATTTCTGCCGAACCGCCGCGCGACGCGCGGGATTTGAGCAGGAGAACCGTGGGGTGTGTGTCGGGTCAGGCGGCCGCGAGCAGTGCGCCGTAGAGCGCCATCAGCAGGCTGAGGCCGCGTTCGTCGCCGAGTGTCGAGTCGTCCATGCGGTTCATGACGTAGCTGAAGCTGATGTGCGCGTCGCAGTCGATCACGGCCAGCGACCCGCCCCAGCCGCCCCAGAAGCAGGTGCGCGGGTTGGGCAGCGGCACTGTTTCGCTGGGCAGGCCAAAGCCCATCCCGAGCCGCATCGGGACGCCGAGTACGAGGTCGGTGGTGTTGCACTGCTCGTCGAAGATCCGTTCGATCCCGTCGGCGGAGAGGATGTCGACGCCGAACGCCGAACCGCCGTTGGCGGTCGCCGTGTGGATCCGTGCCACGGACCGAGCGTTGCCATGGCCGTTGGCGGCTGGCGATTCCGCACGCCGCCACTCGGGACGCAACGCCATGTCGGCCGACGTGGTCGGGTTGCTCGTCGTGCGCACGACCACGCTGTTCGGGTCGTCGGACTCGGCGGTGTCGAGTTTGCCGCTCGGCGGCGGGATGATGTGGGCGACCCGAGGGTGATGCTCAGCCGGAGTGCCGATGTGGAAGTCGGCGTTGAGCGGTCCGGCGATTTCCTCGGCGAAGAACGTCCCGAGAGAGCGACCGTCGACACGCTTGACGACTTCACCGAGCAGGTACCCCTGACTGATCGCGTGGTAACCCGACTGGCTCCCGGGCTCCCACCATGGAGCCTGAGCGGCGTGCAGCCGAGCGAGCTTGTCGTGATCGAGGTAGTCGTCGGGGACCAGCGGCTCGTCCCATCCGGAGAGTCCCGAGGTGTGGGCCAGCACGTGACGCGTGGCGATCTGTTCCTTGCCGTTCGCGGCGAACTCTGGCCAGTACGTGGCGATCGGTTCGTACAGGTCGAGCTCGCCGCGGTCTGCGAGGACCAGACACGTCAGGGCGGCCATCGTCTTGGTCGTCGACCACACGTTGATGATCGTGTTCTCCTCCCACGGGTCGTCGCCGTGGTCGTAGGTGGCGGTGCCGCCCCACAGGTCGACGACCGGCTCGCCGTTGACGGTGGCGGCGACCGATGCGCCGACCTCGTTCTGGTTCTCGAAGTTGGCGACGAAGGCGTCACGGACCGCCTCGAAGCCGTCGGCGACTGTTCCCTGCGGTTCCATGCAGCAGATGATCGCAAACGGCGCGTTCGACCGACGGCTCGGAGCCGGTGTCTGGCCGGTGACACACGGTGTGACAACGTGCGGTGATGGACAACACCCTGCAGATCCGAGTCCGCTCGATCGCGTGGCTCGCCACCGGTGTCGCGTTGAGCTTGATCACCGTTCTGGCAGTGGTGTCGGCGTGGCCCGCCGAAGCTGGTCGCCCAACACCGACACCGGCGCCACGAGGGGGCG
>JBCCVW010000076.1:0-19614 GCA_039194665.1 Actinomycetota bacterium
CCCGGCCCCAAGTCGCAGCTCGTCACGCCGCGCCCGCTCTCCCTGGCGCGCGTCTTGGTCGCGGACGTCGCAGACCGCATCGCCGCGCCCCCGCGCCAGCGCGGCCTCGAGGCGTTCTGCGACGGATTCGGGCGCGGCGCTCCGATCGGCGCGCACCGCACTGATCCGCTCCTCGAACTCGAGTGAATCGAGCGACTGCGCGTCGGCCTCGAACACGTAGCCCGCGCCGCTTCGTTGGATCGACTCGCCGACCTCCTTGCGCAGCTCCGAGATGTAGGCCTGCAGGGTGTGCCGTGCCGATCCCGGCGGTGCATCGCCCCACACCCCCTGAACGAGACGGTCGACCGGGACCAACCGGTTGGGCTCGGCGAGGAGGAGCGCAAGCACCAGACGCTGCTTCGGCCCGCCCAGTCGAGGCTCGTGCGCTGGCGGACCACCCGCACCGACGCGGGCGACCGCGCTCAGCGAACCGAGCACCCCGAAGCGCATGCCGGAATCGTAGGTGGCCGCTGCGCTCGGCTCTGCGCTGTGCGCCGCCGAAGCAGCGGGCGCGTCCGAGGAGATCCGCGATCGTTCGCCCATCGGCGCACACCATCTCGAGGCTGAATCGGAGAATGATCGGAACAGGCCTGAAACCCCTGCTCAGCACACATCGCAGCGTCCCGACCGACTTCCGGGGCACTCCCGAGGCGGAGGCCGCACCGTGATCGCCGCGCCGCCACCCGGGCGGAGCAGAAGAGGAGTACTGCCATGTCACCAATCACCGTTCGCCGTCGAAACCTGCCCGTTGCCGTCCTCGTCGTCGGGGCCGTCACGCTCGGAGGAGCGTTTGTCGCCTCGGCCAGCACACCCGTCGAAGTTGAAATCAACGACGGCGCCGCACCACCAGCGCCCGTCGAAGTCGAATCCGCCGTTCACTGCGACCCGCGCCACTGGCAGTGGTCGGTCGACGCCTTCGACAAGGCAGCGAAGAGCGCGGCCACACCGAAGTCGCAAGGCGGACACGTCGACGACCGCTTCTTCACCGGCGAATTCGGCGCGCTGCCCCTCCCGGGGCGCTAGGCGGTCCACGGCACTCGACCGGGCCGACCGGACACCGGTAGGGCCGGCGAGTGTCAGGTCTCGGACTCTGTGTTACGGCACTCTTGTTCGAGCTGGTCGGGGAGCGTTGCTCCGTCGGGCTGACCGTCGCCGAGTGCGGTACACAGTGTCTGCCAGGTGTCGCTGATCTGGGTGTCGATCTCACCGAGCAGCTGGCGCTGCAGCTCGTCCCAGTCCGTCACTTCGTCCCCAAAGACGAACGCGTTTGCGAAGTCGACGAACGCGCCGGTGAACTCGATCCAGGTCCGATAGTGAGCCACCGCCGCGTCTCGAATCGCGACGAGTTCTGCTGACTGGAGCGGTCGCTGCTCGATGTCGACGATCACGACACCGGCCCGCTCCGCGTAGTCGTCACCGATCGACGCAACATCGTCGATCCAGATTTGTCCGTTCGCGGTGAACTCCTCGCCGGTCTCGTCCGGCGACCGAGTGTCGTTGAATGCGGCCTCCGCCGTGGTGAGGGCGTCGACGTACGTGACGTTCAAGGACTCGAGCGCATCGACGTCGGCGACGAGCAGCGCGAACCCGTCTTCCCCTTCGAGCGCACCTTGGTCGTTGGCGTCGTCCGCAGCGGGCGCGGAGATCAATTCGCCGGTGAGTGGGTCGGTCGTAGCGAATTCGTCGATCAGCGCCACGAGATTCGAATCGAACGCCTCGATCAGTGCGTCCTGATTCGGAAAGCCCCTATCGATGTCCACGGGAGTATCGGCGTCGAACGCACGGGCCAGTCCGACCCACAGGGTTCCATCGGTCCAACCGGCGCCGCAGTACGAGCCGAGCGTGTCATCGCCCACGATGCAGAAGTTGTACGCCTCTCCTCCGCGGTAGGGGCCCACCTCCCCGGTCTGCAGATCAATGTCACCGTCGTACTCCGGCGGAATGAACTGTGCGAGCCACTCATCAGACGTCATCGGACCGACCACGTAACTCACGTCACCGCAGTAGTTGGCATTCGATGCGACGTTGACAGGACCGATGTCGAGATCGAGAAACACATCGGGCAGAAACTCGGACTCGAACGTCGGAGGTACTTCACCCCCGTCGACCATTGCCTCGACCGACAGCGCGACTGGGAGCGCGCACGGCCCCTCCGGCTGTGGGTCTTGGGCGCGGACGACGGCGAAGAACGCCGCGGCCTCCAGTGACTCGGTGCTCGGTCCCTCCGGCTCGGCGATCGTGGTGTCTGGCGGGGCGGTCGATGCAGGCGCCTCGGCGGGCTCGACCGCCTCGGTCGTCGTCGTCGCCGCCTCGACGGTCGTCGGCGCGCTCGTACTCCCGCCGGCTGAATCGTCGTCCCCACTATCGCTGCACGCCGCCAGCAGAAGGATCGATGCAGCAAGAACCACGCGCGTCGTCAGAGTGCTCCCCCGAGTCATCGGCGAGACGGTACTGGGTCGACGTCGCCGTCGACGAGCTACAGCAAGTGTGGAGCGAAGGAGAACACGCGGGACGGGGTGAACCGTGATGCTCGAAGAGTGGGCGGTGCGACGCCGGTACGAACCGTGGCGTCACTCGGCGTTGGTGCGCGCGTGTCGATTTCATAACACGTACGTGTCGACCGCCGTAATACAAGACTTTTGGTCTTGTTTTTGGCAACGCAAAGGCAGCTCACAGGTGGCCGTTCTTACGGTAAGTACATGAAGAAACCAACAACCATCATGTTGCTCTGTTGTGGAACCGTCGCCCTCACCGGCTGCGGGACCGTTCTCAGTAGCAGCAGCCCATCCAACCCACACGGCGACGTCGATGAGGTCGAGGTCGTCGAGGTCGAGACCACCGAGGTCGATGGCATCGCAGCTGATGACGTCGACGTCGAGACCATCGATGTCGACGGCTTCGAACTCGACGGCACAGACGTACTCGGTGCGACCGAGCTCGGAAACCAGTCCGACGGCGTTGAGACCGACACTTCTACGCCGTCCGATACGAACTCGTCCGATACCTCGGACGACGGAACGAGCGATGCGGGCACCTCCTCCAATGCGTCAGGCGACACGTCGGCGGCCTCGTCCTCGGCGGCGTTCGCAGGACCGTTTGGTGCTGCAGGCGCGATTGAGCTGCACGTCTCCGGGACCTCGGTCACCCTCGGCGCGTTCGATCTCAACCAGGGCTGGAGCCAAACGAGCAACAGCTCGAGCACCAGCGAGGTCGACATCGACGTGCAGTCGGCAACCACCAAGATCGACCTCGAAGCCGATGTCAACTCCTCGGGCGTGCTCGAGGTCGACGTCGACACGTATTGGGAGCTCGCCGCCGGCTCGTACGTCGAGCCGACCATCGCCGGCAACGTCACCGTCGTCTACAACGGCAGTGGAGTGTCGTTTGGTTCGATCGAACTCAACGACGGCTGGAGCATCACCAGCCAGACCGACAATGCGAGCACGATCGAAGTGATCATGGCGAACCAGTCCAACACCGACACCGTTCGGTTGACTGCGGAAGTCGACGACGGAAGGGGTGAGATCGACACCCGCAACCGAATCGCCGTCAACAGCTGACGTCTGCTTCGTATCCAGCGGCTCGTTCGGCCGCACTTCGAGTGTCCGCGACAACCGTCGCGGACACTCGAACCGCGTACCGGCCGGGTGGCGATCGATGTTGTCGTGAACGTGGCGCTCTGAAGCAAGCGGGGAAGAGCAGCCATTGGGCGACGATCTCGATCACCCATCAGCTGGCCGTCAGTGCATGTGTCGGTGTACGTGTTGGTCGTGGAGTCCGTGTCGGTGGAGTTCGATGATGACGGTGTGCGGGGCGACGTGGTGTCGTCGCCGGATCACATCGATCGAGTCACCGTTAGCGATTGCTTGTTCGAGGGTCGGAGCGGCTGATGACAGGTGTGTCGCTGCGGTAGATGCCGATTTCGGCGAGCCAGATCGCGGCGGTGTTGACCGACACCCCGCATCGTTGGGCTACGTGTTTGATCGTGCGTTCGCTGTCCCACCAGTAGCGCAGAAGGGATTCGTCAGGTCGTTGGTGGATGTGGCGTCGGTCGTAGCGGTGGGCTGATTTGCCACCGGCCCGGGTGAGTGCCTTGTGGACGGCGATCTTGCTGACGCCGAGCTCTTTAGCCACGGCGACAACCGACGTGTCGGCGACGCGTTGTTCGAGCCACACGATGTCGTGGAGGCGATCGTTGCGGTTCCGTTGAGCGTGGGACCGGTCCCGGATCGGGATGCCGTGTCGTTTGAGGGCGGCGATCACCATCTGCTTGTTGATACCGAGCTCGGCGGCGATTACGGGTGACGACTTCGCGGCGTACTCGCCAGACAACCACTTCGGGTCGTCGAGCACCGCCGGCCGAGGGTTGTAGCTGCCTCGCTTCGATCGTTTGACGGTCACTGGTCGGACTGCCGCCACCAACGTGCAGCGAGAGCGACGGCGATGATGACAACGACGAGGAGGACGACCTCGGTGGTGCTCAGCACACGTTCATCGTTGCACGACGTCGACGGTCATCGGGCGGGCGTGAAGATCGCGGTCAGCAGCGGCGCAAGAATGACGCTTTGGCCGCCGCTGATGTTGCCACACACGAGGTAGTAGGCGGCGGTGTCGCCACCAGCGATGTCGAACACGTTCGACGCCGCAAGGGGCGCTCTGTCTCCGCCGGTCGGCGCCTGCCAACCCACTTCCACCCCTAGGGGTGGTACGCTGATCGAGTCCAGAACGGCGCACTCCACGATCTGGCCTGGGGTGCTCTCCCCTATGTAGCCATTGGCGATGACAGCGACGTGGCCGTCAACGGGGGCGGTCACCTCAATCGAGCGGATCGACGTCGACGTCGCTGGGACAGTTACCGAACTGACGGGTAGTTCGGTGAACGTCATGAACGGTTGCGCCGCATCCAAGGCGGCGATTGCGCTGTCCTGGGCGGTATTGCTGGCCGCGTTCGCCGAAGCCTGCGCCTCGACGGCCGCCAGGCGAGCGTTGAGTTCTGTGAGAGAGGCTTTGGTGTAGTAGCCGGCGATGTCGCCGAGCACCGACACGGTGCCGTTCTGGTTGAAGATCTTGATCGCTCCGTCCGGTGAGAGTGCGACGTCGACTTTGTTCGGGAATGGCGCCTGACCGGCCGACACGTTCAAGTTCGACAAGGTCGGGACGTCGGTCAGGTTGGCCGGGAAGAGTCGCAGGTTGGTCTGCGCCGTGGCCCCGACGGCGGTGACGTTCATCGCCACCGCGACCGCATCGGCGGGGATCGCGAGCGGTCCGGTGCAGTCGCCGACATTCCCGGTGATCTGCTGCGTGTACACCTCACCGGCTGCCAGTGGTGCGGGTCGAGGTCCGACCTGATTCGGTGCCGGCCTGAGGTCGAACGCTCGGCACCCCGGTTTTGGGACGTAGGTGGCGTCGTCGTCGCCTGGTGCGGCGTCCGCTGACCAGGCGGATGTGACGATCAACGTCGCGGCGATCGATAACGCAGCGACGGTGGCGGTCCAGATGACGGTGCGGATACGGATCTCAATGATGTTCCCCGTCCGCACATCGTCGCGCCACCCGCAAGGGGCTCAGCAGAGACGAGGGCCGTCGTCAGTCGACATCGGCCACCACCCGCAGATGACGGCCATCCAGTGGCCGCGCGAAGCACGTGCTTCGCGCGCGAGTCTCGTCCTGTATGCGTCTGGCCCTGTCGATCGTCTTCCAAATCGCAGCGATCTGACGGTCCCACTCGTCCTGCGAAATCATTTCACCACCCGCAGATGCTGGCGGTATGCGATCGCGTCGTCGTGTCGTAACTGGACAACGACCTCTCGCAGTTCGGCGATGAGCTGCCGGCGTTCGGCCAGCACCTCATCCATCCGATCGAAATACAGTCGCAGATCCAGGTGCTCGGTGTCCCACTCGGCGTCAGTGAGCGGACGGTTGGGTTCTGTGGTCATCGTTTCCTCCTACTGCACGTAAGAGGTCTGTGACGGTTCCCCGGCCACCGCAACCGGTCAAAACATGTTCTGACCTGGTGTTGTGGAGCTAAGGAGAATCGAACTCCTGACCTCTTCCATGCCATGCCCGACACGGCTATGGAATCAGTGGAAGCACACGCAGTCAGCGGGAGTGTGTCGCGCATCAGCGGCGAGATCCGCACTCCGATTGGCACGCAATTGGCACGCTCAGTGGTCGCCGATTCGTTTCGAACACCTGTTCGGCGCGAACCTCTCCCCCATGACCCACCACCAGCCACCGATTGATCCCGTACAACTCGCCCAATCACTCGCCATGTCACCAGACATGACCGACCGCACACGCGACGAAGTGATCATCATGCTCGAGGAACTCGCCGAACGACGCCGGCGCGACCCGTGGCCGAACTCGCCGTTCTGATGATCACCCAGTAGTGACGTCGCTGCGGTCCTGAGCGCGCCGCCGCACCGGGGCCTTCGCGGCGAGAGCGCTCTTCTTCATCACGCGGATCGCACGAACCCCACGATGTGCGACGAACCGGTCGAGTGCGACACGCACCAGCGCCGACACCGACACGTCAGCCTCGGCCGCTACGGCCTCGAGGCGCTCGTAGAGCGCAACCGGCACACGCACCTGCAGCTTCACCGACTCCTCACCGGGCGTCAGCGCAGGACGACCGGGGCCGGCGGGCGGCGCCATCGCCTCGCGCAGCGCATCGGGAGCTTCATCGATGTCGATCTCGACGAGCTCGTCGGGCGCTTCGTCGCTCTCGAGCCAGTCCGCGATCTCGTCGGCGCGGCGCTCCTCGGCTTCGCTGACTTGATCGGCCATCATCACTCCTCCCCCACCATCGTACGGAAACGGCGGCGCATGTCCATGACGTGCACCACCAACACCCGGCCGTCGTTGATCGTGACTCCGACCTCCAGCAGCCTTCCGGAGTCGTCGGCGCCGAGCAGCACGTACACCGGCTCACCGTCCTCGAACGACCCGCCTGCGACGATCTTCGTCGCGTTGCGCATGGCCTGGCGGGCCCGCTCGCGACCGACCCGGTGCCGTCGCGCTGAGCGCTTCGTGAACCGGATCTCCATGCCTCTAATTATGCCATCCAGAAATGAAGAGATCAACCACTTTCGTTACGAAATGTGTTGACACTGTCGTTACGTTATGTGCATACTATGGGCATGACAAAGACCGCCAACACCACCACCCACAACATCGAAGTCGGAGACCTCTTCTACGGCTCCTGGGGCTACGACCAGACCAACATCGACTTCTACGAAGTCATCCGAGTCACCGCCAAGAAGGTCGAGATCCAGCCCATCCGCACCGACGTCCGCAGCGAAAGCCACGGCACCCAGCAGGTCGCTCCCCTCCCCGGCACCTACCGGGACTACGACGTCCAGATCCAGACCGGACGCTGCGACCGTGACCGCGATCGCCAGCGCCGCACCAAGCTCTGCCCCGTCCGACCCAGCTGGAAAGGCGACGACCACATCATCGTTCTGAACGGCGACCACCGCGCCTACCGCTACACCGGCCCGGTCTCCGAGACGGCGCCAGGGTGGGGACACTGAGCCCCGCCGATCAGTGCCCCGGCTCCCCCTCCAAGGGAGTCGGGGCACTACCACACACCACACGAAAGGAACACCCGGAAATGACGACCATGACACCGACCGACCTGGAGACGCTCCGACGCTCACTGCACATCCTCGGACGCCTCTCCCCCGTCAAATACGGCATCCGGTTACGGTCAGTGCTGACACCGCAGGAGCATGACGACGTGGCGATGAGCAACGCAGAACGACAGCGACGATGGCGCGACCGCCAACGCGGCGGACCACCCGAAAAAGCCGGCCACGGAACACGCGCTCGAGCAGCCAAGCACCGCCGCGACGGCGAACCACCATGCGACGAATGTCTCGCGGCGGAACGCGCCTACAACGCCGAAATCGCCCGCCAACGACGCGCCGCCGACCGTGGTGCTTGAGCAACCCACTCGCGTGTCAAACGACGACCGAAACTGGGCAATCGAGACCGCAACATGGGTCTCGCAGAACACGGCCGCTGCGATCGCTGTTCTCACAGCGTTCGGAGTAGGAGCCGCAGGCATCATCTTGTGGTCGTTCGGTGAAGGACTCGGAGTCGCCCCCGCTGAACTCGGACTCGATGTGCGGCAGAGCTTGATCCTCGCTGGGGCAGCAGGCGTGTACCCCATGCTGCTGCTCGGTCCGGTGGCGGGCACAAACTCGCTGAGTCGAGGTGGGCGATGGGCTCGCGCGGCGTCGACTGCGATCGTGACCGCTAGTTCGATCATCGCCTACTGGTGGGTTGGTGCCGCAATCTTGCCCGCCTTCGCCCTTGGCCTGGTCGCTGGATCCGGAGTTGCGGCCGCACGCCGATTCGCTCGGCGCCGCCGGCAGCTCGCAGACCGCATGGGCGATAGCCCGCCAACCACGTCAACCTCCGGAGTCTCACTCTTCTTCATCGCAACCGCGATCGTGCAATTGGCCGGCGCGGTGATCATCTTCTCGTTCGGGTCCTACTACGCGGGGACCGAAGTGCGACGCGACTCCGACCAGTCCTCGGCGTTCGGGCCGCCCCCGCCGCTGCGATACGTGTTGTCAGTTCAGCGGGGAGAGGTCACGACCGACGCCGGGACTGCGTGTGTGGACAAGATCGGCAATCAACTCTTTGTCGGCAACGAGTCCGCTGTCGTCACCACAGAGTGGCGCGCATTCGAGATCACGGACTGTCAACGTGGCGACGCCGGCGAGATCGTCGGGCCGTAGAGAACGCAAAAGAGCCCCTGCTGTCTCGCGCCCGAAGGCGGAAACAACAGGGGCTCCCCACTGGGGGGGGTTGGGGATCTACTCGGCGGGTTGGTATTGGCCGCCGGTCAGCGATGGCGGATCCGTCGATGGGCCGGCGCGGCCGATACCGAACGACGGTTTCAGTCGGGAGTTGACGTTGATCGGCTGGTACACGCCGAGATACGTGGTCACCGACACGGCGACACCGAGCGCGGCAGCGATCAGGGTCTCTTGTGACAGGACAGCAGAACCATCAGCGAGTGTGGCCGTGGTGACGGTGGCGACGATCGCGTTCAGCACGATGTTCGTGACGCCTTTGATGATCGTCGGCGCCTCGAGCTTCGTGAGGATCCCGACGACGAGCGGAACGAACACCGACACGATCACGGTGACGGTGAGCGGTGCCAGCGCGATCGACGTCGACGTGGACGAGATGTCTGCGGCTGCCGCAGCGTGAACCGGCGCGACCAGCACCGCGAGCGCGACGGCCAGCGCGCCGAGCGCCAGCCGCGGAAACACAAGTGCCAGCGTGAGCGCGATGACGAGTAGAGCGATGAGCATCATGATTTCCCTTCTTCGTTGTGCTGCTGGTTCGGGCGGCTCTCGAGTCGCGTTATTCGCCGGCCGTGGTCGGCGATGTGGTGGCCGTGGTCGACGATGAACTCTTCGGCGCGGATCTGTGATTGCCGGATCTCGCGGACGTGGTCGAGGAGCCGGGTGTCGTCGTCACCTCCGTCGTGGACGTGGTTCACGGCGTCGTTGACAGCGGTGGAGTTCTCGCGGGCGGCGCGTGCGTTGCGGTTCGCGACGATGCTGCCCACTGCGGCGATCAGCGCCGCGCCGAGCGTTGCCAGACTCCCCCACGGCGTACCCGCGGCGTCCGCAGCCGCGGCGATGACGGTGGCTGGAGCGAGTGGGAGCATCAACCCGCCTCGGCGACGTCGACGAGCACGTGCGCCTTTCGCGACACGCGCACGCTGAACTCGTCACCGTCGAGCAGCACCCCGACCGATCCGGTGATCTCCTGACCCGGCTCGTACTGCTGGATCGTCGTGCCCGGGTACGGACCGCCACCCCACACAGCGAGGTTGCCCTTGCCTTCGGGGTCGATCACAGCGACATTCAGCCGGACCATCGTCGTCCCGCTCGGCACCTTCGCACGGTTGATCCCGAATCGGTAGTTCTTGTTCGGCTGCAGCTTGGCGCCGAACGGGCGCGTGTCGCTGTTGCGGAACTGGGTGATGGGTCGCATGTCGTCATCTCCTGACGGTGGTGGCGTTCCTTGCAGAGCAGCGGCGACGTCGCGGCGAAGCGACGTCATCCGCCAACGGAAGTAGCGGTCTGTTGTGTCGGCGTACGGCGACGGCGGGCCCGCGGGGTCGATCTTGCGGCCCGGCGACCACTCGAAGTGGCCACGCGTGTGGTGCGCCGGCATCGCATACCGGCGGCACAGCGCCGGGAGCCCCAACCGGATCGCACGCAGCTGACTTGGCGAATAGAGCGTGCGGGTGTCGCCCGGGTGGGCCAACTCCCAACCGATGGCGAAGTTGTTCATCGAGTTGAGCGGAACACCGCCACCCCACGTGTCGACCCCCCTGCCGTTCGTGTTCGTCCGGCCACCGGCCAACACGTAGGTCACGTCGACGTTGGGCGGCGTCAACAGATTCGCGATCGGCGCCGCCGACGCCCGATCGTTCATGTAGCCGATGTCGTTGGAATAGTCGCCGTTCGCTCGGATCGGGGACGCCGTGTGATGCACCATCAGGTGCGTCGGGTTGCCGTCGTAGCCACCGGTCGAGCGGGAGCGGAACTCCCACCCGGGAACCTCCTCCACGTTCAACCCCGCCTCGCGAAGCACGTCAGGAAGGTCGAGCAGAAACGTCTGACCCATCAGCTCGCCTCCTGGTTCATCTCGGCCTGCAACAACACCGCCGCCGCGTGCCGGTCCGGATGGCCCGGCGGCGGCAGCGCATCGATGCGCGCCTGCAACTCGACGATCTGATCCCAGTCGAGATCCTCGAGCGCAGCGTCGCCTTCGCAATAGGCGTCGTCCGGCTCGAAATCACCGAACTCGGACGCGGGTGTGTCCGCCATCGCGGCACCTCCAAATCATCGGGGCGCCGAGAGCGGCGCAGGGTTTCAGGCGGCGACGCCGACGTGGCAGCGCCGCGTCAGCTGGGCGCGGCGGTGATCTCGATGATCGGCGGGTTGCCGGGTCGGAACACGCGCGTGTTGCCGGAGCTGTCTGTCGCGACGAGCCACAAGAAGTATGAGCCGGGCGTGATATTGAGCTCGTCTTGACCCCATGCGATGATCACGTTCGGTGACGTCGATCCCCCGGTGATTCCCGACGACTTCGTGAGCGCCACGGTGCGTTCTTGTCGGTGCTCGAGCTGGACGGTGAACGTCCAGCCGGTGGAAAAGTCGATGATCGCGCCGGTCCGGTCTTTCCACTCGACGGCGTACGACGGCAGCTCTTGATCTGCCCGGTACTCGGTGTGGCTCACGTCCCGACCCCTTCCACTACCGGCGGTTCCGTCCATTCGGTCACGTTTGGCTCGGTCCAGCTGAGCGCATCCGGTTCTGACCATTGATCGATGCCCGAGACGAGAATCGCAAACTCGGCCGGGACCGCCGCCACGAGCTCGGCCGTCGCCTCGAGCTGTACAGCAGCGTGTTGGCGCCGCCGTGCCGCGGCGAGAGCCGCCGCAGCGGACTGCAAGCCAGCGGCGACACGGAACACTCGCCGGGCGGAGGCACCGGCACTCGACGACGCCGGCAGTTGCGCATCGGCGTGACGAACCCGCCGTGCACCGGCGATGACCGTGGCCGTCGCAGTGAGCGCCGCTCCGACCTTCTCGATAGCGGTCGCTGCCGCTGTGGTCAGCGTCGCAGTGCCGGTAAGCGCGGCGCCAGCATGACGGCGGCGACGACCTGCCGCGGCCGCTTGCGTTGTGCCCGTGAACGTTGCGCCGGTGTGTCGGCGTACTCGTGCCGTGGTGACGATCGACGCCGTCGCAGAGAGCGTCGCAGCGATGTCTTTGACACCGGACCCGGCGCCGCTGAGTAGCGTCGCCGTACCGGTCAGAGCGGCGGCGACCACCCGCCGTGCACGCGCTACCGCAGCGATCGATGCCGATGCGGCCATTGTCGAGCCGGTGTGTTGCCGGCGCCGCGACGTCGACGCCAACGATGCCGTCGCGGTCGGCGTCGCGCTCGTGTGCTGACGGCGATGCCCGCCCGACACGAGTTGACCAGACGCGGCGATCGACGCCTCTGCGCGTCGTCGTACTCGAGCAGCCAGCGACAACGCACCTGACGCGCTCAGCGTCGAGCCGGCGTGTCGTCGTGCTCGAGCTGCCAGCGATGCAACTCCGGACGCGGTGAGCGAGGAGCCGGCGTGCCGGCGACGCGACGCTGACGCCGCCGCGGTCGCTGACGCGGCGAGTGCTGCGTCGATCGACACCGTCGAGCTGCCGCCGGTGACGGCGATCTCGAAGTTGTCGACGTACGGCTGCAGGTGTGTGCCGGTGTCGTTGCGGTCGAAGTACAGGCCGCCGTGCGTTGGGGTGTGGTTGCCGTCGGTGACGGAGAGCACCTCGCCGGTCGGCCAGCCCGGTGTGACGTCGAGGCTGCCGACACCGTTCAGTTCGGTCGCCTCGAGCGAGATCGTCGTGCCCGACCTCTTCAGCAGCAGCCGGTAGCGGCACTCTCGGAAACGGGCATCGGTCGTGGTCGACACGACATAGGTTCCGAGCAGCGTCAGCGCTCCGCTGTCGACACGGTAGATCTCAAAGTTGTGTTGCAGCGCCGACGCAGTGGCTTCGTTGCGGACGACACCGATGTAGCCGTCGACGGAACCTGCTCCGCCGGCGGTGACTGCGCCGACCGACAACAGGCAGCCGACCGTGACGTGGTTGAAGGACGCAGCAGTGGAGCCGGCATCGGGGAACGCCCCGGTGCTGATCGTGACATCACCGGAGTCGAGAGCAGTGTCGTAGGTAGCGAACTCCGGCGACGCCATCCCGGCGGACCCGTCCAGCACGAGTGTCCCGTCGGATGTGTCGTTGTGCGTGTCGGCGCGCATCCCCGCGTCAGGCGACTGTTTCGTCGATGTCCAGCCGATCGAGCTGTCGACGTCGCGCAGGTAGTCGCCGTCGGTGAGCCCGTTCCAATTCTGCGTGTACGCAGCGACCATCAGCGACCCCCGGTCCGGCCCGTCGGCCACGCACCGGTGATCTGCGCGACCGCTGACGGTGACGCCTGCGCGATCCCCACGACCGGTGCGAGCACCCTGATCAGCGCGGTGTCGTCGCCGAGATCGAACAGCGTGTAGCCCCGCACGCCGTCAGGGACGACCGGCGCGCGATACGACGACGCCGGCGAAGTGTACAACTCCCCTGTTTCGGGGTCCGTGCCCGTCGACTCGGGCACCTCGACGGTTACGACTGGGACGTGATACCAGAACCCGTCGTCGCCGAGCTCGGGCGGATACTCGACTGCCACATCAGACCACCGCCCACAACGCCGGCACCGCCGACGGCGGCCACTGCGGCTCCGGCACGGCCATCGCCTGCAACCGGCGATACGTGACACCCAAGTAAATGACCTCGTCACCGATCTCGTACATGGCGGTACCGACCCACTCGTCGACGACGGTCACCGGGTCGTCGCCCGGCAGGCCCTGCGTCAACGCACCACCAGTGGAGACGTGCCAGGCATCGACCGTCGTCGTCACGCCGCCGTCAACGCGTTGCATCACGGCGAACCCGTTGCGTTCCGCCTCAGACCCTCCACCGAACACGCCCTGACCCTGAACCGCCTCGAGGAAGTCGTGCACCGCTTGGGCGCGACCCTCAGCCAGCGCATCGGAATCGTCGGCACCATCGAAATACAGCGCGGCCTGCACCACGAACACCGCCATGAGTACTGCTCAGTCGAACGTGATCGACGTGTTCGTCGCGTCGAGCACCAGATCGTCGGTGTTGACGATCGCCTTCGACGCCGACAGCGCGCCGGTGAACAGACAGTTGCCCGCCGATGCGGCATCCCATATCGAGATGTGGGTGATCGTTTCGGGGCCGGCCGACCAGTTCGACCAGGTCAGATCGGCTGAGAGCTGAGCGACGCCGCCCGACGCGGCGGCCCACGTCGCGGCCTGACGGGTGGTTTCGGCCGACACGTTGTTCGCGCCGGTCTCGCCGGGCACACCGGTGTGCAGCTGCACATAGGTGCCCGACGGCGCAGTGAACGCGCCAGTGCCGAGCGCATGGTCGAGTAGTTCGTTCTCGAGATAGTCAGACATCGCGGTCATGATGAGAGGTTCCTTTCGAGGTGCGGGCTCGGCGGTGGCGTCAGAACGACACCGCCGAGCCCGGCAGGGTGGTCGGCCAGCTATCGCCGGTGATCCATACGATGTGAGCGAGCAGCTCGGTGTTGTCCGCCACGCTGCTGAACGTCCGCACTACCTGATTGAACGCACCCGACGTCGAGCCGGGATGGACCGATCCTGGTGCGCCGCCGAGCGACGTGAACACCGATCTCATCTGTGACGATGTCGCCCCGCCAGGACGGAATCCTTCCGGCAGGGTGTAGATCTCAACGTCGCTCGCGCCGGGCTCTTCCGCGGCGTACTCGACACGCAGTCGTAGCTCGCACACGTTGCCGTTTCGCTGAAGATTGGCGTACGTGCTCTCGGTCGCCCACCCGGGCATGAGGTCGCCAGAAACGTCACGAATGCCGGTACCAGGCGACGTCGCGTTTGCTGGCAACGTGGCCACAGTTGAGCCAGACAGGTCTGTGGCGCCGGTGGCGAGATCGAACCCGAGAAACGTGTAAGCCGAAGCGTCGTCGGCATCGTTGCGGGAGCGGATAACTCCCAGTTGCGCATTGACCAACACGTCGATCGTCTTCTGATCAGCTGTCGAGTTGGCGTCGGTGACGGTGATTCGCGGGTTGTTCTTGGACATCCGCAGATCGCTGCCAAGGATGGGAAGGACTCCCGTCCCGTCGGCGAGCAGCTGCAGGGTGCCGAGAATCGTTGAGCCGTCGGTGTCGTAGACATCGAATCTCAAGATGTTGCCGGTGGTCTGTGCGATGGCGGCCCGCTCCACCCCGCCGCGCATGAACGCCATTCGCTGCCATGAACCCGACTCGGTGAATTGCAGGTCTCCACCGAACTCGGTAGCGCCTTGAAAAACGTTGTTGCCGGTCCACGTATTCGCCCGGCTGAGAAGAGCGGCGAGCAGCCCCGACCATGTCCACTGGCGGGTGCCATTCGCCGCCACGTTGACGATCCCGATCGGGTCGCCGTCGGCGGGCGTGCCGATTGACGCTGCGTTCTTGATGAAATCGCGCCACAGCGGCATCAGAGCGCCACCGTGATATCGGCAAACAGCGCATCACCCGCGGCCCATGTAAACGGATCAGTCGCGTCGACCACGTCGCCGCTCTGCTCGAAATAGATCGTCGTCGACGCCGACAACGCGATCGCAACACCCTCCTCGTCAGCACCAGGCGATGAGCTGTCCGTGAACGACGCCACCCCTTTGCTACGCAACCCGGTCCGTGACGTCTCCGAATTCGGCAACGTCAACTGAGCAGTCCCAGTGAGCGCCCCACCGGTGCCGAGCACCAGCAACGCCTTCACACGCAAATCCCCGCCGACGTACCGATACTCGCCGCTGCTCGTCGGACTCGTCCCGAGCGTCACGTTCGACCAGGCCGGCGGAAATGACGTCCACGGCGACTCGATCACCTTCCATGCCGACCCGTCGTAACGGGTGACGTGGTCGACGTCGAGCAGATATGCCTCCTGCCCCTCCTCGGGTGTCGGCAACGCAGCGTTGCGTGCCGATGCGTCAGCGAACCGGGCGCGCACCTGACGCATCAAGAACTGCATGACGTCGGGGCCATCGAGCACGTCACCGTCGATGAACTCGTTGTATCCGGCCATAGGAAACCTCCGAGTTGGGGTCAGTACCCGAGCTGGTCGGTGCCGCCGAGTTGCGACGATCCGAGAATGAACAAGTCGTCGAGCTGGATTGGCAGCTGCGACATCCGCAACGTGACGATGTGCGGCTCTTGGCGGCCGAAGTCGTGACGGATGCCCTCGACGAACATGTCCGTCGATGTGGAATCGACTGTGCCGGGCGGTGTCCACCCGACGTTGACAACGTCGCCAAGATCGAGCGACAACACCTTGCCTCGGTCCGCCGCTGGCAGAGCATCGAGCCAGATCTGAACCGACCGGATCCGCACCTTTGGTTCACTGAACCGACGCAACAAATAGTTGGCGAGCCGCAATGACTGCAGATCCGAGTCAAACAACAACCCGCCGACGGTGAGCTGTCGAACCCCGTACTTGGCGATCGACGCGTCATCCTTGACGGTCTGCTGTAAACCGTTCTCGCGATCGATCGACACGCGGTTCCACAGCTGCTCCGTCGACGACGTCAGCGCCATGTTGAACCACGGGATACCAGTCCCGTCGTCGGTGAGGATCGCCGCCGGTTGACCGGTCGGCACTCGGCGACGAAATCCCAGCGAACCCTCACGAGAGGCAAACAACCGGCCCGCTACCTCGGACTGGGCGACCAGCTGCATGTAGTTGAGAACGTTCGAGCCCCACGACACTGGGTCGGCTTGCAACGTCGTCGTGCCTTCGTCGATCGACCGTTTCGCTGCCGGCCATGCCACCTCAGGTCGATCCAAGATTGAGTTGATCCGCTCGCCAGGTGTCTGGCCAGCAGCAGAGGTCCACTCATCGAACTGGACCCGCGCCAACATGCCAAGCGCATCAACTGCGGTCATCCGAGCGGTGATCTCACCGGACTCCGGGTACCCGTAGTCCCAGTCCTCGGCCTGACCGTCGTAGATGACATGGGAGTCGACGGTCACCCTGATCCGCTTGCCCGGCAAGATGTTGTCGACCCCGTACACACCGGAGTCCGTCAACAGAGCTTCTCCGGAGTCGTCGGTCAGCGTTTCACCTGCGTCGTCGGTCAGGACCGGGTCGTTCAACTCGAATGGCAGGAACCGGCCATCAGAGTTCTCCAGCACCGCTTCCAACGTGCCCGCGTCATTCTCCGCGAGCTCGTCGTTTCGGCCACGATCAATCGTCACCCGATACACCTGATCGGCAATGTCGGTCGGCGGAACGTCCGCCAGCCGATACACCGAGTTGCCGAGCACTCCCTTCACAGGGTCACCCAGCGTGAAGAAGTCCCCGCCGGTCGTGTCGGTCTCAAAGAACACGTCGATCTGCGATGTCAGCGTTGTCATGACCGCCAGCCCGGACCATTGCGACGCTCGTACGCCTTGATCACCTCGATCACCTGCTTGCCCACCAACGCACCGTCAGTACCGAAACCGGCGTTCACCGTCACACTGATCGACCCGCCACCAGCAGCGATCCCGGCCACCTGCCCACGGGCATCGGCCTGCCACGCGGCCACACCAGCCTCAACGAGCGCCTGCTGAGCGCGGGCGTCTCGGCTCCGCATCAACGCCAACGACACCTGCCGCAACTGCGACTGCGACACTCCAGCACGTTGACCCGTGTAGAAGATCTCCGACTCAAGACTCGCATCACCGGTAGCGATCGCTCGATCCGCCAACGACTCGAACAGCCGGAAGCGGCGATCACTCAACCGTTGCTGCGCCCGTGCACGATCCTCCGGCGACGCGTTACGCAACTCTGCCTCAGCCTCGGCCACGTCACGGCGCTGCTGGGCGAGGCGACGATCCGACGAGATCCGACCAGTGATGTCGTTGAACTCTGACCGGACATCATCGACCACGTCCTGCGCCGCATCGCGGGCCTCGTCGCCGGCATCCTCGATCGCGTCAGTCAACGTCTCGCCGATCTTGTCGGCCTCGGTCTCGATGCCCTGAGCGACACCTTGCGGAATCGGCTGCCCAACCTCCACGTCGAACACTCTCGACGGCGACGAAATCCCCAACTCGGCCCGCACCGCCTCGAGAGCGCCACGAACCGCCTCGACAGCAGCCGACGACATCGACTCTGCCTCAGCACGAATACCCGACTCGAAACCCTGACCCGACGCGACGCCAACCGAATGACCGGCCGACCACGACTCACCAACCAGCCCAGCGACCGCCGCGACTGCACCGGCCGCCGCCTCGCCAGCCACGGTCTCCAACGCCGACGCGTGCTCGTCGTAGCCGTCCGTCAACGCCTGACCGGCCTCACGCGATGCCTCCCGCATCTCGTCACGCAACAACAAGATCTCGGCGTTGGCTGCCTCGCGGGCCGCAGCCAGCTTCTCCTCCACTCCCGGAGCGACCTTGTCCCACTCGGCTTGCATGTCGCGGTTCGCCGTCACCGTGTGAGCGACAAGCGTCTGCACCGCGGCGTCGAAATCGGCTCCAGTCAACTGAGCAAAATCGGCAACGACCTGAGCACCGTCGGGGCCCAGCTTGGCGAGCTCGTTCGCGACCTCCTGGCCGCCCCTGCCGGCGATCGTCGTCAGGTTCGTCTGCCACGCCGACATCGCCTCCGTCGACGACGACAACTCAGCCAGATACGAATCCAGCGATGACAAGGTCTCTTCGTTGAACGACGTGAACCCAGCCGCAGCAGACCGTGCGTTCTCATTGATCGACTCGGCCCACGCCTGGATCTCGTCCTCTTGATCAGCGAGCCGCTGCGTCACTTCCTCGTGACGATCACGAATGTCGGACAACTTGACCTCGAGGTCCGACAAGACCTGCTCAGCAACCTCGGCCGGCGTAGCGACCTCATCGAGCGCAGAGGCCAGCTCGGACGCCTCCTCCGCAGCGTCACCTGTGACCTTCGCCGCAGCCTCGGTCGTCTTCGTCAACTCGCGCTGAGCGGCAGTCTCTCGCTGCACTGCATCGGTCAACAGCTCAATGATCTGAGTGACGTACTCAACCGGTACGCCCATCTCAGTCAGGCCGGCCGACACCCCGCCCGAGGCTTCCTCCATCTCTAGAAGGCGCTGCGCCCCGCCGGGGGTCTCCTGCACGAAGTTGGAGATCGACTCCGTCAGATCGTCGACACCGAGCTTGACCTGCTGAACCTCATCGCCGAACGGAGCCACAGCGAGGTCCGACAACGCCCAAAAAAACCGCTCGGGAAGATCCGAGTCGGTGGACCGATTGAACTCCTCGACCTTCTCGGTGAGGTGTTCCTGTTGGCGGGCTGCTTCCTCGGCGCGCTCCATATAGACGAGCAGCGCAGCTGAGGCGATCCCGATGCCGGCGGCGCCGATCTTTCCGTAGCGGCCGAGCAGCTTCAGTTGTTCGCGGAACTGAATCACCTTGCCGATGGCGAATGACAGCCCTCCAGCAAGGGCGGTGACGGCGACGCCGATGGTGGCGAAGTTTCCAAGCGCGCCACCTGTGGCACCATCGATGGATGCCAGCCCGCCGGCTGCATCGTTGAGCATTGAAGTGAACGTGGTCAGGTGCGGGAGCACTCCGGCGCCGATGGTGTCGCCGAGGTTCTGCAGGTTCGCTGTCATCTGCGCCTGCTGGCCGGCGAGTTCGCCGGACTCGCGGTTCCACTGGCCGATCATGTCGGCGCCTTGCCGGTACAACTCAGACTGGGTGGCGATGATGCGCTGCTGCGCGGTCAGCGTGCCGGTGACCTCTTCGCCGGTCTCCCGGAAGTAGGCCTGCTTCAACGTGGCGTCATCGAGGAAGATGTTGTACTTCCGCAACACCTCCGTGGACCCAGCGAAACCGGCTTGGATGTCCTGCAGGGCCTGCTCTGGCGACACGTTCTTGAACGCCGCGAAGTCGGCTGACAGCTCAACCAGCC
>JBCCVW010000077.1:0-19480 GCA_039194665.1 Actinomycetota bacterium
ACGACATGGGCCTGTTCCCGGCGCAGAACATCGCTCCGATCATCAATACCGAAGTGCTCGAGACGTACGGCACGGCGTTGTCCACGCTGCTCGACGAGTTGAGCGCAGCGATCACCACCGAGGACCTCCTCGCGTGGAACACCGAAACCGACATCGAGTTCCGCGAGTCCGACGCCGTCGCCACCGAGTGGCTGGAAAGCAAGGGCCTGCTCTAACAACTTGTCCGGCCGTCCAGCCGGGTGGTGTTCCCGACTGGACGGCCGGCCGGACCAATCGTTACAGCAGGCCCTTGCTTTCAAGCCACTCGGTGGCCACGGCGTCGGACTCGCGGAACTCGATGTCGGTTTCGGTGTTCCAAGCGAGGAGGTCCTCGGTGGTGATCGCCGCGCTCAACTCGTCGAGCAGCGCGGACAACGCCGTGCCGTAGGTCTCGAGCACCTCGGTGTTGATGATCGGAGCGATGTTCTGCGCCGGGAACAAGCCCATGTCGTCCTCGAGGACGATGAAGCCGTTCTCGGTGATCTGCGGCGCCGTGTCGTTCCAGATGACGGCGTCGACCTCTTCGGCGGCAAGCGCTTCACCGAGCAGCGGGCCGAACTCGAGTGTCACCGTGTCGGCGAACTCGAGCCCGTAAATGTCGGGATCGGTGAGCCCGATGAAGCACTGCGGACGCTCGAAGCACTGGGCCGAGGCGCCGAACACGAACTCGCCCTGCGGCACCTCGGAGATCGTCGTGATCCCGGCATCGCCGCGCACGACGAAGGCATCACCGTCGATCGCCGGCGAGTACTGCAGCACCGTGGCGCCGATTTCCTCATACGCCGGTGCGATGATCGCGATGATCTCGTCGGCGTCCGACGACGGCGGAGCGTCAGGAGCGAGGGCCGCAGCCGAGCCGCCGATGTAGTCGACGATCAGGTCGAGGTCGCCATTGGTCAGGCTGTCGATGGCTTCCTGGCGGAACCCCGCAGGCGTCAGGATCTCGACGTCGTAGCCATTGGCCTGGAGGAATTGGCCGTACACCTCGGCGATCGTGACCGACTCGCTGAAGTCCTGGCCGCGCAGGCGGATCGTCGGTCCATCGGCTGGTGCGCCGGTGGTGCCGGGGGCCGCAGTGGTATCCGATGGAGCCGTCGTGTCCGACGCGGCATCGGTCGTTTCCGAGGCATCGGTTGCTTCGGTCGTCGCAGCGGTGGTGTCGCTGGAATCGTCGTCGTCACCGCATGCTGCGGCGACGAGTCCGAGTGCGACGACCGGCGCGAGCAGCCGGAGCGCGGTGCTGCGCCGGCGTGATCGATTGGGGGTCATGTGTTTTCTCCTTGTTGTCGGCCGAGTCGGCGCACGCCGTGCGGCAGCGCCAGTCGTTCCAGCAGCACGAACGTCACGCCGGTCACCGCCGCGAGACCACCGATCAAGATGATCCCACCGATGACCAGGGTGTTGTTGTTCTGCCCAAACCCATCGCGAACGTAGCGTCCCAGACCGTCGCCACCGAGGAATGCTCGGATCGGCTCGGTCGCGACCACTTGGATCGCCGCCACCCGAATGCCGGTGATGATGACGGACGCGGCGAGTGCGAACTCGACGGCGCCGAGCACTGACCGCTCGGTGTAGCCCAGGGCGCGAGCGGCGTCGATCGACTCTTGGGGGACCTGTCGGATGGCGTTGTACGTGGTGAGGTAGATCGGGACCAGCGCCAGTAGCAGCAGCGCGATGAAGATCGGCCACGGCTCGAATCCCCAGCCGCGCCGCAACGACCACGGCAAGAGCAGTGCGGCGATGGCGAACGTGGGGATCGCCCGGCTGATGCTGACGGCCCACGTGGTCGACACTTCGCCCTTGCGGAGGTGGGCCATGATCGCCGCTGCCGGCACGGCAATGATCGTGGCGACGATGGTCACGGCCGTGCACATCACCACGGTCTCCCAGAGCGAGGCGAGGATGCCGTTGGGGCCGGTCCACGTGTCGGCATCGAACAGCCACTCGAACAGCCCGATGTCGCGCGGGACGGCCTGCTGTTCCACGGCGGCGGACAGTTGGCCGATCACGTCGCCGCCTTTCGCCGGGTCCATGGAGTGACCATGGCGCCAACGCCCAGGAGCATCGCGTCGAGTACGAGGGCGAGGATGATCGACAGCCCGGCGCCGACGGTCATCGGCGTCCAGAACGTGCGGCTCAACCCGTTGAAGATCAGTCGCCCAAGGCCGCCCTGGCCGATGATCGCCGCCACGGTCACCAGCCCGACGGTCGACACCGTGGCGATGCGGATGCCGGTCATGATGTACGGCATCGCCAGCGGGAGCTCCACGCTGAGCACTCGCCGAGTCGGCGTGAGACCCATCCCATCTGCGGCCGCACGGACGCTCGGCGGCACGGCCTGGAACCCGGCGACGGTGTTGCTGACCAGTACGAGCAGGGTGTAACCGGCCAGCGGGATCACCGCGGTGGCCAGTGCGAGGTTGCCGAATACCGGCGCCAGCAGCGCAAAGAGGGCGACGCTCGGCAACGTGTAAATGAGGCTGGTCGTGGCGGTGATCGGCGTCATCGTCCAGCGAAAGCGGAGCGCGATCGCTGCGAGCACCGCCGACACGATGATGCCGACGATCATTGCGAGCACGGTCAGTGTGAGGTGTTCGACGATGGCGTCCCAGATCTGGTCCCACTCGTCGACCACCCACTCCCAGCGGATGATCGGGTTGCGTGCTTCGGCGATCACTGTTGTTCGTTCGGCGCCGCAGCCAGGGCCGAGCGGATGTCTTCGAGGGTGACGACCCCACCGAAGGTGCCGCCGTCGTCGATCACCGCCACGGACGTGTTCGACACCATGATCTGTTCCATCGCCGCGCGTAGCGTGCTGTGCGGAGTGACATGGGCAGCGGGTTGTGTACGTGGCGCATCACGCAGCGAGTCGTGGGCGCGAACGTCGTCGACCGATGCCCAGCCGGCGAACGCATCGTCGTCGAGGACGCCGACCCAGGCGACGCCCTCTTGTTCGGCGGCCTTGAGTCCGTCCTCGGTTGGCGCGTCGATCGCTACCACCGGACCACGGTGGTAGGGCAACGACGACACGAGATTCAGTCCGAGTCGACGGAGCCCTCGATCTTCACCGACGAACTGCTCGACGAACTCGTTCGCCGGGGCCCGCATGATGTCGTCCGGGGCGGCGTACTGCTCCAACACGCCGCCAACGTTGAGCAGCGCGATCTGGTCGGCGACGCGCAGCGCCTCGTCGACGTCATGGGTGACGAGCACGATCGTCTTGCGCACCTTCGTTTGCAGGTCGAGGAGTTCGTCTTGCAGGCGGCCGCGCACGATCGGGTCGACGGCGCCGAACGGTTCGTCCATCAGCAACACCGGCGGGTCGGCGGCGAGTGCGCGGGCGACGCCGACGCGTTGCTGCTGGCCACCCGAGAGCTCGTCGGGGTAACGGCCGAGCATCTCGGGATCGAGACCGACGAGGGCGGCCATCTCCTCGACCCGCTCGGCCGTGCGCTTCTTGTCCCACTTGAGCATCTTCGGGACTGTGGCGATGTTGGTGGCGATCGAGCGGTGTGGAAACAGGCCGACCTGTTGGATCACGTAGCCGATTCCGCGACGGAGTTCCTGAGCGGGCAACGTGGTGACGTCGACACCGTCGATCTCGATCGTCCCCGCCGTGGGCTCGATCAGCCGGTTGATCATCCGCAGCGTGGTGGTCTTGCCGCAACCGGATGGCCCGAGGAGCGCGACGATCGAGCCTTGCTCGATGTCGAGTGAGAGATCGCCGACCGCTGGGGTGCTCGATCCGGGGAACGTCTTGCCAACGTTGCGCAACCGGATGGCGATGGGCGCGCGTGTCGACTCAGTCGTGGTCGAAGTGATGCAGATACACCTTAGCGAGCAAGCGTTGTTGACCGTTGGCCTGTCACGAGTCGACCGGCTGCCACTCGACGCCGTCGGCGGTGTCGCGCACCTCGATTCCCGCCTCGACGAGGCCGTCGCGGAGGGCGTCGGAGACGGCGAAGGCACGCTCCTTCCGGGCAACGGCGCGCGCCGCGAGGGCAGCTTCGACCACCGGGCCGAGCACGTCGCGCACGTCGCGGACCCCCTCGGTCGCCGCGCCACCGAGCCTGACGATCATCGATCGC
This sequence comes from Actinomycetota bacterium, assembly GCA_039194665.1. Taxonomy (GTDB): domain Bacteria; phylum Actinomycetota; class Acidimicrobiia; order Acidimicrobiales; family Ilumatobacteraceae; genus JABSQH01. The sequence goes on from JBCCVW010000077.1 coordinate 4,128, forward strand.
AGGGCTTGCCGGGCTCGATCGACCTCGTCGGACTGGAAGGTGTCGCGCGACCACTCCACGATCGTCGCTTCGAGCAACAGGATCGCTTCGACCGCTCCGTCGGCGTCGCGGCGACCGAGCGCCGCCGCGAACTGCGCTTCGAGTTCGGTCGCGCGTGCGGCCAGCGACGTGTCGCCTGTCGTGCCTGGTGCCGATCCGGACGATGGCGTGGCGGCCTCCGCCCTCGTCACCGTGGTATCGAACGTGGTGCTGCTTCCGGTTGTTGTGGTGACTCCCCGCAACACGTCGACGGGCACGGTGGTCCCCGACTCGATGCGCGTCGACTCACCGTTGCGGCGCAGCGTGACCGCGCCCTTGCCGATGACGTCGGCGGTATCGGCATCGAGATCGATGACCACGCCAGTGTGCTCATCGACGCCGAGCACGAATGCGCCGTCGGGCAGCTCCGGCTCGAGCATCGCCAGCCGTCGCTCGCCGAGATAACAGAAGCGCGTGTCGTGGTTGCCGCCCTCGGCGTTGTCGTAGTGCGGGATCACCGCAACGGGAAGGCCGAACGCCGATAGGAGGTCGAGTCCCTGCTCCCAGCGCGGTGGTTCGCCCACCTTGTAGATCTCGTACACCGGAACCGTCGCCACGCCAAGCGTGAGCGCAGCGGCCGAGGCGAACACGACCGCTCCACCTTCGGCGAGGCGCGCCGCGAGCGCATCTGGCACGGCCGTGTTACGCCACTGGTTGAGCGTGTACGTCGGACTGCCGGGGCCGGCGAACAGCCAGTCGGCGCCGCGGATCGCGGCGATCGCCCGCTCGACGGCGACGACGTCGGCATCGGTGGTCGACGTCAGTCCGGCGACGTCCACGTCGCGCCCCACGGACTCGCGGAAGTACTCGACCGCCTTGGCCGCGAGAATCGGGGCGTTCTCCTGGAAACCGAAGGGCGTGTCGAGCAGCACCGCCGACACCGGGCCGCCCTTGGCCGCTTCGAGACGCTCGAAGATCGCCCGGTGTGGCGCCTTCATCGTCGGCGCGGTCTCTCCCGAGCCCATGATCGCCAGGATTCTCGGGTTCGTCATCGTGTGGCCTCCGTCGGGGAATCGACCGTCGGGTGTCCGCCCGAGTACTGGTCGTCGGCAAAGAAGTGGGCGTCGGTCATCGCGCGGTGCAGCAGGTTGGCGACCGGCTTGGGGTGTTGTGCGTGGACGTCGTGATGCGCGTCGAACCATTCGGCGCGCCCTGTCGGAAGCAACTCGATCGCCGCCTCGACGGACTCGTGTTTGGAGTCGCTCCAGGAGACGTCGCCGGCGTTGGCCGCGATCAGCAACACCGGAACGTCGATGTCGGCGAAGCGCGTCGACGGGGAGTGCTCCCACAGACCGCGGAGCACCTGCAGATGGCGCTCGGCCGTGAGCCACGGCGCAATGGTGCCGTCGTCGCGAATCTCGAAGTTGGCCATGGTGCCGGCGCGCCCGGTGTCGGGCCAGTCGCCCATCGAATCGGCCAACCACGCCTCGATCCGCTCGACCGGGGTGCCCACGAGCGGGGGCGGCGCCAGTGTGCTCGCCGCGTCGTTCCAATCCGGGAAGCGACCCTGGAGATCGATGAATCCGCCGTCGACGGCGGCGACAACGCTCGCCCGTCCAGGGTGACGGTACGCCATTTCGAGCACCACGTTGCCGCCCCACGACTGTCCGGCGACTCCGGGCTGCTCCCACCCGAGCGCACCGATCAGCTCGTCGAGATCGTCGGCGACGGTGGCCATGTCGTAGGCGTTGTCCGGCTTCGATGATTGCCCGTGGCCTCGTTGATCGACGGCCGCCACCGGGTGGCCGAGCCTGGCGAGTTCGATCGCCACCCCATCCCACAACCGTGCATTCGACGCCAGCCCGTGGACGAGGAGCCACGGCGGGTGGGCGATCTGATCGGGGGTGTGGCGCACCACGTGCAGCTCGACACCGGATGGCAGGGCGATCATCTCGTGGACCGCATCGGGTGGGGGCGAGCCGCTCACGGTGTCAGTGTGCCCATTTCCAGCTCGATCGCGTGTGTCCTCACCGAGGCGAGTCGTAGTCGGCGGCTTTGGCGATGCCGGTGATGCGGTCGATGAGCGTCGTCAACGCAAGCGTGTCGGATGCCGAGCGAGGCCACGGCTCGTCGCCGTGCACCGCAGCGGCAAACGCGGCGATCATCGGGCGATACGGATCGCCGCCGGTGTGCGGCTCGTCGACGAGGGTGATCGTCCCGTCGCTGCCGAGGATGGTCAGCACCTGTGATTCCTCGTCCACGAACGAGCACCGCGCCGTCGCCACGTGCCCGTTCGCCCAGATGAGCCTGATGTCCATCGCTGCGTCGACGCCCGCTGGGGTCCACTCCGCACTGGCCTCGATCGCGTTGGGCTGGCTCCCGAAAAGCGCCACCGCCGGACCAAGGCAGTAAATCCCCACGTCGGCGAGTGCACCGCCGCCCTGCGTCGGGTCCCATCGATAGTTCGTTTCCGCCTCGGGTCCGATCGTGAAGGTGAACGCTGCGTCGACGCGTTCGATCGTGCCAATGTCGCCGCGCATCGCTCGGCCGACGCCAACTGACCACCGATCGCCGAACGGGGTCATCCACGCCTCGGCAAGGATCACGCCAGCCGCGCGGCATACGGCGAACATCCGCTCGGCAGCGGCGGGGTCCGTGGCCAGCGGTTTCTCGCACAGCACGTGTTTGCCGGCCGCTGCCGCACGCGCCGTCCACTCCTCGTGCAGACCATTGGGCAGCGGGATGTACACGGCCTCGACCGCGGGGTGGTCGATCACGTCGGTGTAGGTAGCGACGGCGACGTCGCCCCATGGGTCGGGAACCGGTCCGCTCATGCTGGCCGCAGCGACCACGTCGATGCCGTCGGTGTCGTCGACAGCGGGGAGCACCGCGCGCGTTGCGACAAACGATCGCGCGCCGATCACACCGAGCCCGACGGGTGGTCGGTCCACGGGCTAGTCGAGCTCGATGAGGGCGCCGCCCGAGGCCCCCGAACGATGCCCTGCTTCCAACACGCGCACGACGTCACGTGATTGCTCGGGTGGCACCGCCAGCGGCTCGTCGAACTGCAGGTGATCGGCGAGGTTGTGGTGAAACCCCCATCCGGGATGTGCCGCCGGGGCGTGCTCGCTCTCGACGATCTGGTTGGCGCCGACGTAGCGGGCCATCGTGAGGTCGACCGGTGCTTCGGCGTGATGCGACACCTGCTCGAGGTGACCGCGGCCGGGCTCGACGGTGTCGTGACGCAGCGGGCGGTAGTAGCCCTCGATCGTCCCCGCCGTGCCTTCGACGTGGAACTTCGGTCGGCGGATCGCGCAGATGTCACTCTGGCGGAACGTGGCCTCGCGGCCGTCGGTCCATTGCATCCACAACGCGAGCTGATCGACGTTGGTCGTGTCGTGCCACACCCGTTGGTGGGTCGAGCACAGGACGCGCGCCGGCGCCTGTCCGTACAGCTGCAGAATCCAATCGACGTGGTGCGATCCCCAGTCGTAGATCGCTCCGCCGGAGATCGTGTCTTCGGAGTGCCACGCTCGGCATGGGTGCTCGAAGCCGCCGACGAACGTCTCGATGTTGAACACGTCACCGATCTCGCCCGACGCAATCAACGCGCCGAGGGCGAGAACATCGCGGTCCCACCGTCGGCTCTGGTGCACGGTGAGCACCCGGTCGTGTTCCGCCGCGGTGACGATGAGGGCATCGGCGTCGGCGGGGTCGAGACACATCGGCTTTTCCACCACCACGTGCTTTCCGGCGCGCAACAGCGTGGCCGCGAGTTCAGCGTGGTGCGCGGGTGGCGTGGCGACGATGGCGATGTCGACGTTGGGGTCGGCAGCGAGCGATTCGGCATCGGTATGTGCGGCGACGTCGGGAAAGTCGTCTCGTGCCGCATCGAGGCGGGCCGACACCGGATCGGCAGCCGCGACAAAGGCCAGCCCGTCGGTTTCGGTCGCGGCGAGGCCGTGCAGGTAGCCCATGCCGCCGAACGGTCCGTACCCGACCACGCCGAGCCCGAGTGGACGTGGGTCGGCGGGTACGCCCCCCTGCAGGAGGCGGGTGACGAACCGGCCGATGGTGGGATGTGCACGCACCGCATCGAGGTCGGTGACGCCGAGGGTGACCACCGTTCCGGCGCCGCGCCGACGAACGGTGATGGTCGGGTGGTGGGTGAACTCGACGCTGGTCGTTGCTGCTATCTCGGTGGCGTCCGACGTGGGGCGCAGCAGTGTGAGCGCCGACGTGATCGGTGTTTCCCCGTCGAGTCGGCGCGCCTCTGGCCGGTCGGCAAGCGTGACGAACCACTCGGCGAGGGGTCGTTCGCGAGTGGCGTCGGCGCCGCCCAGCTCGGCAGCGAGCGGATCGGCCGTGGTGGCGATGATCAGTACCGTCCCACCGCCGTCGGCGTGGGCGGTCGCAGATGCGGCGGTATCGGTATCGAGTGGCGTGGTGATCACTCGCACGTCGGTGAGCGCAGCGAGGTCGTCGGCGCGCAGCGTGCCTCGTGTTCGCAACATGCGCGGCGAAGATAGTCCCGTCGCCGCCGACCTGAGTCACGGTGCGCGGATAACCGGTCAGCCAGCGTCGTTGCCGAAATTCTGCCGATTTCCCGCGCCACGCGCCGAATTCGGGACACAGAAAGGGTCTGCCTGCACGTGTTCCGTGTCGCTCCGCTCAGCGCCACCGGTGGCGGCGTGCGCCGATCACTCCTGCTCGCGCAGGAATCGCTGGATCTCGGCGGCGAGTTCGTCTCCGGATTGCATCTCGAGGCCGGGGCCGCTGTCGATCGACGTGCCGCCGAGATCGACGTCGAGCGTCGAGTCGTAGAGCTCCTCGAGCTGGCTCAGCATCGACTGGTGCTCGCTGTTCTCGGCGACGGTGTCGTCGAGCCGACGGCGGAGGCCAGCGACTTCTTGTTCGAGTTCACTGGACCGGACGACGATCCCGGTCGCCTCGCGCAGCCCCTCGAGGAGCGCAAGCGATGCTGCCGGGTAGGCCATTGCCGACACATAGTGCGGTACTTGGGCCCAGATTCCGAGTGCTGGCACCTTGCGTGCGTGCAGCGCATGTTCGAGCACCGCGGCCATGCCGGCGGGCACGTCGACGGAGCTGCGGGCGAACGTGACCGATGCGAGCACGTCGGTCGATGGCGACGACACCGACAGCCGCGATGGCCGCGTATGCGGGGCAGCGAACGGGTACGCACCGAAGCCGACCATCGTGGTCACCCCGACGTCCTCGGCAATGTCGGCGATGACCTTGCCGAACCGGTTCCATGCCATGTCGGGCTCTGGGCCGAGCAGCATCAACACGTCGCGTCCCTCGGGGGTGCGCCCGGCGCGCAGCTCGATCGTCGACCACGCAAGGTCGGTGTTCAAGCCGTCACGCAACTCCATCGTGGGTCGACGGGCGCGAAAGTCGATGAACGTGTCGTCGTCGAAGCGGGCGATCGGTGAGGTATGGCACTCGTTCGAGACGACTTCAGCGGCCGCTGCTGCGGCGCCGGCGGCGTCGATCCACCCGGTGAGCATCACCACCAACACGGGCTCGTGCAGCATGGGCTCGTCGACCAGCCAGTCGAGTGCTGGATCGTCGATCACTGCGCCTCCATCACAACGTCTCCGTCACAACGTCTCCGTCACAACGACTCCAGGTGCTGTTCGGCCGAAGCGGCGGCAGCCTCGACCTGGAGCTTGAACGGCTCGAGCTCGGCTGGATCGCGCTCGCCGAGCGCACCACCGAGATAACGCGAGTACACCCCTTCGAGAATGCACGCCAGCTTCCAGTAGGCGAAGGCCACGTAGTAGCCGAGCTGGGAAAGATCGCGACCGGACACCTCGGCATAGCGGTCGGCGAGTTGGTGGCGATCCCAGAACCCTGGGGGAGTGGTGGCCGAACCCGTCCACGCCGAGTCGGCATCGCCGGGGCCAGTCCAGTACACCTGCAGCAGCCCGACGTCGGCGAGCGGATCGCCGAGGGTGCAGATTTCCCAGTCGAGCACGGCGACGACGTCGCCGGCGCTGCTGACCATGCAGTTGTCGAGGCGGTAGTCGCCGTGGACGATGGTGGCGGGGCCCTGCTCGGGCACCATGGCCACGAGCGCGTCATGGACCCGATCGACCGCAGCGAGTTCGCGGGTCTTACCGGCGTTCCACTGGCCATACCAGCGCTTCAGCTGGCGCGCGATGTACCCCTCATGGCGGCCGAGATCGGTGAGACCCGTGGCGTCGAGATCGACCGCGTGGATCGCCGCCATCGTGTCGACCAGCGACCGGCTGGCGTTGCTCCGCGCCGCCTCGTCGAGCGCGGCGGCCGATGCCGCGGCATCGCGCAGCACGTGGCCCTCGACGAAGGCCATCACGTAGAACGGTGCGCCGTTCACGTCGGCGTCGTCGCAGAAGCCGAGCGCCTCGGGTACCGGGACGCCGGTGTTCTGCAGGCCGCTGATCACACGGTGCTCGCGGCCCATGTCGTGTGCGCTGGCGAGGACGTGGCCGAGCGGTGGCCGGCGGAGGACGAGCTTGCGCCCGTCGGCGCCGGTGACGGCGAAGGTCAGGTTGGAGTGTCCGCCGGCGATGACGTCGAAGCGGAACGGCGCAGTGACACCTTCGATGTTGTCGGCGAGCCACCTCGTGACGCGCTCCACGTCGACACCGGGCACGGGCTCAGGCGTTGGCGCATCCATCTCGTTCCGAGAGTAGCGACATCCGGCCGCGACAACGACCGGCGGTAGCGTGGAGGCATGACCGTGATCGACGTCACCGACGCCACCTTCGAGACCGAGGTGCTCGAGAAGTCCAAGGAAGTGCCAGTGGTCATCGACCTGTGGGCCGAATGGTGCGGACCGTGCAAGACGCTCGGGCCGATCCTCGAGAAGGTGGTTGGCGCCACCAATGGCAAGGTCGTCTTGGCCAAGGTCGACGTCGACGCCAACCCTGGGCTCAGCCAGGCGTTCAAGGTGCAGTCGATCCCCGCGGTGTATGCGATGAAGGACGGCCAGGTCGTCGACGGGTTCATGGGCTCCTATCCAGAGAACGCCGTGCAGCAGTTTGTCGACGGACTCTTGCCGAGCCAGGAGCAAGAAGCGGTCGGCGAGCTGATCGAGGCCGGTGATGAGGGCAGTCTCCGTCTCGCCTTGTCGATGGAGCCGTCGAACGAGGACGCGATCGTCAAGTTGGCCGAGCTCCTCGTGGCGCGCGGCGATACCGAAGAGGCGCTGCAGCTGCTCGAGCGGATCCCCGAATCGGAGCGCACCCGCCACGTCGCCGCCAAGGCGCGCGTCGGGGAGGCGCCCGCCGACGACTTCGACCACAAGCTGCAAGCGCTGCTCGACCGAGTGAAGAGTGACGATGAGGCCCGCCAGGAATTCGTCGACCTGCTCGAGTTGATGGGCTCGGACGATCCACGCACCGCCGAGTACCGTCGTCAGTTGACGGCTCGCCTCTACTGAACGGACCCCAACTCGCCGATGACCACCGCCACGCCGACCACCCGATCCGGGACGATGGTTCCCGAAGCGTCGGCGCTGCCCGACGTGCTGCCCACCGATCGGCTCAACGCGCGGGGTATGCCGACGGCGGTGTGGCGGAGCGATTTGCGACGCATCCCCAACGCGCGCAACGTGGTCGCTGTGATCGCCACGCTCGGATGGTCGTTCGGTGTGCTCATCGCCGCCGGATGGATCAACACCTGGTGGTCCTACGTGATCGGCTTCTTCCTGCTGGCCCGGGGCCACGTGTGCCTGAGCATCCTGGCCCACGAGGCGGCCCACCGGCTGCTGTTCTCCAACCGGTCCGTCAACGACTTCGTCGGCCGCTGGTTGCTCGGCTACCCGACGCTGATTCCCACGCTGGCGTATCGCCGGTCGCACTTCGCCCACCACCGAGATGAGCTGGGTCCCGAGGAGCCAGATCTCGCCCTCTACGCGGGGTACCCGATTCCGCGGGAGTCGTGGCATCGCAAGCTGCGCCGCGACATCACCGGCGTGAGCGGCATGAAGGTGATCAAGGGGTTGTTCCGCGCCGCGCGCACCGGGAGCACCGAGGCGCGGCAGATCATCGCCGTGCAGGTGGTGATCCTCGGCGCCTCGATTGTGTTCATGCGGCCCTTGGCCTACGTGATCTGGATGGGTTCGTGGATCACGCTGTGGCGGGTGTCGAACCGACTCCGGGCCATCGCCGAGCACGGTGGGATGGTCCGTTCGCGCGATCGTCGGATGACTACCCATGTGATTCGCCAGAGCTGGATCGCCCGTTTCTGGTTTGTGCCGTACAACACGGGCTGGCACCTTGCCCACCACGCCGACATGGGTGTGCCGTGGACCAAGTTGCCGACGCTGCACGATGAGCTGGTGCGCTCCGGCTGGGTCACCGAAGACATCGTGTGCCCGAGCTACTGGGCCTTCTGGCGCGCGGCGTCGTCGCGCCCGCCGGTAACCTCGGACGCACCGACTTCTCCCGGGTGAACGGCGCCCGCTCGGCGGGCGCGTGCGGAGAGGAGTGAGGTCGTGTCCGACCTCGAGCATGAAGAGCGCCCGGCAGGACGCGCTCGTCCAGCAGTCGACGGTGTCGCGTTCGCTGAGCGAGTCCGCAGTTGGGCCGACTACAACGGCCGGTGGCGGATCGCTGGGGTGGCGCTGACTGTTGCCGTCGCGACGGCAGTGGGGTGGTGGTTGATGCGCGAGCCGTCGCCACCGATCGAAGCGTCGCTTCCCGTGGCGGTCCCGAGCGCGCCGCCGGTTGTATCTGGTAGCACGATCTCCGGTGGGTCGACCGCGCCGTCGACCGAGGCGACCGTGCCCGATCCGATCGAGTTGGTTGTGCACGTCGCTGGCGCTGTGATGTCGCCGGGTGTGTATCGCCTCGATGCTGCCGCTCGGGTCGACGAGGCAGTCGCCGCGGCCGGTGGTCTCACCGCCGATGCCGATCTCGATCGAGTCAACCTGGCGGCACCCGTCGGGGATGGAACCAGAGTGTTTGTTCCGCGGATCGGCGAGGATGTACCGCCTGCCGTCGGTGGCGGATCAGACGGCGACTCGACAGGCGCGGTGAGCCCATCGAACGGTGCCGCAGGCGATGCGACGTTGCCGGTCGACGTCAATGCCGCCGACCTCGAAACGCTGCAGACGTTGCCCGGTATCGGCCCGACGATCGCCGGGGCGATCATCGACGATCGCGAGCGTAACGGACCGTTCGGCTCGCCTGCCGACCTCGAGCGGGTGCAGGGAATCGGACCGGGGCGACTCGCCGCGTTGATCGACCTGGTCGCCGTGTGACCGGGAATCACGCCACTACAACAACGGGTCGGCGACGACCCACGCCGACACAGCCAACGCCGCGCATGCGCCGAGGCAGATGCCGCCAAGAAGCCATGCGTAGTGCCGCCAGTAGTCGCGCCACGTGGCCATCGGGTTGCGCGTGGCCTTTCGTGCGGCGAGCCATCCAATCAGTAGCCACATCACCGCTGATGCAGCAACGGCGATCGGATACAGGCCGTCGTCGCCGAACGGGGCGCCGGCGGCGAGCAACGCTGGCGCTGCGCACACGCCGGCGATCAGTCCGACCGCACCGCTCCATCCCGCGTCCGACACGCGCAACGCGGCCCATGCGATCACCCCGAGTACAGCAGGAACCAGCAGACCTGCGAGTGGTCCGTAGCGGCGGATGCGCGTGCGATACCAACGAGGGCCGTCGGTGATCGGTGGTTCCAAAGATGTCGGTGCCAACACTCGCCGGCCAGCGTATGCAGTCCTCACCGTCCCCGACGTGCATACCGGTGCGGAGATCGGCGACGGCCTCGTGGCCATCTTGGCAGGGTCGATGGCGCTTGTTGTGTGGACTCGGTCGTGGGTCCCGATCGTGGTGGGCACGCTGCTCGTCGTGGTGGTGGGTCGCCCTCGAGTCGCGCTGGCGGCGTTGGCGCTGATGGTGGTGGGTGCCGAACGCAGCGATCACGCGTGGGCGGGGCTCGCCCCTGATCAGCTTGGTCCGTTCTTCGGCGCGGTGCGCATCGTCGACGACCCGCAGCCGTACCAGTCGGCGACTCGGGTGATCGTCGACGTGGAGGGTGAACGGTTCGAGGTATGGGCGAGGTCGTGGTCGCTGCAAGCGCGGGTCGAGCGTTGGCAGGCCGGTGAGTGGGCGATCGTCCAGGGAGAGCGACATGAGCTCCGTGCCGATCGCGCCGGTCGAGTCGCATGGCAGCACGTGGTCGGTCGCCTCGATCTCGCATGGGCAGGCGACACCGATGTGGGGTCGGCGATCGCCCGATCGACCAACCGGGTGCGAACACTGATCGGTGACGCGTCGACGGTGATCCCGCCGCCGCTCGATTCGTTGTACCGGGGGCTGGTGATCGGCGACGACCGCGACCAGCCGCAGGCGATGATCGAGCGCTTCCGGGCGACGGGGTTGTCGCACCTCACAGCCGTGTCGGGACAGAACGTCGCGTTCGTCTTGCTCGCGGCAGGCATGGTGCTGCGTCGGGTCGCTCCCTGGCCCCGGTTGGCGGCGACCGCGGTCGTGATCGCGTGGTTCGTTGCGCTCACGCGGTTCGAGCCGTCGATCCTGCGTGCGGGAGTCATGGCCGGACTCTCGGCGTTGGCATTCACGCTCGGGCGCGAGCGGTCGTCGGCGCGTCTTCTGGCCTGGGCGGTGATCGCCCTGCTCCTGATCGATCCGTTGCTCGCCTGGTCGGTCGGGTTCTGGCTCTCGGTGGGCGCAACCTGCGGTGTGTGCGTGCTCAGCCGACCGATGCAGGCGGCGTTGCCGGGGCCGGGTTGGTGGCGCGGGCCGCTGGCGATCACACTCGCCGCGCAAGCGGGTGTGGCGATCCCAGCGGTGCTCGTGTTCGGCCGACTCCCGTTGGTCAGCATCCCGGCGAACCTGCTCGCCGGACCGGTCGCAGGTGCCGTGATGCTGTTCGGATTGCCGGCAGGGCTGCTCGCTGGAGCATTCCCTGTTGTCGCGCCCGTCGTGATGGCACCGATCACCGCCGGAACGGCGTGGGTCGATGCGGTGTCGCGGGCCGCGCTGCGCCTTGAGCCGCCGGACCCGTGGCCGTGGGTCGGTTGGGGCGCTGCGTTGGTTTTGGTCGCCGTTCGGGCTGTGGTGCTCTCTCGACGTGCATGAACGCGCAGCACCATCGCGGACTTGTGTCAGCGAACATGCTGGTGTCGCCCTCTGTGCCGACTCAGGGCTTCAGCCGTCGGCTGAGGGGGGTGCACGAATCGAGCGAGGCCGCGCCCCTAGCATGCGACGATGCGCCTTATCACGAAGACAACAACAAGGCGGGCGATTGTCGCGATTGCGGCATTTTCTCTCGTTGCGGCAGCATGCGGCGACGATGACGACAACAGCAGCGACACGACCTCTGCAGGAAGCCCCACCACGACACCGAGCACCGGCTCGGCGATCGGCGGGACGGTGGAATGCGACGCGTCGTCGCTCGCCGCCGGACTCGACGTCGACGAGTCGTCGATCGAGAACTTCGATTGCACTCAGGGGTGGGCCGGCGTCACCTACACCGACTCGAGCGGTGAAGGCCAGTCGGCGGTGCTCGAAGCCGAGGGCCAGTTCTGGATCCTCAAGGATGCATCGGCCTGTCAAGGCGACCCTCCGGCCCTGCCGTCGGAGCTGAGCGCGTACTGTCCCAGCTAGGCCCCTCGCTGCGCTCGGTTCGTCGGCTACGTCGGCGACGCCGCTTGATCACTACGGTCGAACATCAACCACTCGAACTCCGATAGAGGTTGATTCATGGCTGAGGCATACATCATCGACGCGTGCCGCACTCCGCGCGGTATCGGCAAACAAGGCAAGGGCGCGCTCGCCCATCTGCACCCCGGCCATCTGGGCCGCACGGTGCTCGAAGCCGTGCGCGACCGCAACGGCATCGACACATCTGATGTCGACGATGTGATCTGGGGGACGAGCGCCCAGGTCGGCGAGCAAGGTGGCGACCTCGGCCGGATGTCGGCGCTCGATGCTGGCTACGACATCACGGCCAGCGGCGTCACGCTCGATCGCTTCTGCGGCTCGGGGATCACCAGCGCCAACCTCGCCGCGGCCACCGTGATGGCCGGCATGGAGGACCTGGTGGTGTCGGGCGGTACCGAGATGATGTCGTTGCCGAAAAAGGGCATGATGCCGATGGGTGCGGGCAACCCGCACCTGCAGGAACTGCACCCGCAGTCGCACCAGGGCGTGTGCGCGGATGCCATCGCCACGCTGGAAGGCATCGACCGCGAGGCACTCGACGCGCTGTCGGCCGAATCGCAGGCGCGTGCCGACGTGGCCATCAAAGAGGGACGCTTCGACCGCAGCGTGATCCCCGTCCACAACCTCGATGGCACGGTGGCCCTCGACCGCGAACAGTTCCCACGACCGGGCACCACAGCCGAGTCGCTGGCGAGTCTCCCGCCGAGCTTCCCCGCCGTTGCCGACTATCGGCACACCGACGACTCGCTCACCTTCCGCGAGCAGATCAATGCGCGGTACCCCGACCTCGAGATCGAACACGTGCATCACGCCGGCAGTAGCTCGGGTGTCGTCGACGGTTCGGCGGCGATCCTGTGGGCCTCCGACGACTACGCCAAGGCGCACGGCCTGCAGCCCCGCGCCCGGGTGGTCGCGGCAGGCAACATGGGCGACGATCCGACGTTGATGCTCAACGCGCCGGTGCCGTCGGCGCGCAAGGTCCTCGACAAGGCGGGGATGACTCTCGACGACATCGATCTCTTCGAGATCAACGAGGCGTTTGCGGTCGTGTCGGAGAAGTTCCAGCGCGACCTCGACCTCGACCGCTCGAAGGTCAACGTCAACGGCGGCGCGATCGCCCTCGGACACCCGATCGGCGCAACGGGAGCCATCTTGATTGGCACTGCTCTCGATGAACTCGAACGGCAAGACAAGCAAGTCGCGCTCATCACGATGTGCGCCGGCGGCGGGATGGCGCCGGCGATCATCATCGAGCGCGTCTGACGCTCGACCGGCGTCGCCGGCCCGCAGGGCGTTCTGCACGCGTCGGCCACGATGGGGCGTGATGGCACCTGCGGTTCATGTCGACCGGTACCTCGAACGCATCGGGTACAGCGGCCCTCGCGAGCCGACGCTCGTGGTGCTCGAGGCGTTGCAAGCTGCGCATTCGGGAGCGATCCCGTTCGAGAACATCAGCGTGGTGCTCGGCCATCCGGTCGACGTCGACAGCGCAGCGGTGGAGGACAAGCTCGTCGCGCTCAGACGCGGTGGCTACTGCCTCGAACAGAACCGCCTGTTCGCCGACGTGCTGGGGTCGATCGGGTTCTCGCTGACGGAAGTACTCGCCCGTGCCAGGCCGCCGGGGCTTGAGGTGGTGGCACCGCGCATCCACATGGCGTTGTGCGTTCACATCGATGGCGTCGACTGGCTCGCCGATGTCGGATTCGGTGCCGAGCAGCCGCGTGTCCCGGTTCGGCTCGACGGAACAGCGCGCGATGACGGGTGGGGCGGTGTGAGGGTCGTCGAGGAGCGCAAGTCGGAGCTCGTCCTGCAACGGTCGGCATCCGATGGATGGCACGATCTGTACACATTCGACTTCGAGCCCGTGTTTCCAATGGACTACGTGGTGGCGAATCACTTCGCTCGGACGCATCCGGCGGCTCCCTTTGCCGGCGATCTCACACTGCAGCTCGCCGCCGCCGATGCTCGACACGTGCTCCTGCGCGGCGAGTACCGCATGTACGTGGCCGACCGAGTTGTGCGAGAGCCGCTCGATCCGGCCCTGCTGTCGAGGCTGCTCGACGAGGTCATGCCGATCGAACTAGCACCGGACGACCGGCGAGCGCTCTTCGACCGAGTCTTCGGCGGGCCGTGCTGACTCGAGTTTCGGGGCACGCTCGAACGCGCCGGTACGTGTGGTTTGACGTTGTAGCGGCGCGGGCTGGAGAATCGGCACGACTATGGCGATCCACTTGGTGACCGGCGACGACGAGGGATTGCTGCGCACGGCAGTGCACGACCTCGTCGACGAGTTGGTCGGCGACGGCGATCGCTCGATGATGGTCGACGAGTTCGACGACGAGGAGTACGAGCTCCGTTCCGTGGTCGACGCGGCACAGACGCCGCCGTTCCTCACCGACACACGGGTGGTGGTGGCCCGCGGGATCGGACGATTCACCGCCGATGACGCGAGTGGGTTGATCGCCTACCTCGACGACCCGCTCGGTTCGACGCACCTCGTGCTCGCCGGCGGTGGTGGGCGCATCGTCAAGAAGATCACCGACGGCGCGAAGGCCTCCGGGTCTGTGACCAACGTGTCGCCACCGACGCGTGCGAAGGAACGGTCGTCATGGGTGGCCGATCGGATCAAGGAGTCGGGGCTGAAGATCCGCGGCGGCGCCCAGGCGCAGCTGGCCGAGTGGCTCGGTGAGGATGCCGGACGCCTCGATGGGATCCTGGCGACACTGCGCGCCGCGTACGGCGACGGTCGCACGCTCGACATCGCCGACATCGAGCCCTACCTCGGTGACGCCGGCGGAGTGCCGCCGTGGGACTTCACCGATGCGATCGATGCGGGGCGCACTACCGAGGCGCTGCAACTGCTCGGTCGCATGGTCCACGCTGGTGGACGCCACCCGTTGCAGATCATGTCGATCCTCCACAATCACTACGGCACGCTGGCGGCGCTCGACGGAGCGGACGCACGCAGCGAGCAGGACGTGATGGAACTCACCGGCATCAAGTCGCCGTACCCGGCGAAGAAAGCGCTGCAGAACTCGCGCCGGCTCGGCGGGTCGGCAGTACACCGAGCGATCGCGCTTTTGGCCGAGGCCGACCTCGACCTCAGAGGGGCGCGCGAACTCCCCGACGAGTTGGTGATGGAAGTGCTCGTCGCTCGCCTCTCACGACTGCGACGGTGATCGTCTGAGGCAACCGGGTCAGGGACCGGCGTTGGACTATCGCGGCGGCGGTGCTGACGGCGCTGGGAGCCCGGGGTTCCCTCTCGGGTGACCTCCGTTGTCGTCGCTGCCGCGCTCAATCGCCTCGACGTCGAGCAAGAAGACGGTGCCTCCGGATGCGTACACCAGGCTTGCGGCGAGCGTTGTCACCAGTTGATTGAGCGCAAGCGTGATGGCGAATGCGGTCAGCCCGAGGAGGCCGACCGCTTGCCCGACGATGCTGAACGGGACCGTGGCGACGGCCGAGATCAGGTACATCAGCAGCAGCCGCAACGCCGTCGCGCCCCACCTGCCGCTCGTCGAGCGCCACACGTGCGCGATGCCGAGGCCGCGGTCGCCGAGCCCGGCCGCCACGGTCGCGAGCGCGACGCGCGGGATGACGACCAGGCTGACCCCGATCGCGGCA
>JBCCVW010000078.1:0-19005 GCA_039194665.1 Actinomycetota bacterium
CGCCAAGCGCGTCGTCGTCACCGCTGCGGCCGGCACCGGCATCGCTGCCAGCGAGCGGCAGAGGCATACCACCAACTCTCCCTCCGGGACGAGCGTGTGGCTGCCATTGCGCGGGCCCGGCTCCAGCAAGCTCAAGGCCCGGAGCACGAGCGGACTCGACGAGGTCGTCGGCGCCGCAGTCCGCCGCGCCGGGGCCGATGCCGCCACACTGTTCGACGCACCGCTACCCCCGCCGGCCGCCGGGGCATGAACACGGGAACACCAGCCGCGATCGCCGTCGCGTTCACCCATGCCC
The DNA here is from genome assembly GCA_039194665.1 of Actinomycetota bacterium. GTDB lineage: Bacteria > Actinomycetota > Acidimicrobiia > Acidimicrobiales > Ilumatobacteraceae > JABSQH01. Next base: position 296 of record JBCCVW010000078.1, read on the forward strand.
TCCGGCACGCCGGTGTTGCCGTACCGACGCGCTGCACGCACACGTATGCCGATGCGCTGGCGACGACCGGCCTCGGGACCCGCGACGGGGTGTACTGGGCGGGTCGGGCAACGCTCATCCACCGGCCAGAAGACATCGGTGCCTACGACGACACGTTCGCCCGCTTCTTCGACGGACACCGCGCCAGCGAGGCCGAACGAGCCGACGTACTCCAGGTCGAGCTGCTGACCGATCGCGACGACGATGACGACGCTGATGACGCGGACGCCGACGGCGACTCTTTGGACGAGCACGCCGACGACGACGCGATCACCCTGCGTTGGTCGAGTGCGGAGACGCTGCGCCACAAGGACTTCGCCGAATACACCCACGAGGAGCTGCTCGACGCCCACCAGCTGATGGCCGAGCTGCGGTTCGCTGGTGACCGCCATACGTCGTTGCGGCGCGAGGCCAGCCCGCGGCCAACCGCCGTGCCCGATGTGCGGCGCACCGTGCGGGCCGCGATGCGCTCCGCGGGTGAGCCGATCGCCCGCCACCACCGTCGTCGCACGACACGCCTGCGGCGCCTGGTGCTCCTGCTCGACGTGAGCGGCTCGATGGAGCCGTACGCACGCGCCCTGCTGCGGTTCGTTCAGGCCGCAGTTGCGGGACGGCAGCGAGTCGAGGCGTTTGCGCTCGGCACCCGGCTGACCCGCGTGACACGCGAACTCGGCGCACGCGATCCAGACGCTGCATTGCGGGCGGCAACCGACCGCGTCCACGACTGGAGTGGGGGTACGCGTCTCGGACCATGCCTGCGGGCGTTCAACGACCAGTGGGGCATCCGCGGGATGGCCCGCGGGGCGACCGTGGTCATCCTCTCCGATGGGTGGGACCGCGGTGATCCTGAACAGCTGGCCGCAGAAATGCAGCGCCTCGGGCGCGTCGCCCACCGCGTCATCTGGGTCAACCCGCTGAAGACCACTCCGGGGTACGCCCCGCTCGCCCGCGGGATGGCCGCAGCACTCCCCCACGTCGACGACTTCGTCGAGGGCCACTCGGTCGACGCGCTCGAACAGTTGGCGGCACTGGTCGCTGGCACCACCACGACCCGATAAGGATGGACCCATGATCGACGTGCTCGACGACATCGACCGCTGGCGATCCGCCGGCCAGCGCGTGGCCATCGCCCGCGTGGTCGACACCGAAGGGTCGGGACCGCGCGAGATCGGAGCGGCGATGGCGGTATCGGCCGAGGGCGAAGTGACGGGCTCGGTCAGCGGAGGTTGCGTGGAAGGCGCGGTGGTCGGCGAGGCGTTGGCGATCCTCGACGGCGAGCGTCAACCAGGCGTGGTGACGTTCGGCTACTCCGACGACGAGGCGTTCGCCGTCGGGCTCACCTGCGGCGGCACGATCCACCTGTACATCGAGGAGCTCGATTGGTGAGCATGTACACGCGGTGGGCCGAGGCGGTGCGCGCTGGCGCGCCGATCGCCATCGTCACCGTGATCGACGGCCCGGGCGTCGGCGCCAAGCTGCTGGTGGAGCCGGGACGGGCGCCGCAGGGCTCACTCGGCGACCCAGAGCTCGATCGTGTTGCTGCGCGCGACGCACTCGCCGAGCTCGAGGCCGCCCGCTCCGGCGTGCGCCACTACGGCCCCCAAGGACAGACCACGCCCGAGGACTTGATCGATGCGCCGAGCGTTCAGGTGTTCATCGACGTCAATGCACCGCCACCACAGATGTGGATCTTCGGTGCGGTCGACTTCACCGCGGCGCTCGCCCGCGTGGCCAAGGTGCTCGGATACCGCGTGACGGTGTGCGACGCCCGCGAGGTGTTCGCTACTCGGCGGCGGTTCCCGATGGCCGACGAGGTCGTCGTGTCGTGGCCCGAGCCCGTGTTCGACGAACACGGGGCCGAACTCGGGGCGCGAGATGCGGTGTGCATCCTGACGCACGACCCCAAGTTCGACATTCCCGCCGTGCGCGGCGCGCTGGCCACCAACGTCGGCTACATCGGCGTGATGGGCAGCCGCCGTACACACACCACACGGTTGGCACGGCTTGCCGAAGCGGGTATCGACGCACCAGCCGACGTCGACCGGCTGATGTCGCCGATCGGCTTGGACCTCGGCGCACGAACCCCGGAGGAGACCGCCGTGTCCATCTGCGCGGAGATCATCGCCCGCCGCACCGGCCGCGCCGCCCCCTCACTGAAGGACAGCACCGGGCCGATCCACGATTGATCGGCCTTACTGAACGTCTCAGCACTTCACGGCGGGACGGCCGATCGCCAGCAGCGGCTCCCTGGCGGTCGCACGCTGCGGCCTGGAGAACACCGAGCGCAGGCTCCTAAGTTCGGGCTCGGGCGCCCTGGCGGGCTTCCCCTCGCCTCCCGTGCTCCCGACGCTCATGTTCGGGCTCGGACGGCCTAGCGGCCTTCCCCTCGCCTCCCGTGCTCCCGACGCTTCGCTCTGGTCGCCCGCCTGGCCAAGCAAACGCGACCTGGCCACGCGGGGGAATCTGAGCCACAGCCGGCGCAGGGAGCGCCAGCGACCAAGCCCGGCGCGAGGCCGTCCAGACGCTGAGTGCTCAGACGTGCGGTAAGGCCGAGCGAATCGATCACAGCCGGCGGCGCGACCGCCAGGGAGCCCGCCTGGCGCGAGGCCGTCCAAACGTGCAGTGCTCAGACCCCCAGTCAGGCCGAGCCGATCGAACACAGCCGGCGGCGCGACCGCCAGGGAGCCCGCCTGGCGCGAGGCCGTCCAGGCCTGGCGTGCTCAGACCTGCCATGAGGCCGAGCGAGTCGTTACGACGTCGGGTCGCCGAAGCTGACGGTGTTGCGGCGCCGCTCGGAGATCGTGTCGACCTCGACGGTGCGGCCGGAGTGCACCGAGTGGATGATCGCGTCGCCGATGCCGAGGTAGATCATCACGTGTCCCGGGTAGTGCACGAGGTCGCCCGCCCGGGCCGTTTCGCGGTCGAGCGGAGCGGCCTCACGGATCTGGGTGCCACTCTGCCGGAACAAGTCGTGCCCGGCGCGACCCCAGGCAAACGAGGTCAGTCCAGAACAATCGAACCCGACTTCCTCAATGCTGGAGTGCGTCCGGTACGGCACACCGACCTGCGTCATCGCGGCGATCACCGCACGCTGGTGGCTCATCGGGGTGACCGCCCATGCCCGACGCATCTCGTCGGAGTCGTAGCCGAGCTGATCAGCGGCGTAGATCGCCGTCGCCGAACGCCACGACAAGTAGTCGACCAAGTCGGCGTAGGCATCAGTCGCCTCGTAGCGGTCGAGTGCGGCCAACGCCATCTTGGCGGCGGCGGAGGTCTCTTCGGCAAGTTCGTTACGCGGCAAGGGCTGCGCCTCGAACGCAGCAGCAGAACCGCCACTGACGAACGATCCGAACGTGATCGCAGCGGCGGTGGCAAGCGCACCAAGGCCAACGCGACAGCGAAGAGCGGTAGGAGAGTTCATGATGTGGAGGTCCTGGGGCGGGGCACGCGCGTCCCTGCTCAGATGACGGGCGATGACACTATCGTCACCAAATCGCAACAAACAACCTGAACCGTCACCAGCCCGTCGTCGTCCCGACACGCAAGCGTCACCATCGAGGGCCTGCGTGCCGTTCCAAACATCGTCACGCCGGCACGTTCATCGGGCACACTCAGTGTTGTGAATGCCGCGCCCGCATCGACCGTTGCGGTCATCCTCGCTGCGGGCGGCGGGTCACGCTACGACGGCGACACGCACAAGCTCCTGGCATCACTGCGCGGACCGGTTGGCGAGGAGCTACCCGTGGTGGTCCATGCGCTGCGCGCAGCCGCGGCTGCAGCAATCGGGCCAATCGTGGTCGTCACCGGTGCCGCCCCGCTCGACGAGGCAGTCGAACTCGTGCGCGCTGACCACCCCACCGCCGACATCGCTACGGTGCACCATCCGGGCTGGCGCGATGGCCAGGCCACCTCGCTGGCAGCGGGTGTGCGCGCCGCGACCGACCGCAACGCCACGGCCATCGTGGTGGGGCTCGGCGATCAGCCCGGCGTTACGGCCGACGCGTGGCGACGCGTCGCCGCAGCCGATTCGCCGATCGCCGTCGCCGCGTACGACGGCCGGCGTGGCAACCCGGTGCGTCTCGCCGCCGAGGTGTGGCCGCTGCTGCCAACCGACGGCGATGCGGGCGCCCGAGTGGTGATGCGTCTTCATCCCGATCTCGTCGGTGAAGTAGCGTGCCATGGCTCAGCGTTCGACATCGACACCTTGGAGGACCTCGCGCGATGGCAGAACAGTTGATCAACGAGTTCACGGTCAACCGCCCGATCGATGAGGCGTGGCCGGTGCTCACCGACGTCGAGCGCATCGCGCCGTGTCTGCCCGGCGCTCAGCTGAAGGAGATCGACGGCGATACCTATCGGGGCGTGGTCAAGGTCAAACTCGGCGCGATCCACAGCCAGTTCAAAGGCGACGCCCACTTCGAAGCGCTCGACAACGACAACCATCGAGCGGTGATCAAGGGCGCGGGTCGCGACACCGGCGGCCGCGGGAACGCCACCGCCGAGATCAGTGCGCAGGCCGAGGCACTGTCGCCAACCAGCACGAAAGTGGTCGTCACCACCGATCTGCACATCACCGGCAAGGTCGCCCAGTTCGGGCGGGGCATCATGGGTGATGTCAGCGCCAAGCTGATGGCCCAGTTCGCGTTGAACCTCAACGAGATGCTCGACGAGGAAGGCGTTGCCGCCGCCGGCGAGACCGCGCCGACCGACGATGGCATCCCAGAGTCGGCGGCCGCCGCCGAGGAAGCGCCATCCGACACGTCCAGCGGCCCGCGGGTGATCGATGGTCCGGCGACCGAACCCATCGATCTGATGGAGGTTGGCGGCACGTCGATCTTGAAACGGGCGATCCCCGCCGCACTGGCCGTGCTCCTGCTCGTGGTGCTGCTGCGTCGCCGGCGGTGACCGCCACCGCCGAGTCCTCGTCGCTGACCATCGCCGTGGCCGACGCCGCTGACCACGCGCAGGTCACCGAGATGCTCGGGCGTCCACCCCGCGGCAACTTCGAGGTCGTGGTCCGCAACGATGATGGCGATCCGATGGTGGTACGCAACGATCCTCTGCTCGACGACGGCACGCCGATGCCCACGCGCTACTACCTCGTCGATCCCGGACTGGTGCGGGCGGTGAGTCGGGTCGAAGCCGCTGGTGGTGTCCGCCGCGCCGAGGCCGAGCTCCATCCGGAGTTGATCGCCGCCACGCACCGCCGCTACGCGGCCGAGCGCGATGCTGCAGTGCCCGCCGATCACGTCGGACCGGCGCCGTCGGGCGGCGTTGGCGGTACACGCACCGGCGTGAAGTGCCTGCATGCTCACCTCGCCTACCTGCTCGCTGGTGGCGACGATCCCGTCGGCCGCTGGACCGTCGAGCGGCTGGACGACGCCTGATGACCGCCGGCGAGCTGACGATCGAGGTCGCCGACCGGGTCACCGTGCTCGACGTGGACGGCGGTGCCCACCACGAGCTGCCGGTGGGTCCGCTATCGCTCGTCGACGATGTGCTCGGCGCACACGACCCGCCCCGACCGGCCGACTTGACCAATGCACTCGGTCTGGTGGCCGATCACCTCGACGACGTGTTGATCGAGGCGCCAAGCCTGCTCGCGCCGGCCGACGTGGCGATCGCCGGCGACCACGCCGAGCAGCTGGCGCGAGTAGAGCGAGGTAGCGAGCAGCTGCCGGACGCACTGCGACTGCGGCGCGACGACATCGATGAGGTATTCCGGACGGTCGCCACCGAGTCGCGTGACGATCGCCGATACAACCCTGGCCTCGGCGGCGCGTACGTCGATGCAATCGTGGGAACCTGTTGCGTAGTGCTGGCCATCATCCGTCGCCTCGAACTCGACGACGTCGCCGTGCGCGTCGCCGCAGGTGGCCGCGCACCGGAAGCGGCGACGCCGTGAGACAACGGCCGCGCCTGGCGCTGCGTCACCCATCGCGGGCGTCGAGTCCCGCGCACCTCCACGGGCGCCGCGTGATGTTGCGCCCCCTCGCGGCCAGCGACTTCGCCGAGTGGAGCGAGGTGCGGACGCGCAACGAGGAGTGGCTCACGGTGTGGGAGCCGAGCCGACACCCCAACCAGCCGGACCCCACCACCGATCGCAGCGCGTTCGTATCACGTTGCCTGCAGCGCGACCGCGACCGAGCGGCGGGCACGGCGTACCAGTTCGGGCTATTCGTCGACGACCGCGTCGTCGGCGAAGTGAACGTGAACAACGTGATCCGTGGGGCGATGCAATCCGCAACGATCGGTTACTGGATCGACCAACGCGTGGCCGGCAACGGCTACATCGGCGAGGGCGTCGCGGCGGTGCTGCGCTTCGCCTTCGACGACGTCGGGCTGCACCGTGTGGAGATCTGCATCGTGCCGCGCAACGAGCGCAGCCGCCGGGTGATGGAGAAGCTGGCGATCCGTGACGAAGGGGTCGCCCTGCGCTACCTCGAGATCAACGGCGTGTGGGAAGACCACGTGCGCTACGGCATCACCGTCGAAGAATGGGAGGAGCGTCGCGATGAGTTCGTTGCGGCGTACCTCGGGGCATAGGCCACGCACGCGGACCACCGGCGGCAGGTCCCGGTTGTCCGCTTGGTGATCTAGGCCGGGTCGGGATCGATGAGCTCGAGCCCCGAGCGCTCGCGGGCCCGCTCGATCTCGCGCGCCTTGGCCTGACGCGCCAGTGTGCGGCGCTTCCACATCTTGGTCTTCCAATGGCGCTTCGAGCGTGACCGCTTCGCCAGCTTCTGCTTGGCCTTCTCCGAGTCGTGGTGGGCTTCGGGCTTCCAAGCCGAACCCGGCTCATGGACGTCTTCGGGATCGATCCCGGCACTCACATCCTGGGCCACGTTCTGCAACTCGACATGGATCCGATGTCGCTCGCTGTGAGCGTGCGCTCGAACCTCCTGCTTCGGCTGCAGAGGCACCTCGTCGGTGCGGTGACGCTGGCTCATTGGCTACCTCCTGGCGTGGATGGCTATCGCCACCCGCGTGGGTTGGGTTGCATGTTCGACTCAGCCGCCGACGGCCCCAACACCTCGGCAGATGTGCCTGTTGTGTTGCGTTCACACGGTAGTTCGCCGCGGTTCACCCAGAACAGGGTCTTCTGTAACAGTTCTGCGCGTTTCGCGACGCCCCAGCGTGCGGCAACAAACGGGCCATGCGCGACATGTCAACGGTGTTCCGACCGGGGCGGTGGGCCGCCGCCTTGGGCGCTGTGTTCATCGCTGCCGGTGGGGCGACGGTCTTCGTCCGCCGCTGGCCGAGCTGATCTGCGGCTGGATCGGTCGACGGGCCCCGCTCAGCGAACCACGGCTGACGCATGCTGCACGCGGTGGTTGCGACGCGTCCGCCACCGTGCGTCGCACTGACCGGCGTGGGCCCTTCGTCAGCTCGTCTACGGTGATGGACCTGTCTGATGGGAGGGCACGACATGGAACGGACGACACGACAGAAGCGGCGCCTGGCGACAGTGGCCGCTGTGGGGTTGGCTGTGGGAGCCAGCGTGGTGGGGCTTGGCGCCGGCTCGGCGAGCGCCGGAACCGACCTGCGCGGACTCGAGGTGGATATCTTCGTCGACGGGCCCAACGCGCCGACGGTGTTCGCCGGACTGACCGTCGAGGTGTACAACGATGGTGGCGGAGGCGCAACCGGGTCGCAGGTCACAGCGCTCGATTGCGGCGAAATGGTGGTCTCGAGCCAGCCAACGACGGTGCAGGGCGAGGCCGGCTGCCCGCTGGAGCCAGGCGACTTCCTCGTCGGCCTCGACGGAGTGCCCGACGGCTGGACCGTCGGGGGTTTCTGCACGGACGGCGACGACGATGACGATGAGCGACTCGACCTCGCAGGACAGGAAGCCTTCAACTACGCGGGCGACGGCAACCCAACATGTCAACTGTTCGTCAGCGTGACGACCCTGTTGATCGACAAGGTGGTGGTGGGCGGTCCGGCGAGTTCGGCGGACTTCGTCATCGAGGTGCTCGATGGAGACACAGTGGTCGCCAGCGGCAGCGACGTGGCCGACGCCACCTGTGAAGCCGACTTCGACCTCACCAAGTGCGGCGCGATCGTCCTTGCGCCAGGGACGGGTTACACGATCCAGGAGCCCGCGGTGCCGAACTACGTACTCACCAGTGTCGAGTGCCAGCTCTTCATCAGCCTCGGCCAACCACCGGCCGACGATCTTCAGCCGATCGGCGACGAAGGGTTCGGTCTCATCGATGGCGACACGTACTGCGTGGTGACGAACACCTACGTGCCGCCGCCGACAACCACCACCGAACCGCCGGCGGCCACTCCGGCGCCAACAACAGCAGCGCCGACGACGCAGCCGCCACCACCGCCAGTGGAGATCCTGCCCGAAACCGGGGCCTCGTCGACGTCGACGGGATGGATCGCCGCCCTCGGCGCACTGTTCATCGCCGCCGGCGGGGCATTGGTCTTCGTCCGCCGCCGTCCGAGCTGATCTCCGGCTGGACCGGCCGCCGCGCGCAGCGGCGGCCGGGCTTGGCCTGCAACTTGGCCGGTAGCCGGGCGAGGCGTTCGGCGAACCACGGCTGACGCGTGCTCCACAGCTGCGGTTCGAGCTCGGCAGCCACCGCCGCATCGTGAGTGTCGATGTCGGCCATCTTCTGCACCGACGCTTTCGTCGTGATCGCCAGCTCGCGCGGCGCGGACGCGGCGCCTCTGGCGAACTCCTGCGCTGTCGCCATGAGCTCGTCGCCGGCGACACTGCGCCACGCCAGCCCGATCCGTTCGGCTTCCGGGCCATCGAGCACCTGTCCGAACACCACCGCCGCCATCGTCGCCTGCGGACCAACGATGCGCCGCAGCATCCACGTGTGCCCGCCACCGGGGTGGATGCCGAGTTGCAGGAACCGGGTGTCGAGCTTGGCTCGGTCGGCGACGATGCGCACGTCACAACCGAGCGCCAGATTCATCCCCGCGCCCACGGCTGACCCGTTCACCGCGGCCACCGTCGGCAAGGGGCTCCGAGCGATGCGCAAGAACCCTTCGTAGATGTTGCCCAGGCTCTCGCCGGTCGCTTCCGACAGGTTGCCCAGATTGGCGCCCGCACAGAACGCAGGCGGCGTGCCGGTCACCACAACCGCGCCGACACCGTCATCGGCTTCGAATGCGTCCATCGCAGCGACGATCTCGGCGACCATCGGGGCAGTGAGCGTGTTCCGCTCGTCGGGGTTGTTGAGCGTGAGGGTGGCGACCCGATCGGCGACAGACGTGAGCACGAGCGACATCTCGTCAGTCTGGCACGAGGGGGCGTTAGCCTCCCCGGCGCAGATGTTGGATCATGTCTTCACCGATGCGATCAGTGCACTGCGCGATGCGTTCGAGGCGGCGTTCCTCGAACGGCAGGCGTTCGAGGAGCACTTCCAGAGCGACGTGCTCCTCGGCGATCTCACATGGGAAACCAGCTATGGGCTGCCCGGCGAAGGCGAACCACCACGGGTGGTCGCGCACATCACCTTCGATTGGCCGGCGTGGAGCCAAGCTGCGTACCGCCAGTGGTACGTAGAGGAGGAGCTCGAACGCCGACCAGCCATCGAGATGGAGATCGTGCTGCGCGTGCAACGACTCGCCGATCCCGCCGATCCGGCTGCGCTGTACGCCGCAGTGCCCGAACTGAGCCCGCTGGTCGGCGACGACCGCCTCGAGCGGGCGGGACTCACGACCGAGATCGCCCACCCCGACCCGGTCGACGACGACTCGGTGGTGCCGGAATACGCAGTCGAGATCACGTACGAGGGCCTGTACGAGCTGGCCGAGGAAACGGTCGCCGACGGCACCAGCACACTGCTCGACGAACACTTCGGCGCCCTTGGCGGCTGGATCGCCTCGACGCTGGTCAAGCTTGGCGATCTGCAGCTGGCCTTCCTTCCCGCCGACGAGAGTCCCTGACCCCCTGGCTGCGCCCTCGTTGACGCGAAGATGGCGCAATGAGCGATGACAGTCCAGTTCGCTACGACGTCGACACGCACGTCGCCACGATCACGCTCCATCGTCCTGAGGCCCGCAACGCGCTGTCGAGCGAGGTGCTGGCCCTGCTGCCCGAGCGCCTTGCTGCGGCGGAGGCCGACAACGACGTCGACGTGATCGTCCTGACCGGTACCGATCCCGCCTTTTGCGCTGGGCTCGACCTGAAGGAGCTCGGCTCGACAGGCGGCAACCTCGGCGGCGGCTCTGGAGCCGACGGCGGGCGCAACCGCGACGGCGTGCGTGGCCCGTTCCCGCGATTGTCGAAGCCGCTCATCGGCGCGATCAACGGCGTGGCCGTCACCGGCGGCTTCGAACTTGCCTTGAACTGCGATTTCCTCATCGCCAGTGAGCACGCCAAGTTCGGCGACACCCATACCCGCGTCGGTGTGATGCCCGGCTGGGGGCTCACGGTGCTGCTCCCTCAGGCGATCGGCGTGCGCCGAGCGCGCGAGATGAGCTTCACGGGCAACTTCATGGACGCCGACGAGGCGCTGGCGTTCGGCTTGGTCAACCACGTCGTCGCGCACGACGAGCTGCTGCCGTTCACCTATCGCCTCGCCGCTGACATCGTCGGCAATGAACAGCCCGCGGTGCGTCAGATTCGCTCGACCTACGCCGCGGTGGCCACCGATGACGACGCCTGGGAAATCGAAGCGCGCGACGGACGCGCGTGGCGTCGGGCCCACTTCCGGCCCGAAGCCGTCGCCGAACGACGCGCCGCGATCCAAGCCCGCGGCCAGCAGCAATAGTCGAACACCCCACGGTTCTCCTGTCGAAATCGGGCGCGTGGCGCCGGGGATCGCCAGAATTTGGGAGGTGGGCTAGATCGCGGCGCCGCGGTCGCGGAGGATGTCGCGCACCTCTTGAGCGATGTCGAGGGCGAGGATCTCGGCGCCGGTCGTGTTGAGGTGGAACCCATCATCGGCGCGCACGTCTTTGCCTTCGCCGTCGCGCGGGTCGATCACGAACTCGGCCCACCCGCCGTCGCGCCCGGAGAAACGCTCCCACGTATCGACGAAGATCACGCCAGGACGTTCGGCCGCCGCCGCCTTGGCCGCCCGATCTTGGATCGCCAAGCGAGCCGTGACGTCGGCACTGTCGTCGTTGGGGATGCCCACCCAGATCAACGTGCGCCCGCCCGCAGTGAGCTGATCCATCATGTCGCCGGCACGCTGCTGATACTCGGCGGTCCACTCCGCCTCGTTGTTCTCCGGCAGGCCCACGACGACCTCACCGCTCAGGTCCGTGAGCGCCTGCGAGTCGTTGCCACCCCATGTGGCCACCACGATGTCGGGATTGACCTCGGCCAGCTTGGTTTCCGCCTCAGCGGGCCAATCGAAGAAGTCGGGGCGAGCCAAGCCGCTCGACACCTTGTAGTCCAGCGTCGTCTCGGCGTGCTGTGTTCCGTCGAGCAACGTCTGCAGGTACGGACCGAAGGTGCCAGCATCGCTGTCGCCGATGATCAACACCGACGCCGGATTGCTCGGGCTCACCGGCGTATCCGGGTCGACGGTGGCTGCCGTCGTCGATTCGACCGTGGTTGCGCTGTCGGGATCGGACGTATCGGTGCCCTCGCCGCCGGTCGTGTCGTCGGTCACTGTGTCCGCGGTCGCCGTATCATCGGCCGCACCGTTCGAGTCGGTCGCCTCCTCAGCGACTGCGCCGGCCGCACCGCCGTCGTCGCCGAAGTAGTCGGATGCGGCACGCGCGGCGCTGTACAACACGACCCCGCCAACGGCCACCACGGCGAGCAGAGCTACCAGCCGACGAGCCCGATAGCGCTGTGCCGACACGGGCGGTCGACGAGCACCGCGCGGGTCGACGGGAGCGGGGTCGCGGGCAGCCATCACACACGACGATACGCACCGGGCACACCGATCGGATGGTCACCAATCGGAAACGCGACCGCAACACGCCATTGCCCGTGGTCGTTCCGCGCAGGCCCTTACCAATTGGTAGCGTTGCCGAACGCAACGTGAACGACCGGTGCACCCCCGCGCCGGTCTTGTACCTCTGAAGGGGAGATACATGATCAAGAGCAAGAAGCTGCTTGCGCTCGGTCTTGCTGCGGGTCTCGTCCTCGCCGCCTGTGGCGACGACGACGACAGCAGCAGCGACACGACCGCTGAGGCATCGGATTCCGCAGGCGGCGATACGACCGCCACGACCGAGAGCGGAGGCGGCGAGACCGTCGACGGCTCGGCCTGTGAGGTCACCGACGTCGGCGGTGTCGACGACCGCGGCTTCAACCAGCTCGCCTTCGAGGGCGCGCAAGAGGCCGAGGCGCAATTCGGCATCGAGGCACGCGTCCTCGAATCGCAGTCCGATGCCGACTACTCGGCCAACATCCAGAGCTTCGTCGACGAGGGCTGCTCGATCATCATCACGGTCGGATTCCTCCTCGGTGACGCCACCGCCGAATTCGCCGGCAACAACCCCGACCAGCAATTCGCCATCGTCGACGTCGCGTACGAAGAGCCAATCGCCAACGTGCGCACGCTGAACTTCGACGTCGCAGACCCGTCGTTCGTCGCCGGGTACCTGGCCGCAGGCATGACCGAGACCGGCACCGTCGCCACCTACGGTGGCATCAACATCCCGCCGGTGACGGTGTTCATGGATGGCTTCGTCAACGGCGTCGCGTACTACAACGAACAGAAGGGCACCGAAGTGGTCGCCCTCGGGTGGGACGGCACCGACGGCACCTTCGCCGGCAACTTCGAGAACCTCGACGACGGGGAGCGCATCGCTTCGAGCTTCGCCGACGAGGGCGCCGACATCATCTTCCCGGTCGCCGGCCCGGTGGGCCTCGGCTCGGCGTCGTTCGCCTCCGAAGACGGCACCGTACGCATCATCGGCGTCGACAACGACATGTTCGAAGCCGACCCGGCCAACTCGTCGGTGTACCTCACCTCGGTGCTGAAGAAGATCGACGTCGCCGTGTTCGATGCGATCGAGACCGTCGTCGTCAACGGCGAGGCCGGCGGCGACTACGTCGGCACCCTCGAGAACGAGGGTGTCGGCATCGCTCCGTACCACGATCAGGCAGGCGACGTCCCGCAGGAACTGCAGGACGAGGTCACGGCGCTGACCGCCGCCCTGATCGCCGGCGAGGTGTCGGCTGACGGATCCTGAATCAAGGGTGTCGGCACTGCCACCGCAGCGTTGACGCCACATCCATCACGCACTGAACGGGGGGCCTTCGGGCCCCCCGTTGCGCGTCTGGGTGTGCCTTTCCAACGCCTGCGGCGACGCGACTAACGTGCCCACCGCATGGAGCTCGAATTGCGGGGAATCACCAAACGATTCCCCGGCGTCGTCGCCAACGACGATGTCAACCTCACCGTGCGCACCGGGGAGGTCCTCGCACTGGTCGGCGAGAACGGCGCTGGCAAGTCGACGTTGATGAACATCATGTACGGGCTGTACCACGCCGACGAGGGCGAAATCATCGTCGACGGCACACCCCAGAAGTTCACCTCGCCAGGCGACGCGATCGCCGCCGGCGTGGGCATGGTGCATCAGCACTTCATGTTGGTACCGGTGTTCACCGTCGCCGAGAACGTTGTGCTCGGTGTGGAACCAACCGGTTTCCTCGGGCGCATCGAACGTGACGAGGCGCACCGACAGGTGGCCGAGATCTCGACGCAGTACGCCCTCGAGCTCGATCCGGAAGCGCTCGTCGAGACGCTGCCCGTTGGCATCCAGCAGCGGATCGAGATCCTCAAGGTGCTGTTCCGCAACGCCGAGATCGTCGTGTTCGACGAGCCGACCGCCGTGCTCACGCCCCAGGAGATCGAAGAGTTCTTCAACATCGTCGAGGCGTTGAAGTCGGCCGGCAAGGGGATCGTCTTCATCACTCACAAGCTGAAAGAGGCGTTGCGCATCGCCGACCGAATCAGCGTGCTGCGGCGCGGCAAGACCGTGGGCTCGGCGAACCCGGACGACATCGACGAAGTACAGCTCGCCGAGATGATGGTCGGGCGACCCGTACAGCTCGTGGTGGAGAAAGAGCCGGTCAACCCCGGCCCACCGACCCTCACGGTCGAGGATCTGCGCGTGATCACGCCAGAGGGGCGCACGGTGCTCGATCACGTCAGCTTCGACGTTCGGGCCGGAGAGATCGTGGGCATCGCCGGGGTGCAGGGCAACGGGCAGACCGAACTCGTCGAAGCCCTCACCGGGCTGCGCGATTCGATCTCGGGAACGGTGAAGATCAACGACGTCGACATCACGACCGCCACGCCACGCGAGGTCCACGACTCGCGTATCGCCCACATCCCCGAGGACCGGCAACGCTCCGGCCTCGTCGGCGCGTTCTCCGTTGCGGAGAACATGGTGCTGACGACGTATGCCGCGGAGCCCTACAGCTCCGGGTTCCTGATGAATTGGCCGAAAGCACGGGCCGACGCCGCCGACCTCGTCGAGCAATACGACGTGCGCACGCCATCGATCGACACCCCTGCCGGCAACCTGTCTGGCGGCAACCAGCAGAAGGTGATCGTCGCCCGTGAGCTGAGTCGCGAGCTGCGCGCGATGATCGCCTCGCAGCCGACGCGCGGTGTCGACGTCGGCTCGATCGAGTACATCCACGCGCAGATCGTCAAAGCGCGCGACGCAGGAGTCGCCGTGCTCGTGGTGAGCACCGAACTCGACGAGGTGATGGCACTCGCCGACCGCGTCGTGGTGATGTATCGCGGTCGCATCGTGGCCGATCTCGCTCGCGACGAGACCGACCACTCCGAAGTGGGCCTGTACATGGCGGGAGCGAAGGAGCAGCAACCGGCATGACCGAGGTCGCCACTCCCCCCACCCCTGAGGCATCGGAACCGAACGACGAGGGCCCCAGCAACATCTTCACCCGCATCTGGGCGGGGATCGACACGACGAATGCGGTGGTGCTCCCCGGGCTGGCGATTCTGAGCGCGCTGATCATCGGCGCGTTCGTGATCGCGCTCTCCGACATCGACAAGATTCAAGAGGGCGACTGGTTGGGGATCCTCGACACGATCATCGACGCCTATTGGGCGCTGATCGAGGGGGCGTTCTTCTCGCTCAACGGCTGGAGCGAGACCCTCATCGCCACCACGCCGCTGCTGCTCGCCGGACTCGCCGTGGCGATCACGTTCCGCGCCGGGCTGTTCAACATCGGGGGCACGGGCCAAATGCTCCTCGGCGGCGTGTTCGCCGTGTACATCGGTTTCACGATGACCGGACCGGGGCCGATCCAGGTCCCATTGGCGATCTGCGCCGGCCTGTTCGGCGGCATGCTCTGGGGTCTGATCCCCGGCATCCTCAAGGCGCGCGCCGGTGTTCACGAGGTGATCTCGACGATCATGCTCAACTTCATCGCCAGCTCGTTTGTGCTCTGGCTGTTGAAGACCGACGCCTTCGGTCGTGAGGATCGCGCCGACCCGATCTCCAAGCTCGTCGCCGACGAGGGGCGGTTGCCTCGCATCTTCGGCTTTCTCGACCGCCCCGAACTGCGCGCTCACATCGGCTTCTTCATCGCCATCGCGGCATGCATCTTCTTCTGGTGGCTGCTCGAGCGGACCACGCTCGGCTTCGAGATCCGCTCGCAGGGATCGAATGCCGACGCGGCGCGCTACGCCGGCATGAAGCCGGCGTCGCTGATCATCATCTCGTTCGCCATCGCCGGCTCGTTCGCCGGGCTTGCAGGCGCCACAGAGGTGATCGGCACACAAGGTCGTCTGACCCAGACCTTCGCCGGCAACATCGGCTTCGATGCGATCGCCGTCGCGCTCCTCGGGAGATCGACCCCACTCGGGACAGCGCTCGCTGCGTTCTTGTTCGGTGCGCTGCAAGCTGGTGGCCAGAACATGCAGGTGAAGACCGGCGTGCCGATCGATCTCGTGCTGATCGTGCGCGCCCTGATCGTGTTGTTCATTGCGGCCCCACAGCTCATGAAGCTCATCTGGCGAGTGAAGACCGACGATGCGTCAACTGGTCCGAAGTTCGCAGGGTGGGGCTCATGAGCGCTCCCGTCGACGAGCCGAGTGAGACGCCGGACACCGCCGCCAACGAACGGCCTCGACGGGGCGGCCCGCCGACGCGCTCGGTCGGACCGGGCGAAGAGGCATATCTCGGCACGCTCGAGTTCCTCGAAGAGTCGCCAGAGAACAAACTGCGGTCGCGCAACATCGGCATCGCGTACCTCGTCGCGTCGGTCGTGTGCCTCGTCGTATTCGCCCGCGGCGACGGGGGTGTGTCGACGTTCGGCATTTCCGACGACTCGAGCTTCTCGGTGGCGGGCATCCCACTCGCCTGGTTCACCGCCGTCACGTTGGCCGCACTCGGGGGCGCGCAAATCATGCGCGGCACGGGCAAGTGGACGGCGGCCGCAGCATCGGTCGCCGCCATCCTGTTCGTCTTCACGTTCATGGCTTGGGCCGCAGCAGGGCAATCGTTCTCGCTCACGGGCACGCTGCAGGACGCACTGAAGGCGTCGACACCACTCGTGCTCGGCGCTCTCGCCGGCATCATGTGCGAACGCAGCGGGATCATCAACATCGCAATCGAAGGCCTGCTGCTCTCGGGTGCCTTCACGTCCGCACTCGTCGGCTCACTCACCAACATCTGGATCGGGATCCTGGCGGCCATGCTGGCCAGCTGCCTGTTGGCGCTGCTGCTCGCCTGGCTGGCGATTCGCTTCGCCGTCGATCAGGTGATCGCCGGCTTTGCGATCAACTTCTTCGTACTCGGGTTGACATCGTTCCTCGACTCACGCGTGCTCACCCGCAACCCGGATTACAACAGCGTGGACACGATCGGCGACATCGAGGTGCCGTTGCTCAGCGATATCCCGTTCATCGGGCCGATCCTGTTCGAACAATCGTTCTACGTGTACACCGCGCTTGCATTGGTCGGGATCATTGGATGGGCGCTGTTCCGCACAAAGTGGGGGCTGCGGACCAGAGCGGTCGGCGAGCACCCGCAGGCAGCAGGAACACTGGGGGTCAACGTCATCCGCCGGCGCTACTACAACTTGGCGATGGCGGGAGCGATTGCCGGATTCGGGGGTTCTTGGTGGACCGCTGACGTGGGACGGTTCAACGAGAACATCACAAACGGTCGCGGCTTCATCGCCCTCGCCGTGGTGATCGTTGGTCGTTGGAACCCCTTTGGCGCACTTCTGGCTGCGTTGTTGTTCGGATTCGCTGACGCCCTCGCGCTGAAGTTCAGCTTCCTCGGCACCGGCATCCCGAGCGAATTCCTCGAGATGGCCCCGTTCCTCGTGACGCTCGTCGTGGTCGCCAGCTTTGGTCGCGGCGCGCGCCCACCGAAGGCCCTCGGACAACCATACGAGCAGCAGTAGCTGCGCGCCCGCGTGCACTCGGGCTTCTCCGATCTGCCACACTGTCGCCGTCGGCGGGCAAAGGGGAACTCACAATGGGCTGGAAATGGTGCGCGATGGCAGCGGGCGCAGTGACGATCGCCGCCTGTTCGACTGGAGGATCAGACGAGTCGAACGCTCCCACCTCGGATGTGACCGCGTCGTCGACTTCAACTGCGGTCGCCACGACGGAAGCGCCGAGCACAACAGCCGCCGAGTCCACCACTGTTCCGAGCACTGCAGCGCCGACGACGACCGTCGACGCCGAGGCGGTGCGCACCGCCGAACAGATCAACGATTACGTCGCTGAGGCCGCAGCGTTCGATCAGGCCGGCGCCGACGGCCAGTTCCCGCAGGGCCTGACCTTCGCCGCGGGAGGTGCGCCCGGCTACTCACGCTACGTCTTCCGTGAAACCTCAGCGGGCGTGGTGCCAACCCTGGTCGAGGGTCCGCTGCTCGACCCGATTCGCTGCCAGGACGAAGCACTGCCGTGCTCGTACCTCGAGCTGCGGGCGCTCCTCGAGTCCGGTGCACCGATCCCACCTGAGCTGGCCATGACGCCCGACGAACTCACCGTGTTGGTCGATCAGCTCGACACGCTGGCAGCATTCGCCGACGCCCATCGCGACGTCAATGCGGCCTGCGCAGCTGGCTTCATCAGCGACCGCATCCAAACCGCCAACATGGGGTCGCACTTCTACAAGCCCGACTGGATCAACGACGGCTTCGACCCCGCTCGCCCAGAGATTCTGCTGTACGCCCGCGCCGATGGGCAGCTCCCCAACGGACCGGTCGGCCAATGCCGCAACGGCGTGTGGGACGGTGAGCCGATGACGCTCGTCGGCACCTCGTTCGTCATCCCGCCCTCGGTGATCGGCAACGAACACCCCGAGACGTTCGCCGGACCGCTCGACAACTGGCACATCCACTACAACCTGTGCCGCGGCCGCAGCTCGGGCCGCGACACGTTCGGACCGCGCAGCGAATGCGAGGCCAGCGGGGGTAGCTACTCCGAGGCGCTGGGGTGGATGCTCCACGCCTGGGTCGACCCGTTCCACGACAACCAACTCGGCGTGTTCTCGATGTGGAACTCGACGATCGCCCCAGTGCTCGACTCGACGACGATCCGCGATCAACGTGAAGTGCGCGGGTCCGACTTCCCCGACGGCGCAGAGCAATCGCTGATCACCGACTTCGTGTACTCCGGCGATCTCCAGGTCGGCGAGGATCATGTGCTGCGTCGCGGTAAAGTCCCAGGTCTCGCCCGGCGTCGTCTGGTAGTGCCAGACCAGGCGGCCCGTGTCCGGGTCGAGGGCCAGGATCGAGC
>JBCCVW010000079.1:0-18993 GCA_039194665.1 Actinomycetota bacterium
CACGAGCCCTTCTGGACAATGACGGGACGGTCCATCACACACGCTCCACGCGCTCGGTACCGAACAAGCCGGCGGGACGGAACAACAACACGATCAACAGAATGACCAGCATCACCGGGAACAACATGTCGGCGCCGAGGAAGTCGACGTAGCCGACGATCACCGCTTCGGTCACACCGATGATCAGGCCGCCGACCACCGCGCCGAGCGGCGAATCGAGCCCGCCGAGAACGGCCGCGACCGAGGCCAGCAAGAAGGGCCCGAGCATCAGCGAACCGGTCAGACCGGCCGACGGAGCGAGGAGCGCTGCGGCGAGTACACCGATCGAGCCCGCCAGACCCCAACCGAGCAGCAGGATCGTGCCAACGCGGATACCGACCAGGTTCGACGACTCCTGGTTGTTGGCCACGGCACGCATCGCCAGACCGATCTTGGTCTTGTTGAACAACAGCCACAGTAGGAACACCACGACGGCGAGCACGCCGAGAATCCCCAAGCGAGCGATGCGGATCGGCGCCCCGAGGATGGTGACGAAGTCGTCGGCATCGTCGGGGAACACATTGGGCAGTCCGCGGGCATCGACGCCCCAGATCATGGCGGTCAACTGGTTGACGGCAAGGAAGACGCCGATGAGGGCAACGATCACCGCCCCCGGATTTCGATGTTCGATCGGGCGCACCACGACGCGCTCGACCCCCGCCGCAATGGCGAAGCCGACCACCATCGCCGCACCGATCGAGATCCATACGGGCCAGCCACTGAGCGTGAGCGTCGAAACGACGAAGGCGCCGAACGTACCGATCTCACCCTGGGCGAAGTTCAGCTGCCCCGTGGAGCGGAAGATCACGACCAAGGCCAGCGCCAACAGCGAGTAGATCGCGCCATCGGCCAGCCCGTTGACCATGCGTTCGATGAACAGCGACATCAGCTGACCACCCCGAGGTAGGCCTCTTTGATGGTGTCATCGGCGAGCAACTCGTCACCCGTGCCGGTGGCCACGATGTCGCCCGTCTCGAGCACGTAGGCCCGGTCGGCCAGCTGCAGCGAGAGTCCGGCGTTCTGCTCCACGATGAGCAGCGACATGCCCATTTCGTCGCGCAGCTCGCCCAGCACCCGGAACAGCTCCTGGGTGATGATCGGCGCCAGGCCAAGGCTCGGCTCATCGCAGAGCAAGAGCTTCGGTCGGTTCATCATCGCCCGGGCGATCGCCAGCATCTGCTGCTCGCCGCCCGAGAGCGACCCAGCCTTTTGGTCCTTGCGCTCGGAGAGACGAGGGAACACGCCGTACCAGCGTTCGAGATCGTCATCCGCTGATGCGCCCTTCAAGGTGTATGCCCCAGCGAGCAAATTGTCCTCCACCGACAGATCGGTGAACGTGCCGCGACCCTGTGGGACCTGCGACACCCCGGCGCGCAGCACCGCGTCGGGCTTCATCCCGCCGATCGACCGGCCGCCGAAGGTGATCGTGCCGTTGCGCGGGATCATCCCGGACAAGGCGCGCATCGTGGTCGTCTTGCCGGCACCGTTGGCGCCCAAGATCACAACGATTTCGCCGTCGGCGACCGAGAAATCGAGACCGTGTAGCACCTCGATCGGGCCGTAACCCGCGGTGAGACCCGTGACGTCGAGTAACGCCTCGCTCATGCCGACGTCCCCAGGTACGCCTCGATCACCTTGGGATCACTCTGCACCTCGGCGGGCAGGCCTTCGGAGATCTTGCGGCCGAACTCCATGGCCACCACGCGATCGGAGATGCCCATCACCATGCCCATGTGATGTTCGACGAGGAGCACCGTCAATCCGTACTCATCGCGGATGTGCTTGATCGTTTGCCCGAGTTCGTCGACCTCGCGATGGGTCAAACCCGAGGCAGGCTCATCGAGCAACAGCAACTTCGGATGCGACGCCAACGCCCGGGCGAGTTCGAGGCGCTTCAGCGTGCCGAACGGCAAGCCTGCTGCCGGGCGGAACGCGAGGTCAGCAAGGCCGAGCGAGTACAGAATGCCGAAGGCATCGGCGGCGAGTTCCTTTTCTTCCTTGCCGGCCCCGATCCGCAGCATCGCTTGCGGATAACCCACCTTGCCGAGATGATGCGCACCGGTCATCGTGTTCTGGAGCAGCGTCATCGTCGGGAACAGCGCCAAGTTCTGGAATGTTCGGGCGATGCCCTTCCCGGCGATGCCGTGGGCTGGCACGCTCAACAGGTCATCGCCGTCGAACCGCAGCAAGCCGCCGGTCGGGTCGTAGATCCGGCTGACGACGTTGAACATCGTCGTCTTGCCAGCACCGTTCGGACCGATCAATCCAAGGATCTCACCCTCTTCGATCTCGAACGACAACCCGTCGAGGGCGACGATGCCGCCGAAGGTGACGGTGATGTCCTGCACCTCCAGTAATGCCACGCGCAGCCTCCCCCTTCTTGTACCCCTTGTGGTGTGCCCACCGTGGAGGCGGCAGGCGTGTGCGGCGATGACCGTAGCAGCGTGGCCGCGCTCGGCTCGCAATCCACGTGCCGGTCTGCTGTCGACCCGAAATCCGCCGGCCGCGGCCACCGCTCCAACGATCGCCAATAGGCTCACTCTGGTGCGCCCCCGAGCACTGATTGCCGTCGTTGTGCTCGCCCTCGTTGCGGGCGCATGTTCGGTCACGAGTTCGGTCGCCACTGAACGCGCCGACCAGATCGGGACCGGTGCACCCGCCGAGCAACCCACCACGGCCACGACGTCGCCCGGTGCGTCCGACGAGCCGGTCCCGCCGGGGAACCCTGGCGACGATCCGACGAGCGCCCCGACCACCGACGTGGTCGACCCCGCGACGACGGCGCCGCCAGCAACGACGGCCCCCGCGCCGACCCAGCCGCCGACACCGTCGGTGCCGCAGGTGGACACCGATCCGACCCTGATCGACTTCGGCGAGGGAACACCACCACAAGCGTGGGACGACTTCTTGCTGCGGGTGATGACCGACCTCGAAGTGTGGTGGTCTGAGCAGTACCCAGCGATCTACGGCGATCCGCATCGCTCGCTCGAGGGCGGAGTGTTTGCGGCCCACCCGCAGCGCGTCGATCCGATTCCGGGGTGCGGCGAGCCCGAGACCAGCTACGACGACGTGCAACAGTTCGTGGCCTTTTATTGCGGCGCTGGCGATTTCGTGGTGTACGACAGCGGACCCGACAGCCTGTTGACCGATCTGGCGAACGAATTCGGGCCCGGCACGATCGGCATCGTGTTGGCCCACGAGTACGGCCACGCCATCCAGCTGCGCTCCGGTGCACTCAATCGTGCGCTGGCAACCATTCGTACGGAGCAACAGGCCGACTGCTTCGCCGGTGCGTGGGCCGGACGGGCATTCCGCGGCGAGGCGACCACGCTCGTGTTCACCGATGCCGACGTGCGCTCGGGCCTCGTGGCGATGACTCGGGTCGCCGACCCGGTTGGTCTCGACCAACTCTCACCCGGCGGCCACGGCTCGGCGTTCGACCGGGTGGGGGCGTTCCAGGTCGGGTTCCTCGAGGGCCCGGCTCGCTGCGCAGAGATCCTCGACGATCCGCTCCCGCTGGTGCCGAACGAGTTCAACTCGTTCCAAGAGGCGCAAACCGGCGGCAACGCACCACTCGGCTTCGAGGAGGGCGAGCTGCTCGATTTCCTCCCTGCAGATCTCAATCTGTACTGGGATGTGCAACTCGACGACCAGATCTTCGGGTTCGATGGCCTGACGCTCGCGGCGGCCTCGATCGAGGAGGAAATCGACTGCCTCGCCCCGAGCGGCTCGTTCGACCGCGGTGCCGCCTTGTGCCGCGAAACGTCCACGGTGTGGCTGAACCTGCCGCTGGCCGAACAACGCAACGAGCAGCTCGGCGACTTCGCCGTCGGTTTCATGCTCGGCGTCGTGTGGGCCGAAGCCGTCCAGCAGGCGCTTGGCAGTGAGCTCGTCGGCGAGGCCCGCGAGTTGGCCAACGACTGTCTGGCAGGCGCGTGGGTCCAGACGGTGATCCCGGACGACAACGGACTTCTCACCCAACCGCGCCCCGAGGACCGCACGGCGGTGGCATCGCCGGGCGACCTCGACGAGGCGATCCAAACGGTGATCCTGATCGGCGACCTCGGCGCACAAGAGAACGTGATCGGCAGCGCGTTCGAAAAGATCGACGCGTTCCGCACCGGCGTGCTCGACGGCCTCGACCCCTGCCTCGCGCTCCTGTAACGGTGGTGTCTGACACCACCGTTACAGTGCCTCAGCCGAGGAGTGCGGCGAGCTCGACTGGGCGGTCGCCTTGCACACTGTGGCCGGCACCGTCGACGACGTGCACCACGATGTCGGGCTGGCGACGCCGAGCTTCGGCCACGTCGTCGTCGTCGACCACGGGCGACGTGCCACCGCGCACGAGGGTCAGCGGGCACGACACAGCGCTGAAGTCGTCCCACATGTTCGGCTGCTCGACCACCGGCGCATCGACGGCGACATCGTCTCGTTGACGGTGACCGCCGCGGTCGTAGCGCCACTCCCACGAACCGTCCGCCAGCTGGTGGGCGTTGTGCAGGATGCCTCGTCGCAGCGACGATTCCGAGCGGGTGGGGTTGTGCTCGATGGTGCGTGCCAGCAGATCGTCAAATCGCTGAAACGACTGCGGACCGTTGACGAAGTCGATGATCGCCTTGGCCTTCTCGCGATTGACACCGGGGGTGACGTCGACCATCACCAGCGAGCGGACCAGCGCGGGATGCCGAGCCGCCAGCTCCATCGCCGTGAGGCCGCCGAGCGACATCCCGATCACCTGGGAGGCGTCCGGGGCCAACGCGGCAACAGCGACGGCCACGTCATCCGCGAGATTGGCCGGCGAATACGCAGCATCGTCGCGCCACGACGAGTGGCCGTGACCTGGTAAGTCGATCGCCAACGCCGGGGCGCCCATCGCCAAGATGACCGTGTCCCAAGTGTGTGCGTTCTGCGCGCCGCCGTGCAGGAAGACTCGTTCGATGGGGCCGGTCCCCCAGCGCAAGGCGCTGACGTGGCGGTCGGAACCGGGCAGCGGCGTCTCGATGCGCACGACCGACGGAACGTCGACGACGTCGAGGCCGAACTCGGCGATGTTTTCGTGGAACAGGCCGAACTCGTCGTAGTCGACCGGGGGTTCGCCGGCGGAGCTCACTCGTCGACAGCGGCAGCGCCGGCGGTCAGCCCCTGCACGTCGCCGTCACCGGTTGCCGATGAGTCGTCAGACCCACCAGTCCCGTCGCCCGAACTACCACCGCCGGAGTCACCCGAATCGATGGAGTCCGCCGACGTTGGTGCAGCAACCGTGGTGGAGGTCGTCTCCACCGGCAACGTCGTGGTCGGGACTGCAGTCGTCGGTGCCGAGGTGGGCGCCGCTGTGGTCTCGGTGGGCACGGTGGTCACGGGCGCCTCGACCGTGGTCGTCGTTTCGGGGATGGTCGTGGTCGACGTGGTCGTCGTGGAGTAGTCGGGGTCACGCCAGTTGAACGTGGGCGGTTGGGCGCCGTAGTACTCGGGCTCTTGCACCCCATCCCACACGAACACCTGGTCGCCGTAGTCGATGAGGCCGTTCATGTCGGTCGAGATCGAAAGCGGCACCCGGATGCACCCGTGCGACGCCGGATTGGTCGGCACGTTGAGCGCGCCGTGAATGGCGATGCCGTAGTTGAAGTACACCGGATCCCACATGCCACCGAGCGCACTCTGGCGAATGCCGTCGACCTTGCGGTTGACGTTGTACACACCGCCGGGAGTGACCGACACGCCGCACTCGCCGCGTACGAGTGGCTCTTCACCGTCTTCGTTGCCGAACTCGCCGGGGCTGATGGTGACTTCCTCGCACCACTCTTCGTTGTCGCCACTCGAAATGTGGCTGATCATGACGGGCACGTCGTTGTGGAAGATCGCCAAGACCTGCTCGGGCAGGTACACCTCGGTGTGATTCGGGGTCGAGTTCGGACGGCGCGGCTTGATCACGAACGGATCCTGCATCTCGTCCCACATGTCGGGGGTGACCTGGCCGCTCGGTGACGACGACTCAACGCCCATCACGAGCTTCTCGTAGGCCCAGACCGCAGCACGGGTCTGCTCGCCGAAGATGCCATCGGCCGGGCCCGGCCAGAACCCGAGGTCGGAGAGGCGCTGCTGGATCTCTTGGATGTCGGAACCGACCATGCCATTGCTGACCGTGCGGTCGAGCACCGTTTTCTCCACGGGGGCCGACGTTTCGATCGTTTCGATCACGGGAACCGACTCGGGGATCGGCAATACCGACTCCGACGGCACGCTGACCTGGCCGGCTGCCGGCTGATCGCCGCCGCCATTCCCACCACCCATCGCCACCCCCGCGACCACGACCGTGCCCAAAACACCTGCTGCGGCGATCGCCGGCAACCACTTCGCGGCCGACGGCGCGGGTGCCTGAGCTGGGGTTCGGGACTGGTCGTTCACGGGGGCGGGACGGGTTGGGTGTGGCTCGCTACCCTACCAACCGCGACCCCCGCGATCGGCGCGCGTTGCCCGAGTTCACCCGCTGTTTTCCGCGGAATTCTCGTGACGAGACCGCATGCGATTCAGCGACGCTCCACGACCGGCTCGATGCCTTCAAGGTCGCCGCGCAACTCCCACATCTCGCGCAGAATCGTCAGGATCACCCCGGGCGACGAGAGCGTCGACTCGCCCCGGGTGCGGGGGAAGTAGTCGACGCCGAATTGCAACATCTCGTAGCCCAACCGGGTCGAGCGGATCACGAGCTCGGCGTCGATGAACGAGCCTTCGCTGTGCAGCTCAACATGGTCGAAGATGCGCGCCCGACAGAGCTTGAACGCGAAGTTGATGTCGCGCGCCTTGACGTCGAAGAGGCTGCGGATCAGCAAGTTGTAGACGAACGTGTACACCGTCCGCAGATATCCCTCGCCAGTCCGATCGAAGCGGTAGGCACTGACGATGTCGGCGTCGTACTCGCGCAACAACCGCACGGCCCGGGGCAGTTCGCTCATGTCGAATGGCAAGTCGGCGTCGGTGTAGAGGATGAGGTCGCCGGTGGCGGTCGCGAACCCCGTTTTCATCGCCCCACCGAGCTTGCGATTCTTCTGGTGATGCACGACGCGCACGCGCGGGTCCGCCGCCGCGATCCGATCGGCGATGGCGCCCGTGGCGTCGGTCGACGCGTCGTCGATCACGATCAGCTCGTAGTCGCCGATCTCCCCGTCGGCGACAAGATGCTCGCTCGCCCGGCGCCCCGCAGCGAGGGCGCGCTCGATGTACTCCTCCTCGTTCCACATCGGGTAGAAGATCGACAACTTCTGAAATGCCGGCGTGGCGGCATGCTCAGCGGCACCACCATTGACGGCAGCGAGGGTGGACATCGTCGGCGCAGGGTATCGCCGCGCGCGTGGTCCCTGGGGATCGCCCCGTAGTGTAACCTCGTGCCCGAAGCGCCCGGACCGCCCACCGCGGCACCGACCACCCCGCCGCCGCCCCCGCCCGAGACGGCGCGCGTTCCCCGAGCCGGCGAGCTGACGACCGGCTGGCGAGTGACCCTCGCCGCGGCGTGGGCCGCGGCGTTCTTCGCGTACGCAGCGGTGTGGAAGACGAGCGAGGAACTCGGCATCGGGACCTGGTGGCTCGGGCCGCGTTCGACCCCGCAACCGGTGATCGTCCGGATCATCCCGTTCGCCATCGTCGTCGTCATCGGCGTCGTGTCGACGTACGCGATGCGCGGCGTACCCTGGATCGGTCTCGGCGGCGCCGCAGCATTGGGCCTCGTGGCAGTCCCGGACTTCTGGCGCTCGACCGGGCTTGCATTCGTCGAGCTGGCGATCGCCGGCGCACTGGCGGTGATCGCCGTCGCCTCGTTCGCGGGGCGCTATCGGCCGGCGCCGCCGCCGACCCGGGCGGTAGCGTCACCGCCCGATGAGTGACACGTCGCAGGACACGGCCAGTCGCGCCAGAGTCTTATCGTCCCTACCCGCCGGCGAGCGCGTCGGCATCGCCTTTTCCGGCGGCCTCGACACGTCGGCCGCGGTCGCCTGGATGCGCGAGCGAGGTGCGATCCCCTACGCCTACACCGCCGACCTCGGCCAGTACGACGAGCCAGACCTTGCGTCGGTGCCGGATCGGGCCGTGCAGTACGGCGCCGAAGCCGGGCGGTTGGTCGACTGCCGCGACGAGCTGGTTCGCGAGGGACTGATCGCGTTGCAGTGCGGCGCGTTCCACATCCGCACCGCCGGGCGCACGTACTTCAACACCACGCCGCTCGGCCGTGCCGTCACCGGCACGCTGCTGGTGCAGGCGATGCGCGATGACGACGTCGACATCTGGGGCGACGGCTCGACCTACAAAGGCAACGACATCGAGCGCTTCTACCGTTACGGCTTGCTGGTCAACCCCGACCTGCGGGTGTACAAGCCGTGGCTCGATCCGACCTTTGTCGACGAACTCGGCGGTCGCCAAGGGATGAGCGAGTTTCTCGTCGCCCGCGATCTGCCGTATCGCGATCCGGTCGAGAAGGCCTACTCGACCGACGCCAACATCTGGGGTGCGACACACGAAGCCAAGTCGCTCGAGGAGCTGTCGACCTCGATGGAGATCGTGTCGCCGATCATGGGCGTGGCCCACTGGGATCCGGCCGTGACGATCGAGACCGAAGACGTGACGATCCGCTTCGAGGAGGGCTGGCCGGTGGCGCTGAACGGTGCCACCTTCGCCACGCCGGTCGGTCTCGTGGTCGAGGCCAACGCCATCGGCGGACGCCACGGGCTGGGGATGAGCGACCAGATCGAGAACCGGATCATCGAGGCGAAGAGCCGCGGCATCTACGAAGGTCCGGCATTGGCGTTACTGCAGATCGCCTACGAGCGACTACTCACCGGCATCCACAACGAACACACGCTGGAGAGCTACGACACGATGGGCCGGCGGCTCGGGCGGTTGCTGTACGAAGGTCGCTGGTTCGACCCGCAGAGCCTGATGCTGCGCGAGCCGCTCCTGCGCTGGGTTGGCTCGACGGTCACCGGCGAGGTCACGCTGCGCCTGCGCCGCGGCGACGACTACACGATCCTCGACACCACCAGCCCCAACCTCACGTACGAGCCCGACCGGCTCTCGATGGAACGAGTCGAAGATGCGGCGTTCGGTCCGCTCGATCGCATCGGGCAACTGACGATGCGCAACCTCGACATCACCGACACACGCGACAAGCTCGAGCTGTATCGCTCGATCGGCAGCCTCACCCCCGGCGACGTCACCCCCGCCCTCGACCAGCCCGAGTAGCCCCGAATTTCTGGCGATTGGCCGCGCCTCGCGCCGGATTTCGACAGGAGAACCGCTCACGAGTGCCCGCGTCCACCAAAATCCTGCGGATTCCCCGCGCTACGCGCCGGAATCCGACAGGAGAACCGCGACGGTCAGAGCAGTTGGGCGACGATGCCGGCGATCAGCTGGGCGCGCGCCGGCATCGTGTCGACCTCGATGAACTCGTGGTCAGCGTGTGCACCACCACCGACGGCGCCGAGCCCATCCAAGGTGGGCACACCGATCGCCGCGGTGAAATTGCCGTCGCTGCCACCGCCGACCGCCATCCCGTCAAGGTGTGGATGCACAGCGGTGGCCAACGGGAACAGCGTCGCCGACGCCGACTCAGGCATCGGCGGACGGTTCACGCCGCCCGTGACCTCGAGCTCGGCCTCCGGGTGAGAGGCGACGAGCGCGGCCATCTCGGCTTCCACCCGCCGAGCCTCCTCCGCCGACTCGACGCGCACGTCGACGCGCATCCGCGCCTCAGCGGGGATCACGTTGTCGGCGGTACCTGCGGAGGCGACGGTCGGCGACACCGTCGTGCCCACATCGGGACGACCGATCGCAGCGATTGCCAACACCTGCTCGGCCGCCTCGATCAGGGCGTTGACACCGCGCTCGGGTTCGAGCCCGGCGTGCGCAGCGCGGCCACCGATGCGTACCTCAAACGTGCCGCACCCCTTCCGGCCGGTCTTCACCGCGCCCCCGTTCCCTGACGGCTCGAGCACCAGCACCGCGCCGCACGCCTGAGCGCGCTCCTCGATCAACGCACGTGACGCGCCCGATCCGACCTCTTCGTCGGAGCTGAACAACAGCTCGACGCCGTCGAGACTGAGCCCACTACGGCGCAGCTCGGCGAGTCCGTGAAGTGCTTGGACGATCCCGCCGAGCATGTCGAATACACCAGGTCCGGTGGCGCGACCGTCGCGCACGGCGAACGGACGCTGCGCCAAAGTGCCCGCGGGAAAGACCGTGTCGTGGTGGCCGAGGATCAGCACCTTCGACGACGGTCCGCCGCGCCACCACACGTGAGGCCCAGCCGGACTGTCGACGAGTTGCGCTGGTGTACCGAGGTGCCGCTCGATCATCGCCGCCAACTCAGCCGCAGACACGGCGAGCAACGTCGGGTCGTGCGAGGGAGACTCCACCTCGACCAGCTGGCGAAGGTCATCGATCATCGCGTCGAGATCGAATCGCTCGGTGGACGGCAGCATTTCGATCACCTGCGACACGGTATCGAGCTGGGGAGCTGCCATCATCGCCCTTCGTGCAACGACGTCTCCCCGCCCTGCTGCTGGCTGCGATCCTCATCGCAGCCGCCTGTTCGTCCGCCAGCGACGACGCCGCGTCGACGACCACACCATCGACGGGTGGATCCACCGCAACGACGGCAGCGCCAACGACAGCGGCCCCGTCAACGGCGCTAGCGACGACCGAACCAGCCACCACCAGCACGCTTCCGACCATCGAGCTCGACGCCACGCTGCAACCCGGGGTGGAGCAGCTGGCGATCACCGGTGCCGAGTCCGGGACCACACTCGCTGTCGCGCCCGCGGCCGACGCCGCGAGCCCCGCTGCGGAGGGCACGGTCGACGAGTTCGGATCGCTGCTGTTCCGCGGGCTCGATGGCGCCGCCGACTACGTGATTGTCGCCGCCGACGGCGTGACCGAGCCCGTGACCACGCTCGATCGCTCGACGCATCCCGACCCCGATTTCTACGCCGACCAGGAGATCGAACCCGGTTACGGCTACATCGAGACCCGCGATGGCACCACGCTCAGTGCGAACGTGTCGCTCCCCGGCCCAGTCGAAGACGGCCCCTACCCGACCGTGCTCGAGTACTCGGGTTACGAGCCGAGCGATCCTGACGCAGTCGGGCTCGGCGCGCTGTACAACGCGCTCGGGTATGCCTATGTCGGCGTCAACATGCGCGGCACGGGTTGCTCGGGCGGGTCGTATCGGTTCTTCGAGTACGCGCAGAACCTCGATGGATACGACGCCCTCGAAGCCGTTGCCGCCCAGCCATGGGTGCAGAACAACCGCGTCGGCATGGTGGGGATCTCGTACCCGGGCATCTCCCAGCTCTTCGTCGCCCAGACGCAGCCACCGTCGCTGGCCGCGATCACTCCGCTGTCGGTCATCGACGACACGTTCGACGCAACGCTGTATCCCGGTGGCATTCTCAACACCGGTTTCGCCACCAACTGGATCCAGGGCGTGGTCGACGAGGCGACGCCGGAGGGACAGGAGTGGGCAGCGGCGCGCATTGCGGCGGGCGACGAGGAGTGTGCCACCAATCAGCAACTCCGACTGCAGAACCCCGACCTGGTCGCGGAGATTCTCGACACTCCGTTCTACGACCCCGCGCTCGGCGACGAGTTGAGCCCGGCGATGTTCGCCAGCGAGATCGAGGTACCGACGTTCATCGCCGGTGCGTGGCAGGACGAGCAGACCGGTGGTCACTTCCCGGCACTCCTCGACCAATTCACCGGCACCGATCGCCTCTACGCCTCGTTGGTCAACGGCCTGCACATCGAGGCACTGACCTTCGGGATTCTTCCCCGATACGTCGAGTTTCTCGACCTCTACGTCGCACAACGGACGCCGACGCTCGACGGTGCTCGGCTCGTCGCGCCAGCGTTGGGCAGCGCAGCGTTCGGTGTGGAGGGCATCGAACTACCGCCGGACCGCTTCGCCGGGCTCCCCTATGAGGAGGCCCTCGCGGCATTCGAGGCCGAGCCACCGATCGAGGTGTTGTTCGAACAGGGCGCAGCCGACGGCCAACCGCCGCTGTCGCCAGTGCCGCGCTTCGTGCGCAGCTTCGACGCGTGGCCGATCCCTGAGACAGAGCCCACCCGCTGGTTCCTCGGTGGAGACGGCACCACGGGTGGATCGTTGACGGCGGAACCCCCTGTGGATGACGGCCGGGCGGAGTATCTCGCGCTTCCCGACGGCGTGCCCGCGACGTTCTACGACGACGGTGCCGACGACGGCGACGACCCGGCACTCAGTGGACTCGACATCGGCTCGCTCTACGGCGTCGACGTGGTGTGGAACTGGCAGGAGCCGGCGCCGGGCACGTTCGTCTCGTTCGCCACCGAACCGCTCGATGACACGATCGTGATGGTCGGCTCCGGCTCAGCCGACCTCTATGTCGCGTCGAACCTCGGTGACACCGATCTCGAGGTGACGCTCAGCGAGATCCGCCCGGACGGCAGCGAGATCTATGTGCAGTCGGGGTGGTTGCGCGCCAGCCAGCGTGCGCTGGACGAGGATGCCTCGACCGACCTACGGCCGGTGCACACCAACCTCGAAGCCGACGCCGCCCCGCTGCCCGACGGAGCCGACGGCGAGTTCGCCCTCGCCCGCGTCGAGATCTTCCCGTTCGCCCACGTGTTCCGCCCGGGGTCGCAGGTGCGTCTCTCGGTCGATGCGCCGGGCGGCAACCGGGCGGTGTGGGAGTTCGCCACCATCGGCAACGGCGAGCAAGTAACGATCGCCACCGGCGGCGACACCGCGTCGTCAGTCGTGCTCCCGGTGATCCCCGGCATCGATGTCCCCGCCACCGCGCCAAGCTGTACCAGCCTGCGCGGCCAGCCGTGTCGCTAGCCGAAATCCGGGAGCATCGGGGCGCGACGCGCCGGATTACGGCAGGAGAACTGCTGAGCGCTGACGAGCACCGGTCAGAGTTCGTCGCGCGTCGGAGGGTCGGCGCCGCGTCGGGTCACGACGACGCCAGCGGCGCGGGTGCCGAACTCGACGGCGCGTCGTAGCCGATCGATGCCGTCCTCCGCGCGGATGTGATCAGGCCCTGTCTTGGCACGCAGGAGCTCGGCGATCACGCCCCCGCCGAATGTGTCGCCCGCCCCGATCGTGTCGACCACGGGACCGGGTGGCGCAGGCACGTCGACCGTCAGCGACCGGTCGCTGGTGAACACCCCGGTCGGCGCGCTGCCGGCAGTGACGATCACTGCGCCAGCTCCGCCGTCGAGAATCGAGCGGACGCTCACGTCGGGGCCGAGGAAGGCGAGGTCCTCGTCGCTCACTTTCACCACATCGGCCCGACGCAGCGCCTCGGACACGCGCTCGACGTAGCGCTCCCGGTCGGTGACTACGAGCGGTCGGGCATTGACATCGATCATCACGAGGGAGTTCGGCCGGCGGTGCTCGAGCCCGTTCACCACCGTGGTCGCCATCGGTTCGAGGACCAGCCCGAGCCCACCGGTGAACACGGCGTTGGGCTCCATCGCAGGCCAGTCGGCGAGCTGCGGCGCCGACGTCCCATCGAGGTAGAACCGGTACGTCGCCGCGCCGCCATCGTCGATCTCCGCCGCGGCGAGCGTGGTCGGCGCGTCGACCCGTGGGGCGAGCAGCGTGTCGACGCCGTCCGCCGCCATCTTCCCGTCGAGCTGCGTACCGAACCGGTCGGTCGACAGTGCGCCGTAGAAGGTCACCTCCGCGCCGAGCCGGCTGGCGGCGCGTGCCGTGTTGAACGGCGCCCCGCCCAGCGCCGCCTCGACGGACCCGTCTGGGGCGATGACCAAATCGACCAGCGCCTCCCCGACGACCAACAGCATGGCCCTATCTTGCCGAGCCGGCCGGTTCTGTGCGCGCAATCCAGCGCGTGGCGCGGGCATTCCCCAGGATTTCGGCAACGGGTGGGGTTCTCGGGGGTGCCCCGGTCGGCTACAACTGGGGTTGGGAGGAGTCGATGAGCATCCGCAGTTATGAACTGGCCGACCGGTTCCGACTCGAGGACGGCACGGTCTTTCTCAGCGGGGTGCAAGCGCTGGCCCGGCTCCCGGTGGATCAGCTGCGACTCGACCGACGCCTCGGTCTGACCACTGCGGCGTTCGCCTCGGGATACCAAGGGTCGCCGCTCGGCACGTACACCGAGGAGTTGCAGCGCGCGGCGCGCGCCGTCGAGACCGACGACAGCGGCAATTCGGCGGATCTGCCGATCGTGATCCAGCCGGCGGTCAACGAGGAGCTCGCTGCGACCGCGGTGATGGGCAGCCAGCTGGCGATGACGCTCGACGATGCGCGCTACGACGGTGTCGTCGGCATCTGGTACGGCAAGGGTCCCGGTCTCGACCGCAGTTCCGATGCGATCCGTCACGCGGTGTTCGCCGGCACCGCACCCCATGGGGGCGTCGTGGCGGTTGTCGGCGACGACCCTGCGGCCAAGAGCTCGACGGTGCCGTCGTCGAGTGACGCCACCATGGTCGATCTGCACATGCCGTTGCTCTTCCCGGGCGACGTGCAGGAGGCACTCGACCTCTCCCGCCACGCGGTGGCGCTCTCGCGCTCGTGCGGATTGTGGTCCGGCATCAAACTCGTCACGGCGGTGGCCGACGGCACCGGCACGGTCGACGTCCACCCCGACCGTATTCGGCCGCGGGCGCCGGTCGTCGAGGTCGACGGTCGACCGTTCGAGCCGCAGCCCAACGGGCGACTACTCACCCCATACACCCTCGACATGGAGCGCGAGTTCGCCGAGGTGCGCTCGGTGCTCGCCCGCCGATACGGCGTCGACAACGAACTCAACCGGGTCACGGTGCGAACCCCCGACGACTGGATCGGCATCGCTGCGTGCGGTCACACGTACCACGAGATGCGGGAAGCGCTGCGCGTGCTCGGACTCGGCTCCGACGACGACCTGCGCGCTGCAGGCATCCGCCTGTTCCAGCTCCTCATGCCCGTGCCGCTCGACCCCCAACAGGTGATCGAGTTCGGCGGCGACCTCCACGAGCTGGTGGTGATCGAGGAGAAGAACCCGACGCTCGAGCGGTGGATCAAGGCGGCGATGTACGACTCGCCGCATCGCCCGAAGATCACAGGTCGCACCGATCCAGAAGGTCTCGCCCTCGTCCCCGGCCACGGCACCCTCGATGTCGACCGGCTGCTCGAACCGCTGCACCGTCGGTTGGCGGCCCGACTCGGCGACCGGCTGCCACCGCTCGAGCAACTGCTCACACCGGAGCGGCCGCGCATCCCGCTGGCCGTCGCCCGGACCCCGTACTACTGCTCGGGCTGCCCGCACAACGCGAGCACGCGGGTCGAGCCGGGAACACTCGTCGGTGGTGGAATCGGCTGCCACGCGATGGTGGCGATGATGGATCCCGACCGCGTGGGCGACATCGTCGGACTTACCCAAATGGGCGGCGAGGGCGCCCAGTGGATCGGAATCGAACCGTTCGTCGATCGCGACCACCTGGTGCAGAATCTCGGCGACGGAACGTTCTTCCACTCCGGTTCGCTCGCGATTCGCGCCGCCGTGGCGGCCGACATCGACATCACCTACAAGCTCCTCTACAACGGAACCGTAGCGATGACTGGCGGGCAAGACGCGCAGGGCGCGATGACCGTGCCCGAGGTGGCCGCGATGCTGCTCCTCGAAGGGGTGCAGCGGGTGATCGTGACCACCGACGATGTCTCCCGCCATGCGTCGATGCCCCCGGGGGTCGACGTGTGGGACCGCAGCCGCCTCGACGAGGCGCAACAGGTGCTCGCCGAGATCCCCGGTGTGACCGTGCTGATCCACGACCAGGCCTGCGCCGCCGAGCTGCGGCGGGCGCGGTCGCGCGGCACGGTCGAGACGCCCGGATTTCGGGTGGTGATCAACGAGCGGGTCTGTGAAGGGTGTGGCGACTGCGGCGACAAGAGCAACTGCCTCTCGGTGCAACCGATCGACACGCCGTGGGGGCGCAAGACCCAGATTCACCAGTCGAGCTGCAACTTCGACCTCTCGTGCCTGCAGGGCGACTGCCCGTCGTTTGCTCTGGTGGCGGTCGACAACGACGAGATCCAACGGCGGACGAAAGCGGCACCGCCGGCCAACCCGCCCGACTCGATCGGCGGCCCGCGGCCACCCCTGGTGAATCCCGACGGGTTCGTCGTACGGATGACCGGAATCGGCGGCACCGGTGTGGTCACGGTCAGCCAGATCGTCGGCACTGCGGCGATGCTCGCCGACCTCCACGTACGTGGACTCGATCAGACCGGGCTGTCGCAAAAGGCCGGGCCCGTCGTGAGCGACCTGATCATCAGTGCCGATGCGGTGGGCGCGTCGAACCATGCCAACGCATCGGGAGTCGATGCGATCATCTCGTTCGATCTCCTCGTCGGGGCAAGCGACAGCAATCTGGTCGGCGCACGCGCCGACCGCACGGTGGTGGTTGCGTCGACCGACGCA
This sequence comes from Actinomycetota bacterium, assembly GCA_039194665.1. Classification (GTDB taxonomy): domain Bacteria; phylum Actinomycetota; class Acidimicrobiia; order Acidimicrobiales; family Ilumatobacteraceae; genus JABSQH01. The sequence goes on from JBCCVW010000079.1 coordinate 16,488, forward strand.
GTGCCGACCGGCCAGATGGTCACCGACCCCAACCTGGCGATGCCAGCGACGCGCGCCCTGCTCGAGCGTGTCGAGTCGGTGAGTCGCAGCGCCGACAACCGCTACCTCGACGCCGGCGATCTCGCGGCGCGGCTCCTCGGGGCGACCACCACGGCCAACGTGCTCCTCCTGGGCGCGGCAGTGCAGTCGGGCGCGCTCCCGATCCCCGTCGCCGCGATCGAGCGGGCGATCGAACTGAACGGCGTCGCCGTACAGACCAACCTCCGCGCCTTTCGCTGGGGACGCGCCTGGATCGACGATCCCGCGACCGTCCGTGCTGCGGCCGGTATCCCCGAGCCGCCACGCGCCGAGACGGTCGACGAGTTGATCGCCCGCCTTCGCTCGCACCTCGTCGACTACCAGTCGGAGGACTACGCAAACGGATTCCTCACCGTGGTCGAGCGAGCACGTGCCGCCGAGCGAGCGACGGGCAACTCGTCCGAGACGTTCACGGCGACCGTCGCTCGCAATCTGCACAAGCTCATGGCCTACAAGGACGAGTACGAGGTCGCTCGCCTGCTCCTCGCCGACGAGGGCCAACGCGGGTACGCCGCCGTCGCCGGCGAAGGCACGAGCCCCGACGTGACGTACCTCCTCCATCCTCCGTTGCTGCGGGCGATGGGCATCGATCGCAAGCTGCGGCTGCAGCGGAGTGCCGTGCCCGCCTTGCGCGCCCTCCGCCGCGGCAAGCGACTGCGCGGCACACTCGCCGACCCGTTCCGCTGGGCCGAGGTCCGCCAGGTGGAACGGGCGATGATCCCCGAGTACATCGCCGCCGTCGATCGCCTGTGCGCCCGCCTCCAAGCCGACCCGACCACCGAGACGCTCGCCGTCGTCACCGAGATCGCCGCCCTCCCCGATGCGGTGCGCGGCTACGAAGACCTCAAGTTACGGCGCGCCGCCGCGTACCGCAGCGAACTGGCCCGACGGCTGTAACCACCGCGCCCGTCGGTATCGTGCGCGTGGTGCACGCGGTGCGTACGTGGGTGATGCGCCTGTGGCGCGAAACCCAAGACGACGGGTTGTTCGACGTCGCCGCAGCGGTGACGTTCTGGGTACTGCTCAGCTTGCCCGCCTTGATGCTCGCCGTGCTCTCGTCGGTGTCGCTGCTCGGCGATGGCCTGGCCAACGAGCTCGAAGAGGTCACGCTCGACTTCGTCGAGCGCACGTTCGCCGACGAGTCGAACGACCTACAGGCGACGGTGCAGAGCCTCTTCGACCAACCGCGGTCGGGGTTGTTCAGCGTGTCGTTGGCGGTCGCCCTGTTCACCGTGTCGCGCGGATTCGCCGGGCTGATCCGCGGGCTCGACGTGGCCTACGACATCGACGACACCCGGAGCTTCATCCGCATCCGTCTCGCCGGGCTCGGTCTCGCCCTCGGCACGTTGCTCGTGGTCGCCGCGTCGACCTCGTTGTGGGTGTGGACCCGCGAGGTCGGCGTGCCGGATGTGCTGCGCGCCCTGGCGGCACTGGCGATCCTCATCGCATGGGCGGCCACGCTGTTCCACATCGGACCCAATCACCACACCCCCTGGCGATTCGATCTTCCGGGTGCCGCCTTCACCGCGCTCGGCTGGCTGCTGCTATCGGTGGGGTACGGCGCATACATCCAGGTCGCCGGGTCCGGCAACAGCGCGGTCGGCATCGTCGGTGCACTACTCCTGGGCCTGACGTGGATGTGGCTCGCCGTGGTCGTCTTGCTCATCGGCGCGGAGATCAACGGCATCATCGCAGAGCGTGCGGGGGTCATCGAACGCCGCAGCCGCCTCGGCACGTGGATGGCTGCCACGTGGCAACGCACGGGAGTGCACAGACGGGTCACCAAGCTGCGCCGCCGGGCACGGGCCGACGACGACCCACCAACCGAGCGGGTCTAGGTCGTTGCTCGCCGTGAGGTCTAGCCTCGGCCCGCCATGACGATCGCCACCCCGATCTTCCTCGTGGTCGGCATCGTCGCCTTGGTGATCGGCGCCGAAGGCCTGGTGCGCGGCGCGGCGCGCCTTGCCGCGCGCACCGGCATGTCGAGCGTCGTCATCGGGCTGACCGTCGTGGCCTTCGGCACGAGCGCACCGGAGCTCGCCGTGAGCATCGGCGACGTGTTGCGTGGCGGCGACGAAGCCGGCGCCATCGCGGTCGGCAACGTCGTCGGCTCGAACATCGCCAACATCTTGCTGGTACTGGGCATCGCCGCTGCGGTGGGCGGCAGTCTGTTGGTCGCCCAGCGCATCGTCCGGCTCGACGTGCCGATCATGATCGGGGCGTCGGTGCTCGTGTGGCTGTTCGTGCTCAACGAAGCGCTCGGCCGCCTCGAGGGGATCGTGCTCACCGTGATGCTCGTCGTGTACATCACCTGGACGGTGGTGAAGGCGCGGGGCACGAGCGACGACGTCTCCACCGAGTACGACGAGGCCTTGGCCCCAGAGAAGTTGCGCGAGAGCTCGGTATGGGCCGACATCGTGTTCGTCGC
>JBCCVW010000080.1:0-18634 GCA_039194665.1 Actinomycetota bacterium
CGACTTCTTGGCGGTGCTCTTCTTGCGCGCCGTCGACTTCTTGGCAGCAGCCTTCTTCTTGGCCGGTGCCTTCTTCTTGGTGGCCTTCTTCTTGGTGGTGGCCTTCTTGGCAGTCGACTTCTTGGCGGTGCTCTTCTTGCGCGCCGTCGACTTCTTGGCAGCAGCCTTCTTCTTGGCCGGTGCCTTCTTCTTGGTGGCCTTCTTCTTGGTGGTGGCCATCAGATCACTTCTTGCCCGGGTTGAGCGCCGACTTGAGGGTCGAGCTCGCCGAGAACTTCATCGCAGTCGACGCAGCGATCTTCACCGGTGCCCCGGTTTGCGGGTTGCGGCCGGTGCGTGCGCTGCGCTGGGTGGTGCTGAAGGTGCCAAAGCCGGGCCACGCCACCTTGTCACCACTCTTGGTGGCGGCGACGACGTGATCGAAGAACGCACCGAGCGTGCGCTCGGCGTCCGCCTTCGAGACACCGGCGGCGTCCGCCACGGATGCGATCATTTCTGCCTTGGTTGCCATCGAGTCCTCTTTCGACTTGTTTCGATGTGGGAGTTCCACTGAAGCCGCCCAGCTGCCTCGCCGGGCGGCGACCGACATCGGTGTCGATCGGGCTCCATCTGAATGACCACCGACCGTTTGTTCAAGCACCCATCTCATTGCATTTGCAATAACTACCACGTCTGGCCCTTGCCGGTATTGGGTCCGCAAATCGGTGATCGATGGAACGACGTCCTGGTGGGCGCATCATCCACCACCGGTCGCGCGAGCTGCGCTACAACTTGGGTCGTTGGGTATCGAACCGATTCACACGAATCTGCGACACGTCAGCTGAGGAAACGGTGACCGACCTCCTTCCGCCCACTGACCGCTCCGCGACCGCCACGCCGAATCCGGCAACCCGGTCGGGACCGACGCCAACCGGGCAACGAACCCGGCTGGTGCTCGACACCTCGGTGTTGATCTCCGATCCAACGTGCGTGGTCGCCTTCGGCGAGTGCGACGTCGTCATTCCACTGACGGTGGTCGAAGAGCTCGACGGGCTGAAGAGTCGACTCGACGACGTCGGCCGATCGGCGCGGGCGGCGCTGCGGGCCCTCGAAGAGCTACGCGTACGCCACGGCGGCTCCCTGGCGCATCCGGTGCCGACCGATGCCGGCGGCACCTTGCAGATCGAGATCAACAACGTCCGCAAGCATCTGCTGGTCGAACACGGACTCGACCCATCGGTGCCCGACAATCGGATCATCGGTGCCGCGATCGGCCAGTCCGAACTCGGCCCGACGACGATGGTCTCCAACGATGCCGCGCTGCGCATCAAAGCTGCACACCTCGGCGTCGCCGCTGCCGAGCACCAACTCGCCCGTCGCAACGACGAGCGCCCCGCCGCTGGCTGGTCGACGATCGAAGCGCCGCACGAACTCATCGACTGCCTCTACGCCGCAGGTGCGATCGCCATCGACGCACTGGCGGCCGATGCCGGCGTACCGGCGTCGAGCTTCGAGCAAAACGAGTTCGCTGTGCTCCGTTGCGGCTCGCAGTCAGCACTGGTGCGCGTCGTCGGCGACGACTTCGTGCTGCTTCCCAGCGCCGTGCCAGAAGCCTGGGGACTACGGCCGCGCAGCAAAGAGCAACGGTTCGCCCTTGAGCTCCTGCTCGACCCGACGATCTCGGTCATCGCCCTCGATGGTCGTGCCGGCACCGGCAAGACAATCTTGGCGATCGCCGCCGGCCTCGAGCAGGTCGTGGAGCAGAACCGCTTCGAGCGACTCGCCGTGTACCGCCCGCTGGTGCCCGTCGGACGCGCCGACGTCGGCTTCCTCCCCGGCGGGCTCGACGAGAAGCTCGACCCGTGGATGGCGGCGGTGCACGATGCGGTCGTCGCCCTCACCGACCGCGGCAACATCAACGACGCCCGCGACCTGGTCGACGAACTCACCGAGCGGGGGCAACTGTCGCTCGAATCGGTGACGTTCCTCCGTGGACGCTCGCTGCAGCGCCAGATGGTCGTGATCGACGAAGCGCAGAACCTCGAGCCCACCACGCTGCGCACGATCCTCACCCGCGTGGGCGACGGCACCAAGGTGGTGTTCACCGGCGATACGAGCCAGATCGATGCGCCGTACCTGGCCGAGTCGAACAACGCGCTCAGCGTGCTGAGCGCAGCCTTCGCCGGACAACGCTGCTTCGGACACATCACGCTCACAGCCTGCGAGCGCAGTGACGTCGCCAGCCTCGCCGCCGAGCTGCTCTGAGGCACGGGCACCAACGCGTGACACCGTCGATCTAACGTCGATGCGGTGACACTGCCACGGCTGGCGGTTCTCGACGTGGAGACGTCGGGGCTCGCCGCCTCCCGCCACCGGATCTTGCAAGCGGCGGTGGTCCAGGTCTCCGAGTCGGCCGAGGTCGGAGCGTGGTCGTCGTACGTCCGCTTACGCTGGCCCTGGCAACGTGTCGGGCCGCGGCACGTTCACGGCATCCGTCGAGCCGCCCTGCGCGGGGCGCCCTCGTTGACCGAAGCGCTCGACGAGTTAGCCGCGCAGGTCGACGGCGCGCTCCTCACGGCGCACAACGCCGCGTTCGACACCGAATTCATCCGTGCTGCGAGCCGCCATGCCACGCCCGATGCGCAGCGCGTCCTGCGACACGCCACCGACGCCGCCCTGTGCACCCTCGAGCTCTCCCGGGCAACCGACCCCGAACGCCGCCGATCGCACCGACTCGGCGATCTGTGCGAGTACTACGGCGTGGCGCTCGACCAGCCCCACGACGCCTTGCACGACGCCCGTGCCACGGCGGCGATCGTCCCCAAGCTGCTCGCCGATCTCGGCATCGACTCCCGCGCTCAGCTCGACCCCTTCATCGTCGGCCCGTCCGCCTCCGACGACTCGGCGTAGCGCGCCCGCACCTGAGCGGCGAGCGCCGCCGCCTGTTCGGCCCCCTCAGCCGGGCGCACGCACTGCGCGCCGGCACCCAGACGCAACAGCAGCCGGCTGAGCCAACGTTCACTGCTGATCGGCAACGTCACCTCGATCCGTTTTCGACTGAGCTCTTTCACCGAGTCGACCGCATAGTGCTCGCGCACCCACTGCGCAGGCGGCTTCAAACGCAGCACGGCGCGCGGGACATCGTCGTCGAAGAACTCGGGCCGCTCGACCGGCTCCTCACTGGCCTGCCCTCGACGGCCAGTCGCCTCGGCATGTTCGATCCGATCGATGCGGAACGTGCGCCGCCCACCTGAGCGATCGTCGTCGGCCAGCACATACCAGTGCCCGCCGTCGGCGAACAGGTGACGAGGAACGACGCGCCGTCGCGTGGTGGCATCGTTGGCCGGCGAGAAGTACGTGATGTCGAACTCGCGTGACCCCGCCACGCCATCGGCCAACTCGTCGACAAGCGCGGGTCGGTCGAGCTCGAGTGCGAGCCCCGCGGTGTCGTCGCCGTCGGGGTCGTCGACCAACCCGATCGCGGCGAGCGCATCGGCGAGCTTCGCCAACCCGCTCGCCAGCGGACCGTCGGGGTCTGCTCCCGGGAGCTGCAGGGCGGCGCGCCCAGCGGCGAGCAAGGTGAAGCCCTCCGGCGCGGTCAGCCGCAGCGGTCGAGTGAACAGCCGTGGCACGCCGATGATCACGGTGCCCTCGTCGATGAACACGTCGATCATCTCATCGACGAACGGAGGAAGCCCACACATCGCCACCAGTTCGAGGTCGTGCTCGATGTCCTCCACCGTCGCATCGAACCGTTCAGCCACCTCGTCGAGTGGGACCGCACCGCGTTCCATGAGCCACGGCAACATCACCAACAGTCGACGCAGCCGCTCCTCGGCCTTCGTCGTCATCGGTCACCGGCTCCCGCCGCGATCACGGTGTCGAGGGCGTCGATCACGGCGGCGCGCAGATCAGGCGGTCCGAGTACCTCGGCGTGCTGCGCGAGCCCGAGCACCCACGACAAGAACGCATCCCGATTGGCAGCAGGCACTCGCACCACCACCGAACCGTCGTCGTTGCGCCGCTCGACACGCTCCTCGCCCAGTTCACCGACCACGCCGGACGCACGCGGACGGTCGATGTGCACCAGTGCGTCGACGTCGTCGTCAGCCGCGTGTCCAATGCGTTTCGGGTCGGAAGGGAAGGCATCTCGCGGATCGAAGTCGGCGGGACGGTCGTAGGCGCCGGGCTCGCCAAGCGCGAACATCGGGCGACGTTGATCGAGCCGATCGACCCGGAATGTCCGCTTGGCCTGCCGGTCATGGTCGAAACCAACGACGTACCAGAATCCGCCACGCAGCAACAACCCCCACGGATCGACCCGCCGAGTCGCCCCGCGATAGCCGAACTCGATCGTCGAGCGTTGGGCGATGGCGACGCGCAGTTCCGGGAGTTCGGCACGATCGGGGACCACTGCACTCACGGCCACCGGCATGCCGATCGGCGACCCGCCGAGCTTGCGGATCGCCTCGTCGCCCGCACTCGACCCCGTGTGCACGGCGGCGACGGCGAGCTGCAGCGCCCGCATCTCGGCCGCGTCGAGGTCGAGATCGGCGAGCTCGTAGGCGGCGCGATCGATGCGATAGCGCGTCTGGCCGGCGTAGGTGCCGCCGTCGACCATCGTGGTCTCGATCGGGACGCCGATCGATCGCAGCGCTGCCTTGTCGCGTTCGAACTGAGCGCGGCGATTGCGCTCGTCTGGGGCGTACTGGCCGTCGAGTTCGTCGGCGATCTGGACCAGGCTGAGCGGCTGGGGCGTTTCCAGCAACAGCGCCAGCAAATTGGTCAGTCGCTCGAGGCGATCATCCATCGGCGTGCTGTTCGAGAACACGACGGACGCTCGCAACCACCTCATCGGCGCTCGCCCCAGGTGTCAGCACGTCGGCCACGCCGGCCCGCTGGAGTTCGTCGACATCATCGGGCGGCACGATGCCGCCGACCACCACCGGGGTGTCGGCACCCCGCTGGCGCACCGCATCGACGACGAGCGGAGCCAGCGTCATGTGCGCTCCCGACAGCATCGAGAGCCCGATCAGGTCGACGTCTTCGTCGACCGCGGCGGCGGCCACGGTCTCCGGGGTCTGGAACAGGCCGGTGTAGATCACCTCGAAACCGGCGTCACGCAGGATGCGGGCGACCACTTTGACGCCCCGGTCATGACCGTCGAGGCCGACTTTGGCGACCAACACCCGCGCAGACACCGGGAGGAATCTACTCGGCTACATCTGCAGGCTCTTGACCTGGAGGAACTCCTCGATGCCGTAGGGGCCGTTCTCGCGGCCGTAACCCGATTGCTTGTAGCCGCCGAACGGGGCCGCAATGTTGAACGCTCCACCGTTGACGTCGACCATCCCCGTGCGCATCCGTCGGGCAACCGACATCGCCCGTTCCTGGTCGCTCGACCACACGCCGCCCGACAGTCCGTAGAGACTGTCGTTGGCGATGCGCACGGCATCGTCCTCGTCCTCGTAGGCGATCACCGACAACACCGGCCCAAAGATCTCCTCCTGGGCGACGGTCATGTCGTTGGTCACTTCGGCGAGCACGGTTGGCTTCACGAAGTAGCCGGTGTCCTGGCCGTCCGGCTTGCCGAGACCGCCAGCAGCAACCACGGCGCCTTCGTCGATGCCCTTTTGGATGTAGCTCTGCACGCGGTCCCACTGGGCTTGCGAGATCAGCGGACCGAGATGCATGCCTTCCTTGCTCGGGTCGTCGACCTGGGTGCCTTCCGCGGTGGCGACGGCGATGGCCAGCGCTTCGTCGTAGCGGCTGCGCGGCACGAGCATGCGCGTGTGCGCCGTGCAGGTTTGCCCCGAGTTGAGGTAACACGCGAACACACCCTTGGGGATCACGTCGGTGAGATCGGCATCGTCGAGCACGATGTTGGCGGACTTGCCGCCCAGCTCGAGTGCCACTCGCTTGACGGTGCCAGCGGCCGCCGCGGCGACGGCCTTGCCGGCGCGGGTGGAGCCGGTGAAGCTGACCATGTCGACACCGGGGTGCGCGGCAATCGCCGCGCCGACCTCCGCGCCGGTGCCGCTGACCAGGTTGAACACGCCCTCGGGCAGCCCGACCTCGTGCACGATCTCGGCGAGGATGAACGCGTTGAGCGGGGCGACCTCGCTGGGCTTGAGCACGAACGTGCAGCCAGCCGCGAGTGCACCACCGAGCTTGCAGATGATCTGGTGCAGCGGGTAGTTCCACGGCGTGATCGCGCCGACAACACCGACCGGCTCCTTGACGACCAGGCTGTTGCCAATCGTCTCCTCGAACGAGAAGTCGTCGAGCAAGGTCGCGTAGCTCTGCATGTTGCCCGCCGGCAGGCCGGACTGGATCATGTTGGCCCAGGTGATGGGCATGCCGACCTCACCGGAGATCACCTCGGCGATCTCGGGGCCGCGCGCCTGCAGTGCCTCGTTGAGCCGAACCATGTACTTCTGGCGCTCCTCGACGGGCGTACCGGCCCACGAGTCAAACGCCCGGCGAGCGGCGTCAACAGCCTTGTCGACATCGCTGGCCGCACCATCGGGGATCGAGCCCATCACCTGTTCGGTGCCGGCGTTGATCACTTCGATCGTGCCCGTGCCGTCGGAGGGCACCCAGGCGCCATCGATGTAGATGTTCGAGTAGTCGCGCATGGCCTCAGTCTGGTCGACCCGACCCCTCAACATTCAGTCGGAGCACCGCGCCACGCCCTCCGCAGATCCTGCCGAGATCCGGCGCGTCGCGCCGGATCTCGCACAGAGTTCGGGGCAGTCCCGGTCACCCGAGCTTGACGAACAAATTCTCTAGCTCGTCCACGTCGATGTCCCCGTCGGGTCGAGTGGCACAATGGCGCATGCCGCCCGCAATGAGCCGGTAGCTCACCCGATCGAGCGCCGACTTGCACGCCGACAGCTGAGTGATCACGGCGCGACAGTCCTCACCATCGTCGATCATCCGCGCAACGCCACGGATCTGCCCTTCCAACCGCCGCAACCGGTTGGTCACATCACCACGAACCTCGTCGGGAAACTCCATACCCCGTATGGTATCGCGGCGCCTTACTTCACGCCGGCGCACAACGAGGCCGGACGGCGACCGCGCCAGCCGCGCACTCGCCCAGATTGTTCTGTGTGCGGAATCCGGCGCGGGGCGCGGGGAATCGGCAGAATTTTGGCTAGCGGTGGGCGCGGTACCAGTTGATCAACGCGTTGGTGGATGCGTCGTGGCGGTCAGGCGTGGGGTCACCGGTGAGTTCGGGGGTGATGTTGTTGGCCAGCTCCTTGCCGAGCTCGACACCCCACTGGTCGTAACTGTCGATCCCCCAGATCGTCCCCTGCACGTTGACGATGTGTTCGTACAGGGCGATCAGCTGGCCGAGGGTCGACGGCGTGAGTTCGTCGGCGAGAATCACCGCGCTTGGCCGATTGCCCTCGAAGTTGCGGTACGGCTCGTCGACGTTGTCTCGCCCGAAGGCCAACGCCTCCGACTGGGCGATCAGATTGGCCACCAACAGGTCGTGATGATGACGGTACGGGTGGTGCGGCGTGGCGAACCCGATGAAGTCGCACGGCACGATCCGCGTGCCCTGGTGGATCAGCTGGTAGAAGGCGTGCTGCCCGTTGGTGCCCGGCTCGCCCCACACGATCGGCCCGGAGTCCGTGGTCAGCCGGGTGCCGTCGAGGCGCACGGACTTGCCGTTCGACTCCATCTCCAGCTGCTGCAAGTACGCCGGGAAGCGGGCCAACTCGTCCGCGTAGGGCAAGACCGCCTTGGTCCACCAGCCGAGCACATTGCCGTACCACACCCCGATCAGGCCGAGCACGGCTGGCGCGTTAGCGCCAAGCGGCGCTTCGGTGAAGTGTTCGTCGATCTTGCGGAAGCCGGCGAGAAACTCGCGAAAGTGATCGGGCCCGATCGCCACCATCAGCGACAACCCGATCGCCGAGTCGACCGAATAACGACCGCCAACCCAATCCCAGAACCCGAACATGTTGGCCGTGTCGATGCCGAAGTCGGCGACCCGCTCGGCGTTGGTCGACACCGCCACGAAGTGGTCGGCAACGGCATCCTCGCCCAGGCCCGCAACCAACCAGTCGCGCGCCGTGCGTGCGTTGGTCAGCGTCTCGACCGTGCCGAACGTCTTCGACGCAACGATGAACATCGTTTCGGCCGGTTCACTGCCGGCGAGTACGTCGGCGATGTCCTGCCCGTCGACGTTCGACACGAACGAGCTGCGAATCCGCGGATGCGCGAACGCCTGCAGCGCCTTGGTGGCCATCGCCGGACCGAGATCGGAGCCGCCGATGCCGATGTTGACCACGTGGGTGATCCGCTCGTCGTCACGCACTCGCTCGGCGAATGCGGCCATCTTGTCGAGCGTGGCGTGCACATCGGGCACGACGTCGTGACCGTCGACGTACATCGACACGCCCGACGGGGCCCGCAGCGCCACATGCATCACGGCACGGTCCTCGGTGACGTTGATGTGCTCGCCGGCGAACATCGCATCGCGTCGCTGCTCGACCCCAGCGGCGCGGGCGACGTCGAACAGCGCCGCGAGGATCGTGTCGTCGACCCGATGCTTCGAGTAGTCGACACGCAGATCGCCTGCCTGGACCACGTACCGATCGGCCCGGGTCGGATCGTCGGTCAGCAGCTGGCGCAACGGTGGCGGTTCAGGAAGTTGGCGCAGCGGTTCGAAGAGTGCAGCGGGGTCGGGCGCGTTGTGAGCAGTAGCCATCGCAGCGGAACCTACTCAACCGGCGAGAGCGGCGCGTCCGCCGCAGCGCGCGCAGCGGCATCACCGTCGAGGAACGCCGTCGTTCCAGTTCGCCGCACGGTGTTGATCGGGAGGTCGGGATCGCGCAGTAGCCATCGTTCGACGATCGCCGCTTTGGCCGTGCCGGCGGCAAGCACCAACCGAGAGCGCGCCCCGTTGACCACCGGTGGGGTGAGCGTCATCCGCCGCCGTCCGTGAAACTCGCCGACGAGGTCGACCGGTCGGGTGCTCGCCACGATGTCGGCGTCTCCGGGCGGCCACGATGCCGTGTGCCCGTCGTCGCCGAGACCGAGGTGGATCACATCAAACCGCTCCGGGAGTGACGCTGCGTACCGCCGCGCCGCAGCCCGGAGGTCTTTCGCCGTGACCGGCATCAGCCGCACGGTGCCGGGGAAGCCACCGAGCTGATCGGCGTTGCGGTCGGGATCATGGTCGGGCGCAATCCGTTCGTCGACCTGCCAGGTCGTGATGTGCTCCCACGGCAGGTCGGTGGCAGCGAGTGCGTCGAGCATCGGCTGGGGGGTGTTGCCACCGCTGACCGCGAGCGACGCGCTTCCCCGTCGACGCACCGCATTGTTGAGCTTGCGGGTGATGAATTCGGCCGCGTGCCCGGCCGGATCGTCGCTGACTCGAATGTCCATCTTCGCAACCTAGATCGTGGCCGCGTATGCCTCGACGCTCTGGCGCGTCTAGCGTTTCGCCGTGGGCGAGATCGTCGTCGACAGAGTCACGAAGACGTTTCCAGGGACGGTACCTGCGCTCGACGACGTTGCGCTGCACATCGATCATGGTGAGATGTTCGGGCTGGTCGGCCCCTCAGGGTGCGGCAAGAGCACCGTTCTGCGGTTGATTGCGGGCCTCGATCAGCCGACGGCGGGCCGGATCTTCATCGGTGGCCGCGACGTCACCGAGTGGCCAGAACGCGACCGGCACGTCGGCATGGTCACCCAGCAGAACCAGTTGCTTCATCACCTGACTGCGGCGCGCAACGTGGCGTTCCCCTTGGAGGTGCGCGACCCCGACACCCACGACGACCACATCCTCGATCGGGTGCACACCGAAGCGGCCCTGCTCGGTATCGAGCACACGCTCGACCGGTCACCATCGAAGCTCTCGGAGGGTGAACGACGACGCGTGCAACTGGCGCGGGCCGTGGTCAGCTCGCCGGCGACACTGCTGCTCGACGAGCCGCTGTCCAACCTCGAAGACCAGGTCCGGCTCACGCTGCGCAACGACCTGATGTCGGTACAACGAAACCGCGGGTTGACCACGGTGATGGCCACTGCCGGTCAGCAGGACGCGATGGCGATGTGCGACCGCGTCGCCGTGCTCTTCGATGGCATCGTCCACCAGATCGGCGATCCCTTCGAGGTGTACGACCGCCCGGCGACGACGAGCGTCGCCGCCTTCTTCGGCGAACCGGCGATGAACCTGCTCCCCGCCACGATCGAGCCCGACGGCGCGTTCTCAGTGCTCGGAGTGCGCGTCGTGTCGCCGCGCACCATCCCCACCAGGGGCCCGGAAGTGATCGTCGGCGTGCGCCCCGACGAGGTGGTGGTCGGCGGTGCCTTGGACGCCGCAATCGAGGTGGGCGTCGTGGCCACCGAACCCTTGGGACACGTGACGCATGTGCACGCCGAGACGCGTCGCGGGGATCGCTTCAATTGCGTGTTACGCGGTGCGCCCCCGCCGATCGGCACGACCCTCGACATCGGGCTCCGCCCGGACCGGGTGCACGTCTTCGAGCCGATCTCGGGCGACGCCCTCGTCCATCCGGCGTAGTTGCGAACGATCGGGTCAGATCGTCGGGGTCTCGACGTGGCGCCCGAACACATCGCCGAGCGCGCCCATCATCTCCCCGAGGGTGGCGTAGGCGTTCGACGCGGCGATCAGCGCCGGCATCAGGTTGACCTCAGGATCGGCGGCCTCGGTGCGCAGCCGATCGAGGGCGCCCACCACGGCGGCATCGTCCCGGTCGAGACGGACCCGCTCGAGCCGCTTCCGTTGACGCTGCTCGTCGTCGTTGGTGATTCGTAGCGTCGCCAGATCATCGTCGTCGTTGCCCTCGGTGAACGCATTGACGCCGACCACAACGCGGTCGCCGGCGTTGAACCGCCGCTCGAGCTCGAATGCCGAGTCGGCGATTCGTCCCTGGAACCAGTTGTCGTCGATTCCCTGGATCACCCCCTCGAGCAACGAACCGGCACCCATGTCGTCGAGCTCGGCGAAGATCTCCTCAGCTCGCGCCTCGACCTCGTCGGTGAGCGCCTCGACGAAGTGTGATCCGCCGAGCGGATCGGCCACATGTGCCACGTTGGTTTCGTTGGCGATCACCTGCTGGGTGCGCAAGGCGATACGCGCCGCCTTCTCAGTCGGTAGCGCCAGGGCCTCGTCCATCGAGTTGGTGTGCAACGACTGGGTCCCGCCGAGCACACCTGCCAGCGCTTCGATCGCCGTCCGCACGATGTTCACCTCCGGCTGCTGCGCGGTCAGTGACACCCCCGCCGTCTGGGTATGGAAACGAAGCTGCATCGATCGCTCGCGCTCGGCGCCGTAGCGGTCGCGCATCCAACGCGCCCAGATACGCCGCGCCGCTCGGTACTTGGCGATCTCTTCGAAGAAGTCGATGTGCGCGTTGAAGAAGAACGACAGGCGCGGGGCGAACGCATCGACCGGTAGCCCCGCCTGGCGGGCCAGCTCGACGTAGGCGAAACCATTGGCCAACGTGAATGCCAGCTCCTCCGCTGCGGTGGAGCCGGCCTCGCGGATGTGGTAGCCGGAGATCGAGATCGAGTGCCAGCGCGGCATTTCGGCGGTGGCAAAGGCGATCGTGTCGCGCACCAGCCGCATCGACGGTCGGGGCGGGAACACGAACTCCTTCTGCGCTTGGTACTCCTTCAAGATGTCGTTTTGCAGCGTGCCGCCGAGCTGTGAACGATCGACGCCGGCCGCCTCGGCCTGGGCGACGAACATCGCCATGATCGGCGCGGCCGGACTGTTGATCGTCATCGACGTGGTGATCGCTCCGAGGTCGATCCCCGAATAGAGGTCTTCCATGTCGGCCAACGTGTCGACGGCCACGCCACACCGACCGACCTCGCCGAGGGCCATCGCGTCGTCGGAGTCGATCCCGAGCAGCGTGGGCATGTCGAACGCCGTCGACAAGCCGTCGCCGCCGGCGCGGATGATCTCCTTGAATCGCCAGTTGGTGTCGTCGGCGGTGCCGAAGCCGGCGAACATCCGCATGGTCCACAACTTCGATCGATACATCGACGCGTACGGTCCACGGGTGTACGGAAACTGTCCGGGGAACTCCCCATCGTCGGGCCCGTACGCGGCGTCGAGCGGAATCCCCGACATCGTCTCGAACGGCGCATCGCGGATCGGCGACTCGGCGAACGCCTCTTCCCACCGCTGCCGGTTGTTCTCTGCCATGGCTCCTCCGATCCGACGCGCGTCGGCCCCAATTCCTGGATGGGCCCACCGCACGGTGCTCCGTAGCCTACGAATCGATGCACGACGAGACGAACGCAGCCGCCGCGCGCACCGCGCGCGGTGTCGAGTTCGGCGTCGCCGCCTACCTGTTGTGGGGATTCCTCACGATCTACTGGAAGCAGCTCGCCGGGTTCGATGCGGTCGAGCTCATCGCCTGGCGGATGCTGTGTGCCTCGGTCGTGATGGCCATGGTCGTCACCATCCGCGGATCGTGGCCCACGATGCGCGCGGCGTTTGCCAACCGTGCAACCGTGATCCGTCTACTGGTCGCGGCAGTGCTCCTCACGGTGAACTGGGGCAGCTACGTGTGGGCCGTGGTGAACGATCGCGTGATCGAAACCGCACTGGGCTACTTCCTTGCGCCACTGTGCACGATGGCCATCGGGGTGGTTGCCTTCGGCGAGGCTCCGACGCGCGCCCAGCGCAGCGCATTCGTCCTTGCGGCAGTTGCCGTCGTGATTCTCACCGTCTCGTACGGGCGGCCGCCATGGATCGCCATCATCTTGGCCGCCACCTGGAGTGCGTACGGAGCGTCCAAGCGAACGATCTCGCTCGGGCCGGTGGAGAGCTTGGCCGGGGAGACGTTCATCACGTTCGTCCCCGCCACGATTGCGCTCGCTGGTTTGTCCTTCGGTGCATCGAGTGTCGTCGCCACCGCTACGCCGACCGAGTGGCTGTTCGTGCTCGGTACCGGAGTGGTGACCGCGGTGCCATTGATGTTGTTCGCCCGCGCGGCGCAGAGCGTGCCGTTCACCCTGCTCGGACCGCTCAACCTGCTCGTGCCGGTGATCAACTTCGGACTCGGCTGGTGGCTCTACGGCGAGTCGATGCCCGCCGACCGCATCGTCGGCTTCGCGTTCGTGTGGGTGGCGTTGTTCGTGGTGACCTGGGATCAGGTGACGACACGCCGCCGGCTTGCTCCGGCGCGGGCGGCCGCTTGAGCGATCGCCGCTGAGCTACCGTCCAGCACTGTGATCCGTGCCGGGCGTCCCGTTGGCCTCTCGATCGCGGCGGTGACCGCGGGCGCGCTCCTCGCTGGATGCTTCACGTCGACCGCCGACTTCCAACGCGACGCCGAGGACTTCATCGAGAACAACGAAGAGCTGTCCACGGCCCTCGGCGAACCGGGTCCTCCGCTCGACTTCGTGTCGGCCACGTGCGACGAGCCGGCCAATCGTGACCCAGGCACGACCTTTGAGTGCGAGGGCACCGACGAGAACGACGACGTATGGGGTTTCGAGATCGTCATCCTCGACGGCAACGAGTACGAAGTAAACGTCAGCGAGTTTCCGTAATCGCCACGCCAGCGGCCGGGACATGAACGGTGAACGTCAGCGAGTTTCCGTAATCGCCACGCCAGCGGCCGGGACATGAACGGTGAACGTGAGCTCGTCTCCTTGCCCGCCGCGCCAGCAGCCGTGTGTGATGCGTGGGTTTGACGCCACCTGTCACACCTTGTCCACCGCGCTGACGGTGACCTGCAAGTGTTGTTGGGTCGAACGGAGGAACGATGATGCGCAAATCCTTGGCCGTCGCTGCGATCAGCGCCCTGCTCCTTGCAGCGTGCGGTGACGATGACGGTGACAGCGGCGGGAGCGACCTCACCGCCGATCAACAGGCAGCGGCAGATGCGGCGATGGACACCAGCGCCGGCGGCGACCTCGCACTCGACCGCGAGTGCGTTGAGAACGTCGCAGGCCAGCTCTCCGACGAGGATGCCGCAGCGATCGCAGAGTCGGGCGGCGGGAACGCGGAGTTGAGCGAGGAGGGTCAGAACCTCACGCTCGAGCTGTTCAACTGCGTCGACTTCGATGCGATCGCCGATGAGTTCATCGCCGGCCTCGAAGAAGCGGGCACCCCCTTCGACGAGGAGTGCGTCCGCGAGGGCCTCGAGGACTTCGATGCCGCAGATCTTGCCGCCGCCGGGGATGGCGAAGGGCCGCCCACTGAGCTCATTGGCGGCCTGGTCGACTGTTTCGAACTCGGCGGCTGACGGTTCCAACCGACCGGGACGCCTCGTCGGCCTTGCACCAAGACGAGCGTGTGTGACCGGTGGGGTCAGACCCCACCGGTCACACGCTGTTTCGCCACGTTGACGGAGAACTCACGTGTCGCTGACGGTGACCTGCAAGAGTTGTCGCCGTCCAACTGTAGGGAGGAACCATGAAGAAGAAGTTCTTAGCCATTGCGGCAGCGGGCGGGTTGATCCTCGCCGCGTGCGGTGATGACGACGGTGGTGGTGGGAGCAGCAGCGACCTGTCCAGTGATCAGCAGAGCGCAGCCGACGCGGCGATCGACGCCGCAGCGGAGGGTGAGTTGCAGCTCGATCGCGATTGCGTCGAGGAGATCGCCAGCCAGCTGTCGGATGACGACGCCGCAGCGATCGTTGCGTCGGGCGGCGGCGGCGACGCCGAACTGAGCGATGAGGGCGCCGCCCTGTCGCTCGACCTGTTGAACTGCGCCGACAACGAGGCGATCATCGACACCTTCATCGACGGCCTCGAGCAGTCGGGCCAGCCCTTCGACGAGGGCTGCGTCCGCGAGGGCTTGGAGGACTTCGACGCCAGCGAGCTCGCCGCCGCCGGACAGACCG
The DNA here is from genome assembly GCA_039194665.1 of Actinomycetota bacterium. Taxonomy (GTDB): domain Bacteria; phylum Actinomycetota; class Acidimicrobiia; order Acidimicrobiales; family Ilumatobacteraceae; genus JABSQH01. Next base: position 14,832 of record JBCCVW010000080.1, read on the forward strand.
GCGAGATCCCCGATGATCTGATCACCGGACTGATCGACTGCTTCGAACTCGGCGGCTGATCACCGCTCCCGCCATCCCCCATACGAGAGGCGGCGTGAACGCCTCCCACACGCGAACGGGCCCGCTCACCTTTCGGTGAGCGGGCCCGTTGCTGTTCTTGCTCTACCGGCGAGCCAGCGGAGCGGACCGATCAGCCTGAGTAGACCCCGAGGGATCCTTCGAGGTTGATGATGTCACCCTGGTCTTCGAACACCTGGTCGGCGTCGTTCCAAGCGAGGATCTGGGTGCCCTCGCCGATGAACCCGTCTTCGCCGTTCATCCGGTACGTCAGCCCGTCACGCAGCAGGATGCTGACGTGGTCGATGGTGCGGGCGGAGTTGATGATGCTCTCACGGCTGAGCGTGCCGTTGTCGGCCGCATCTTGGATGGCCCACACGGTGAGCTCCATCGACTCCCAGCCGGCGAGAGCGATACCCCCGGGGTCGGCATCGGAGCCGGTGGCAGCGAACGCCTCGAGGTACTCCTGCGCACCCTCGTCGTTGGCGACGACCTCCGGGTTGTTGACGTCCTTCAGGTTGTTCGACGAGTACACGCCATCGGCGCCGCCGTTGGCGACCGCACCGAAGAACACCGGGCTGGCGCACGTCGCAGTTTGGTACACCGCCGGGTCGAAGTCGGGGTTGGCCGCCTTGGCGTTGCCGAGCTCAGTCATGAACGCGATGCACTGCGCGCCCAGCGGCACGGCCAGGATTGCGTCTGGGTTGGCCTCGACGAGGTTGGTCATCTGACCGCTCGGCGCACCGGCGTCGGCGGGGTCGATGACTTCCTCGGCGACGATGTCGAGCCCGAGCTCGTCGGCCGCCGCATTGAAGGCGTTGGCGTAGCTCTGGCCGAACTCGTTGTTCACATAGAACAGACCGACGCTGGAGCCCTCACCGATGTTGTCGATGACCCAGTTGGCCCACACGGCCGATTCGATGTCGTAGGCCACCAGCAGACCGGTGGTCCATGGGAACTCGTCGACGGCACCCCAGTTGGGAGCACCGGTTGACGCCCACAGCTGCGGCACGCATTGCGCGTTGAGGTCGGCCTGGATCGCCAGGTTGTTCGGCGATCCGATGACGCCGCCGATCACGTCGACCTCGTCGTCGAACACGAGCTCGTCGGTGTTGGCCTTCGTGAGGTCAGCGGTGTACATGTCGTCCTTGACGACCAGTTCGAGCTCTTGCCCGTTCACGCCGCCGAACTCGGCGTTGTAGTAGTCGATGTACGCCTGCTGTCCGGCGCCGAACGGCGCGAACAGCACCGCCGGGCCACCCGTGAGCGGAATCGACGTACCGATCTTGATCGTGTCCTCGATCGTCGCGGTTGCTGCATCAGGGTCTTCACACACCGACGTGTCGACCGCAAAACCGGCGCCCTCTGCGACGGCCTCGTCGTCGTCGACGGTGCCCTCCGTGGTGTCTTCGGTCATGTCGTCTTCTTCGGACATGTCGTCGGCCTCGGTCGATTCCGTCGTTTCCTCGTCCGACATGTCGTCGGCCTCGGTCGTGGCGGTCGTTTCTGCCGTGGTGGTGTCGCTCGATCCTCCGTCGTCGTCATCGTCGCCACAGGCGGCGATCACGAGAGCACTCGCTGCTGCGAGTGCGAGGAGCTTCTTGCTTCTGCGCATGGTTGAGGTTCCCCCTTGATTGGTGCGCTGTGGTTGGATCACGCTCAGCTGTCCGACGCAGGCGCATCGGACTCGGCAGCCTCCGTGGAGGCGGCTGCATCGCTCACCGTAGCCTCGTCGTCGCCCTCAGTCACAGCTGCCTGACCGGCAGCGTCATGAGCGGCGAGCGGCTCGACGGTGGTGCCCGCCGGAATGGCGATCTTCGGGATCACCACGGCGAGCTTGGCCCGCCAGGTCTTGGCGGTGCCGACCGCCCCGAGCGGGACGAATCGGGCGAACAGAATCAACAGCACGCCGAACACGACACCGCCGAGGCCGTCGAGCTGTGTGCCGCCGTCGATCAGCCAACCCAGCAGCCAGCTGTCGGCGGGTGCCTCACCGACCGAACGGGCGTAGTCGTTGACGAAGATGTAGAACACCGCCCCGACGAGGGGTCCCCAGTTCTGCGCGGCACCCCCCACGATCAGGGCGACGAGCAGCGTGACCGAGCCGAACAGGCCGAAGATCGGAATGTCGGCTTCGACCAGGCCGAGCTTCAAGCCGAACAACGAACCGGCGACGCCGGCGATTGCGGCGGAAATGCCGAAGACCACCGTCTTCGTCTTGGCCAGGTTGACGCCCATCACGGCGGCGGCGGTCTCGTTGTCGCGCGTGGCGATCATCGACCGGCCGATGCGACTGCGGAGCAGGCCGGCGCTCAAGATCGATGCGACGATCAAGATCCCGAGCGCCAACCAGAAGAACCAGGTGACGAGATCGGCCCGCCCTTCCAGGCCCGTCCAGCTCGGCGGCAGATAGTTGAGGTTCTTCAGTCCGGTGGCGCCGCCGGTGACCCCCGCGAATTCTTCGTACTTGAAGAAGGCGCGCACCGCCTCGGTGAACACCAACGTGACCAACGCGAGATAGATGCCTTTCAACCGCAATGCGGGAACGCCGACGATGACACCGACGAAGAAACACACGACGACCGAGGCGATGAGTGTCCATCCCGGCGTCCACATGTTGCTCTCGATGAACGGTGTCCAGATCTTGCCGCTCACGAGCATCGCTGAGACGAATGCGCCGATGGCGAAGAAGCCGGCGTGACCGAGCGATAACTGGCCGGTGTACCCAGTGATCAGGTTGAGCCCGGTGACCGCGATGGCGATGATCAGCGCGTCGGTGAGCAATCCGAGTCCGGACCGCGACCACTCGGTCACCGCCCGATAAAAGAACAGCGCCACCGCGCCGAACAGCACGATGCGGCCAAGCCAGTGCAGCCACGAGCCCTTCTGGACAATGACGGGACGGTCCATCACACACGCTCCACGCGCTCGGTACCGAACAAGCCGGCGGGACGGAACAACAACACGACCAGCAAGATGACCAGCATCACCGGGAACAACATGTCGGCGCCGAGGAAGTCGACGTAGCCGACGATCACCGCTTCGGTGACACCGATGAGCAGACCGCCGACGACCGCGCCGAGCGGCGAGTCGAGCCCGCCGAGCACGGCAGCCACCGAGGCCAACAAGAAGGGTCCGAGCATCAGCGAGCCGGTCAGACCGGCCGACGGAGCGAGCAGCGCTGCGGCCAGCACACCGATCGAACCAGCGAGGCCCCAGCCCAGCAGGAGGATGGTGCCGACCCGGATACCGACCAGGTTCGACGACTCCTGGTTGTTGGCGACGGCGCGCATCGCCAGACCGATCTTGGTCTTGTTGAACAGCAGCCACAGCAGGAACACCACGACGGCGAGCACGGCGAGAATCCCGAGCCGGGCGATGCGGATCGGCGCCCCGAGGATAGTGACGAAGTCGTCTGCGTCGTCGGGGAACACGTTGGGCAGGCCGCGGGCATCGACGCCCCAAATCATGGCGGTCAACTGGTTCACGGCAAGGAAGACGCCGATGAGGGCCACGATCACCGCCCCCGGATTTCGGTTTTCGATCGGGCGAACGACCACACGCTCGACACCCGCCGCGATGGCGAAACCGACGACCATCGCGGCGCCGATCGAGATCCACACCGGCCAACCGCTGAGCGTGAGCGTCGACACGACGAAGGCACCGAAGGTACCGATTTCGCCCTGCGCAAAGTTCAGCTGACCGGTCGAGCGGAAGATGACGACCAAGGCGAGCGCCAGGAGCGA
>JBCCVW010000081.1:0-18554 GCA_039194665.1 Actinomycetota bacterium
CGAGGGCTTGCAGCGCTCCTACGACGCCCACCGGCAGGCGTACATCCGCCTGTTCGATCGGCTCGGGTTGCCCTATGTGATCGTGTCGGCCATGTCGGGGGCGATGGGCGGGTCGGCATCGGAAGAGTTCCTGGCACCGATCGACGTCGGCGAAGACACCTTCGTGCGCTGCGGTGACTACGCCGCGAACGTCGAGGCAGTGGTGACCCCGGCGCCCGACCCGATTCCGTTCGACGACCTGCCGCCCGCGGTCGTGCACGACACCCCTGACACCCCCACCATCGCGACACTCGTCGACCACGCCAATAGCGTCACCGAGCTGCGCCACCCCGCGCGGGACTGGACAGCGGCCGACACGCTGAAGAACGTCGTCATGATGCTGCGCCATCCCGATGGATCCACCGCGCCGCTGGCGGTCGGCGTGCCCGGCGATCGCGATGTCGACATGAAACGGCTCGAAGCAGCGGTGACTCCAGCCGAGCCCGTGCCGTTCGACGACGCCGACTTCGCGGCGCACCCTGCGTTGGCCAAGGGATACATCGGGCCGGGCGTGCTCGGCACCGACAACGCCTCGGGCATTCGTTACCTCGTCGACCCGCGAGTGGTCTCAGGTACGTCCTGGATCACCGGTGCCGACACGACCGGCAAGCACGTGTTCGGCCTGGTCGCGGGACGCGATTTTCAACCCGACGGCACCATCGAGGCGGCCGAGGTGCGCGCCGGCGATCCGTGTCCCGACGGTTGCGGCGAACCGCTCGAGATCGCGCGCGGCGTCGAGATTGGCCACATCTTCCAGCTCGGACGCAAGTACGCCGAAGCGCTCGACTTCACCGTGCAGGACGAGTCGGGCAAGCCGGTGACGCCCACCATGGGCTCGTACGGCATCGGCGTGTCGCGCTGTCTGGCAGCGATCGCCGAAGCGACGCTCGACGACGACGGGCTGTGTTGGCCGCGCGAGATCGCCCCGGCCGACGTACACGTCGTGATCGCCGGCAAAGAGGGCGGGCCACAACGTGACACCGCCGAACGGTTGTGCGCAGAGCTGGAAGCCGCTGGGGTACGCGTACTCCTCGACGACCGCGTCGGCGTCTCCCCCGGCGTGCGGTTCAAGGACGCCGAACTGATCGGCGTGCCGACCATCGCCATCGTCGGTCGCGGCGTGGCCGACGAGACCGACCCGACGATCGAGGTCAAAGACCGCCGATCCGGCGACCGCGTCGACGTCCCCCTCCCCGACGCCACCGCCCACCTGGTCGAGATCTGCCGCTCCTGATCACCGAATTTCTGTCGTTTTTGGGCGGGGGGCGCCCCCAAACCCCAGGGGAAACGCCCCCCCCCCCCCACCCCCTTTTGTCGGGGTGTGGGGGGCGCCCCCCCCCCCACCACGACAGGAGAACCGCGGGGATCGGACCAGCGACGCGCCGGCGGCGCACGACGCGTACGCCGTCGGCGTACGCAGAGAGCAGGTGTTGGGTCCGGTTCTGTGTGCCGAATCCGGCGCCGCGCGCCGGATCTCGACAGAATTTCGGTCAGGAGTGGCGGAGCAGGCCCTGGTCGATGACGACGCGGGCGGAGCTCGGATCGTCGAGCGACGCGGCACTGGTGGTGAACACGGCCTCGCCGTCGCCGGTCGACCACATGTCGATCGTTAACTGTTCGCCGGGGAACACCGGGGAGGCGAAGCGGCCTTCGACGTGACCGAAGCGGGCGGGATCGCCGCCGCACAACGCGTGCAACAGCGCTCGGCCCGTGTAGCCGTAGGTGCACAGGCCGTGGAGAATCGGGGTGTCGAAGCCACCCATCGCGGCGAACGACGGGTCGGTGTGGAGCGGATTGCGATCGCCCGACAGCCGGTACACGAACGCCTGGTCGCGCGGCACGACGTAACTCACCGAGTGGTCGGCGGCGCGGTCGGGCGGCACGTTGCGCGGCCCTGACGGACCGCGGTCGCCACCCCATCCACCTTCACCCCGGATGAACACCGACGACGCATTGGTGTACAGCAGCTCGCCGTCGTCGAGGACGGCCTTTGTTTCGGTGGCCACCACCGCCGCCTTGCCCTTGTCGTACATCCCGGTGACCTCGCTGGTCAGCGTCACGGTTCCCTCGACTGGGATCGGCCGGTGCAAGGTCACGGCCTGCTGTCCATGGACGAGCAGTGCCGGATTGAACGTGCCGATGTTGCCCATCGCCGATCCTCGGCCCCAGCCGATGACGACGGGGAACGTGGGCAGTACCTGCTGTTCGACGTCGTTGGTGTTCTCCGTGGTGAACGGCAACTCCTCGTGACCCGCACCGACACCGACCGCGTAGAGCAGCGCGTCTTTCGAGTTCCAGCTGGCTTCGACCGGCTCGCTGGTCGAGCCGACGGCATCGGGATTGAGGGGCATGACGGTCCTTTCGATGACTCGATGCGTCCTCTCCGGAGACGCATCGCGTCACCGTAGCGAGCGGCTGGTCTCCGACTCGGACCGCACGGCCGACGACGACGCCGGTCCGAACGCGTTGGCGACTGCCGCGGCGATCGCCTCGGGTTCATCTTCTTGGAGATAGTGACTCGCGGTGTCGAGACGGATCACTTGCGCATCGGGGAACCGGGCGATCCAGCCAGGCAGAATCGCGCGAAACACGGGATCCTTGGTGCCCCAGATGAGCACCATCGGCGTGTCGGCGAACTCGGTGAGCACCCGCTGTTCGAGCTCCGCGAGAAACGGCTCGGCGGCGCGAATCTGCTTCGGGAACTCAGCGATTCCAGTGCGGTACTCGGGCGATGGGGCAACGTCGGTGTAGTGGCGGAACTCACGCTCGGTGATGTCACTCTCGATCGTGCGCTTCATCGCTGGGCTGATGAAGAAGTTGCGCTTCTTGATCAATCGCTGCAGCGGGGCTGAGCTCATCAGCCGGCTGAAGAACTTGATCATTCCGGTCTCGGCCGGCCACGCCCAGGTGTTGCCGATCACGAGTCCGCCGACGCGGTCGCTGCGCTGCGCGGCGACTTCCAAGCCGATCGGCCCGCCCCAGTCGGCCCCCATGAACACCGCATCGTGCAGATCGAGGTGGTCGATGAGCTCACCGATCACGGCGGCGTGTTCCGCCGGGGTGTACCCGTAGTCGTCTCCGGGGTGCACCGACAGGCCGAATCCGGGGTAGTCCATCGCGATGCACCGGAACTGGCCGCGCAGCTCGGTGATGATCCCGCGGTAGAGGAAGCTCCAGTCGGGGTTGCCGTGGAACATCACCAGCGGCCGGCCCTCGCCCTCGTCGATGTAGTGGATCGGACCAACCGAGCTCTCGAACCACTTCGATTCGAACGGGTAGAGATCGGCATCGGGGGTGAAGTCGACAACGCCCTCCGGACGTGTCGGAACCGGCGCCACAGATTCGTGTGCGGCGGCGCGGCCGGGGCTGGTGTCGGGGTTGGGGCTGGTGTCGAGATTCGGCATCGGTGTCTCCAAGTCGTTCATTGCGGATGGTTGTCCGTCGTGTCAGGGAGTTCTACAATGGTTGTTGCAGAACGACAACGAGGTTATACAACGTATGGTGCAGAACACAACCCCCAATTCGTCGACAACGTCGACCGGCGAGCGAAACAGCGGTGGACGACCGCCGGAATTCGACCGCCAGGAGGTACTGCACGCGGCCGTGTTTGCCTTCTGGAACAACGGGTACAAGGCGACCACGGTCGGCGCGCTCGAGGACGCCACTGGGATCGACCGGTCGACGCTGTACAAGAGCTTCGGCGGCAAGGACGGCCTGTACGCCAGCGCCGCCGACGCCTACATCGCGATGGCGTCCGAGCAGCTGTTCTCGGCGCTGCACGACGGAACGCACGGCATCGAGGACGTGCTGACGTTCATCGACACCCTCTCCGCGAGCTATCGCGCCGGCCAGCCACGCGGCTGCTACATCGTCAACGACATGGGCAGCGTGGGCGAAACCGACGCCACCCACCGCTACCTCGACATCCTGCAGACCGGGTTCCGGGCGGCGCTGCATCGTGGTGTTGAATCCGGACAGATCGAGGCAGACATCGTCGGTCGCCGTGCGGAGCTCCTGACGGCCGCGTTCGTCGGAATCAACCTCACGCATCGCAACATGGCCGACGCGGAGGTCGCGCATCGGATGATGGACGGTGTGCGGGCCGAAGTCGCCAGCTGGCTTGAGGAGTAATCGCGGACGGCCCACTCAGCGGAGCGCGCGGCCGACGTTCGCTTCCGGCGACACAGGCGCCAGGTCGATAGCGGGCGAGGCGACCATCGCCGCAGCATCATCGATCAGCGCACAACCGGCCTGCGAGCCCGCTCCGCACAGGTAGGCCGCGACATCCACGATGTGGCGCACGCCAACCACGTCCATTCCGGTGGGCCGGTCTGCTCCGAGGCGCATGTAGTCGTCGATCCGCTCCTCGAGCGTTGACCCGGCGACCGCGCGACTTTGCCGCCCGTCGAAGCGTGCGACGTGACGGTCGATCGTGTCCGGCTGCGAACGGCTGGGCGTGAACAGCACCTCTGCACCGGCGAGCTCCGCTGCTGCCGTCTTCTCGTCGATCGCCGAAATGGGCATGATCACCCCGCCAGGCTGCAGCCCACCGGTCGCGGCCACCGCCACCGAGTCCGTGAAGCGCCCCCGCGTCGCGATGTTGAGGTACGCAATGGTGTACGCGAGCCCACATGAGCTCCCGCCGGCCGGCGGGTTGGTGAACACTTCGATGGCCAAGGCGTGGCCGGTCATCTCGGCGACCAACGCGTGAGCGTCCACGATCGACTGCGCCGTGTCGGGGGCGAGGCCCTTCGAATGGCCGTACGCCGTGTCGACGTAGGCAGTCGCTGTGGCCTGCGACCCTTCCTTGCCCATCAGCGTGATCACTCGACCGGGCACGGGCACCGCCTCGTCGATGAACACCTGCGCAGCGATCCCCCCGATGTCAGTCGATGTCCGGTGCGCCGGCGGAGTGCCCGAGTTCGTTGCCGACGGTGGCGTCGCGACGGACGGTGCCGTTGGCGATGTCGGCACTACGTCGGCGTCGTCGGTGATGGCTGCATTGGCCGGCGCCGGAGCGAACAGCCCGGGGGCGGTGACGACGACGGCCAACGAGGCGAACAGGCGGATGCGGGACATGCCCGCACGGTCCGCCCGGCCGGTTGCGCCGCGGTGACGCGGTGATCAGCAACGGTTCGCAGAACCGCCCAAACCGGCCGAAATCAGGAGAGAAGGCATCGCTGAGCTGGTTGTTCGCGTTGTGACCGAACTGCAACCGGAGCCCTCCACGCTGCTCACTACGCTCGTACGAACGGACTGGGGAGGTCCTGTGGAACTTCGGCTACTTGGGGGGATCGAAGCCATTGCGACGGCGCCCGTCGCACTCGGTGGGCCGACGCAGCGAAGGCTGCTCGGGCTGTTGGCCTTGCACCACGGCGAGGTGGTCAGCGTCGATCGGATGGTCGACGCAACCTGGCCGGGCACTACTCCGCCGGAACGCGCCGAACGCAATGTGCACTCGTACGTGCACCGTCTGCGGTCGGCGCTCAACGGATACGGCGACCGCGTCGTCACGGTTGGCAGGGGCTACCGCCTTGTGCTCAGCGAGGGTGAACTCGACATCGAACAGTTCGATCAGCGGGCGGCGACTGCGAGGGCGTGTGCGGCCGCCGGGGAACACGCCGAGACGATCGCGGCGGCCAACGACGCACTGGAGGTGTGGCGCGGCAGGCCATTCGGCGAGTTCGCCGACGAACCCTGGGCGCAGGCCGAGGTCAACCGCCTCGACGAGCTACACGCCGAACTCCGCGAGCTGCGGGCCGCGGCGTACATCGAACGCGGCAAGCCCGAGTTGGCGGTCGCCGACCTCGAAGCGTTGGCCGCCGACCACCCGTACCGAGAGCGGCCACAGGGCCTATTGATGCGCGCCCTGTATCACTCGGGTCGGCACGCCGAGGCCTTGCGCGCCTTTCAACAGTTCCGCCGACGGTTGATCGACGAGGTGGGAGTCGAGCCGTCGCAGGAACTCGTCGACCTCGATCGATCGATCGCCACCGACGCGCTCGACGACCCAGCGACGAAGGGGACGCGTACGATCGGCGCCTACGAAGTCGGTGAGCGGATCGGCGAGGGCGCGTTCGCGGTTGTCTATCGCGGAGTGCAACCGGGCCTCGATCGCGAGGTGGCGATCAAGGTGGTGCGCGCCGAGTTGGCCAATCGGCCCGAGTTCGTCCGTCGTTTCGCCGCCGAGGCGCAGATGGTGGCCACGCTCGAACACCCGCACATCGTGCCGCTGTACGACTTCTGGCGCGAGCCCGACCGGGCCTACCTCGTGATGCGGATGATGGCCGGCGGGAACCTGCAGTCGCGCCTCGACGATGGGCCACTGGGGCCGAACAACGCGGTGGTGATCGTCGATGAAATCGCCGCTGCCCTCACCGCGGCCCACGAGGCCGGCATCGTCCACCGCGACGTGAAGCCGGAGAACATCATGTTCGACGGCGACGGCCGGGCGTATCTCGGCGACTTCGGCATTGCCCTCGACGCCGAGTCGCGCACCGACCCGGCCGCTGCACTCTCGGAGGGATCGCCATTGTTCGCCGCGCCCGAACAGCTGCGTCACGAGCCGGTCGGACCCGAAGCCGACGTGTACGCCCTCGCCACCGTGGCGTTCACAATGCTCGTCGGTCGGGCGCCCTTCGAAAGCGCCCCAGACGCGAACACTCTGCTGCACCACCAACTCGAATCGCCGCTCCCCGCCGTGGGCGGCGCAGTCCCTGCGACGGTCGATGACGTTCTGCGCACCGCGACCGTCAAGTCGGCAGCCGATCGGCTGTCGAGCGCGCAGCGCTTCGCGGTCGAGTTCGCCCGCGCGGTCGCCGGCGACAACGGCGCCGCAGCTGCGCCGGTCACCCGGGGCCGTCGCCGCCGTGATCCGGCCAGCAACCCGTATAAGGGGCTGCACGCGTTCGACGAAACCGACGCCGGCGACTTCTTCGGTCGGGAGCGGCTGACCGACGAGCTGATCGCCGCGCTCCGCGAATCGGACAACCAGCTGCTGGCGGTGGTCGGACCGTCGGGATCTGGCAAGTCGTCGGTCGTCCGTGCCGGGTTGATCCCCGAGCTGCGACGCGGCCGCGTGCCTGGATCAGATCGCTGGTTCGTGACCACGATGACGCCGGGTGGTCGTCCGTTCGAGTCGCTCGAGACGGCGCTGCTGCGCGTGGCCGTGAACCCGCCGGGGTCGCTCTTGGAACAACTGGCAGACGGCGAGCGCGGCATATTGCGCGGTTGCCGACGGATCTTGCCCGACGACCACACGACCGTGCTGCTCGTGATCGATCAGTTCGAGGAGCTGTTCACCGGCGACATCGACCCCGCCGAGCGGAATCGGTTCATCGACGCGCTCGTCGAGGCGTGCACCGAGCCGGGAACACCAATACGCGTCGTGCTGACGTTGCGCGCCGACTTCTTTGACCAGCCGCTCCGCCATCCGCGGTTAGCACCGATGCTCAAGCGGCGGACGATCGCGGTGACTCCGCTCGCTCCCGACGAGCTCGAGCGGGCGATCGCCGAACCTGCCGAGGCGGTCGGCGTCGGTTACGCACCGGGCGTCGTCGCCCAGATCACCGCCGACGTCGCCGATCGGCCCGGCGCGTTGCCGCTCGTGCAGTACGCGCTGGCCCGGATGTTCGACGCCGGCGATGGCGGGGTGATCACGCTCGACGACTACGGCGCCGTGGGCGGCGTATCGCTGTCGATCGCCCGGCGCGCCGAGGAACTGTGGGAGGAGGCCGACCCGCAGGAGCGGCCAGCCATCCGTCGCGTGTTCGAACGGCTCGTGCACCTCGGCGAGAACGCCCAGGACACCCGGCGGCGGGTGGTGCGCAACGAGCTTCCCGACGACGCGGCGACGGCCGCCGCACTCGACCGCTACGGCTCGGCGCGGCTCTTGACGTTCGACCGCGACCCAGCCACACGCGAGCCGACGGTCGAGGTCGCCCACGAAGCGCTGATCCAACAGTGGCCGCGCTTTCGCGAGTGGCTCGACGACGACCGTGCGGCGTTGCGCGCCCACCGCCACCTCACCGCTGCCGCGACATCGTGGCGCGAACGCGACGAGGACGCCGCCGAGCTGTACCGCGGCGCCCGACTCGATGCTGTGGTAGAGATGATCGACGCAGGCCGCCTGGTGCCGAACGACGTCGAACGGGGCTTCGTCGAGGCCAGCCGCGCCGCACGCGAAGCGGATCAGGAGCGCGAACGGCGCCGCGTGGCCAGGCTGCGCGGATTGTTGGCAACGACCGCCGTGATCGCCGTGCTGGCCCTCATTGCCGGCGTGATTGCGGTCGCCAACGCACGACGTGCGGATTCCAGCGCGCAAGAAGCCAGCCAGCGGCGGCTGATGGCCGAGTCAGAGGCTGCGGCGGTCGATGATCCGAGCCGGGCGCTCCTGCTCGGGCTCGAAGCGCACCGTGCGCAGCCGTCGGCCGAGACCCTCGGGCTGATCCAGAACGCGTTCGTGCGCGCCGACCACGGCTGGCTCGGTGAGATCAGCAACGGCACCCAGTACCGATGGGTGCGGTTCCTCCCCGACAGCACGTTGGTGGCACTGCACGCCGAGGGGGTCGAGCGATGGGACGTCGACGACCGCACGATGTTGGCCTCGGTCGAGTTGCCCGGCGGACCGGTTGATCTCGACGTCGCCGCCGACGGCGGGCAGGTCGTGATCGGGTTGGCGAACGGCGACTGGGTGATCCTCGACGCGGCCACCCTCACCGAGGTCGACCGCGGGGTCACCGACACCGACATCGCGCTCGTCCGTTGGAACCCCGACCGCACGAACCTGGCGGTCGGGGGCTTCGACGGGTCCATGCGACTGCACGGCCTCGACGGGACGGTCACCGAGCTTGGGCCGGTCGTCGATCTCGATGGCAACCCGGTCAATTTTCCACCCGACGACATCGCCTTCCGCGGCGACGGCGGCGCCCTCGCCGTGGCGTTCGGTGGCGGTGTCGACGTGTACCACTGGGATCTCACTCAACCGGAGGGAGGACAGCCGATCCCCAAGACCGAGGGCGCCCGATTCCTGACGTACGACGGCGACGAACTGTTCGCCGCGATGGGAGAAGTCCATCGGATCGACTCGACCACGCTCCAGCCGATCGATGAACCGATCGACCTGGGTCGCAGCCTCGACACCGGCACCCGGCTGCACGTCGACGGCGATCGGCTGACGTGGGCCGGTGCCGGGCAGTACGACTTCGTCGACCTCACCTCGGGTGCGCCACTTGGAGCCAAGACCGTGACGTCGCCATCGGTCAGCTTCGGAGGCGACATCTCTCCGGACGGGACCATCCTCGCCCAGGGCATCGACACGGGCATCCACTTCCACGCCCTCGACGGAGCCGGCATCGTCGTCGACACTGTCGTGCCCGCTCCCCCAGAGCCCACACAGATCCAGATGATCTCCACCGACGGGTCGACGGTGGCCCAGGGCGGGAACGTGCTCGATGGCGTCGAGACGCGCCTGTTCGATCTCACCGACGGAGTACCCGAACCAGTCGAGGTCACCAACGTCGGATGGGGGGTGCGCGTCACCGGGCCGGAGGTCGTTCGTTACCAGGGCCAACCTGACGCCACGACGATCGACGTCGAGACGTGGAACGCCGCGGCCGACGCCTGGGAGCCCCTCACGGTCGTCGACCGCCAGACGTTCGGGTTCAACATCCCGGTGTTCTCCCCCGACGGCAGCGAGCTCCTCCACGGCTGGAACAACGGGGACGACATCCTCGACATCTACGACCGTAGTTCGGGCGAACTGCTCACCCGCTTGACCGACGTACAGGACAATGCTGGCCCTGGCGGTAGTTACGCGCTCATCCCGACCTACACCCCCGACGGCGAGCGCGTGGTCTTTCCCAATGCCGAGCAGATCGTTGCCATCTACGACGCCGACTCGTGGGAACTCGTCGACCTGCTTCCAGCCGACCAGGGGTTCCAGTCGATCGTCTTCCTCCCCGACGGCGAACGGGCCATCACCCAGTCGATCGACGGCCTCGAAGTGCGGCCGGTGAACGCGCTCGACGAGGTGCTGCTCGGACCGATCCCGCTGGTCCACGACCTCGACATCGGACGCGTACTGGAGATCACCGACGATGGTCGGTATCTGAAGACCGGCGGCCTCAGCGGCGCCCAGTTGTGGGATCCCGAGACGCTCATACCCATCGGGTCGCAGTTCCCCGATGACGAGGACACGTGGGCGGCCACGTTGGCCACCGAGACCAACCAACTGGCGACGACGGTCGACGGCGCGACCGTGATTTGGGACATCGATCTCGATTCGTGGCTCGAGCGTGCGTGTCTCGCCGCCGGACGCAACCTCACGCAGGCGGAGTGGGACCTCTCGGGGCCGGACGAGCCCTACCGGGCGACGTGCGACCGGTGGCCGGCCGGCAACTGAACGGACCGCTATCACGTTTCTCGGCGCCGTCCATTGCGCGTCCCGCAACGGGCGGCCCCGAGAAACCGCGTCAGCCGTCGAGCATGGTCTGTGGCCAGGCCCCCGGCTCGCCGTTCATGCCGGCGTTGGCCCGCGCCCGACCGAGCAGCTCTTCCACCACCGGGCCGAGCCGCGTCGGATCGTCGATCGGGTCGGTCGACGGGCCACGCGCCCACCCTTCGGCGATGGCCAACGTCTGGCCGGACGCCTCGAACACGCGACCCGTCACGCCGGCCGCCTCGTCCGAGCACAACCACGTGACGATCGGCGCGATCCAGTGCGGCGAGCGGGCGTACTTCTCTTCCTCGGTCTCGGGCGCTGGACCGAGGCCTTCTGTCATCCGGGTGAGCGCCACGGGACCGACCGCGTTGACCGTGACGCCGTAGCGGGCGACTTCCAAGGCGACGATGTTGGTGAACGCGGCGATGCCGGCCTTGGCGGCGCCGTAGTTCGATTGGCCGGGGTTGCCATAGATGCCGGAGACCGACGTGGTGTTGACGATGCGTCCGCTCACCGGCTCGCCCGCCTTCGACCGCTCGCGCCAGTAGGCGACGGCCCACCGCGACGGGGCGAAGGTGCCCTTGAGGTGGACGTTGATCACGGCGTCCCACTCCTCCTCGGTCATGTTGGCGAGGACGCGGTCACGCAAGATGCCGGCGTTGTTGACCACAGCGTGGAGGTCGCCGAAGCTTTCAACGGCCATGTTGACCATCCGCTGGGCGCCTTCCCAGTCGGCCACATTGTCGCCATTGGCGATCGCCTCGCCTCCCATGCCTTTGATCTCCTCGACCACCTGATGCGCTGGCGACAGGTCGCCGCCGCTCCCGTCGACCTCACCACCGAGATCGTTGACGACCACCTTTGCTCCTTGGCGCGCCAGGCTGAGCGCGTGCTCCCGTCCGATCCCTCGTCCGGCACCGGTCACGATGGCCACACGCCCTTCACACAGTCCGCTCATTCGATGTTCTCCCTCGATCACGTAGTCGATCCGTCAACGCGCCGCGGGTGCGACGACGATTTGGCGCTCGGAGCGCATCGGCGATCGTAGAGTCCCCAGCGTGTGTGATTGCCAGCCGACCGACGCCGCACCCCGCGTCAATCGTCGACGCGCGCTGGGCTTGACGGCAGCAGCGGCCGGCGCTGCTGCGATCGGTGCCGTTGTTCCGCGGCGCACGTCGCCGGCCCACTCGCTCGGCACACCATCGGTGGAGGTAACACCCGGCCTGCGCATCGCCCGCCGCGAGGCATGGGGCCCCGACCTCCCGCCAACCGGACCGATCGGGCCGGAGGACGTTCGCTTCCTCCTCGTTCATCACACCTTCTCGTCGAACGACGTGGCCGATGTCCGGGCCCTCTTGCGCTCGGTGTACGCCTTCCACACCGGTCCCGAGAAACGCTGGCCGGACATCGCCTACCACTTCATGATCGCCCCCGACGGCGGTGTGTGGGAGACACGCGCCGGCTCGCTCGATGGTCCGGTCGTGGCCGATGCGACCGGCGGCAACCAAGGCTTTGCCCAGCTCGTGTGTCTGATCGGTGACTACACCGCCGTGCCACCAACCCCGGCGGCGCAGGAGTCGTTGGTGCGCGTCCTGTGGTGGCTCGC
Organism: Actinomycetota bacterium; assembly: GCA_039194665.1. Taxonomy (GTDB): domain Bacteria; phylum Actinomycetota; class Acidimicrobiia; order Acidimicrobiales; family Ilumatobacteraceae; genus JABSQH01. Next base: position 12,087 of record JBCCVW010000081.1, read on the forward strand.
CGATCGATACGACGTCGGCACCGCACGCGGTGACACGGCGACGTTCGTGTCGCGCGGTTCGAACAAGCTGGCGCGAGGTACGACGGCGACCGTGCGCACGATCTCGGGACACCGCGACTGCACGCTCACCGCGTGTCCAGGCGACGCGGCATACGGGCTGATCCCCCGCTGGCGGGCGCTCGTCCACGCCAACCGACTCCACGCCACCCCTGACGAGGACGCTCCGTATCGCACAGCCCGACGTCTCGGCGTCCACCTCTCGTAGCCTCACATCGATGAGCGGACACCCGACGAGCGACGCCTCCCGCGTGACCGACGTGCTCGTCGTCGGCGGCGGTCCCGCGGGCGCAGCGGCGGCGATCGAGCTCGCCAGGGCCGGCCGGGCGGTCACCGTGATCGACAAAGCGACGTTTCCCCGCGACAAGTGTTGCGGTGACGGTCTCACCACGTTGGCGCTACGCGAGTTGGAGCACCTCGGTATCGAACCTGCGCATATCGAGCGATGGCTCGATGTCGACGGCGCAGCGATTCGCTCGCCGTCGGGGCGGGAGATCTTCGTGCCGCTCCCCGACCGCGGGCGCTACGCGGCCGTCGCGCCCCGACTCGACCTCGATGCGGCGATCCTCGCTGCCGCCGGCCACGCCGGCGCCGATGTGCTCGACGGGTGCGGACTCGTCGGCGTGGAACAACACGGCGACCGGGTGGTCGCCACCACGGACACCGCGGGGGTGCCGCGGCGCATCGAGGCGCGCTACCTCGTCGCGGCAGATGGCATGTGGAGCCGCGTGCGCAAGTCGCTTGGAATCGGGCCCGACCGGTATCTCGGCGAGTGGCACGGCATCCGGCAGTACGTCGGTGAGGTCACCGGACCCGCCGCCAAGCGGCTGTATGTGTGGTTCGAACCGGACCTCCTCCCCGGCTACGCGTGGTCGTTCCCCCTACCGGACGGGCGGGCGAACGTCGGCTTCGGCGTCCGCCGCGACGGCGCGCACCCGACGGGCACGATGGGTGAGCTGTGGCGCGAGCTGCTGCGCCGACCGCACATCGTCGATGCGCTCGGCCCCGACGCGCAGCTGGAAGACCGCCACACGGCGTGGCCCATCCCGGCGCGCATCGACAAGGCGGTACTCGCCGCCGACCGGGTGCTGTTCACGGGCGACGCGGCGATGGCCACCGACGTGCTGACCGGCGAGGGCATCGGCCAGGCGCTGCTCACCGGTCGGCTGGCGGCCGAAGCGATCGTGGCCGCAGGTGCGCTCGCCCCGGATGTGGCTGCCAACCGGTACACCCGCGACGTGCGCCACCACCTGCGTGCCGACCACGCGATGTCGGCCCGACTGGGCGACGTGTTGGCCCACGAACGCGGCGCCCGCGGCGCGATTCGCATCGTGGCGTCGAGTGGCGACTGGGGGCGACGTAACTTCGCCCGGTGGATGTTCGAGGACGAGCCGCGCGCAGTGATGCTGACGCCGTCGCGCTGGCACCGCGGGTTCCTGTCCCGCCCCGGCGCCTACACCTGAGCGCCGTTAGAAGGCGGCTCGACGTCGTCGTTCGATGACGTCGGCGGCGGCGCCCACACATCGACGTCGCCGACGGTGACATCGATCCCGTCCTCGTCGATGTCGCCCGGATCGCCGGGGGCCTCCGACACCGCGACGACATCGTCGTCTTTTGGTGGCCCTTCGTAGATGTCGCGCAACCCCAACATCGCCCCGGCGGCAGCGGCACCGAGAGCGCCACCCTTGCGGCGACCGGCTTCGATCGACGACAGCCGGCGCGCCGCGGCGCGTTCTTCGTGTTCGATGCGCAGGACACGCGCCGGGTCAGGATCGACACCGGTGAGTTCGGCCAGTTCGTCGGCCGGAGTGGCGGTGTCCTCGCGTTCGGGGGGATCGATGTCGCTCGGCGTCGACATGCATTCAGGCTACGACGTACGCAGCGACCAGCGCCGCTCCAGCGACGAGAACCCACGACACCATCCCGAGCGCCAACGGCCGTCCGCCGAGTCGTCGCAGGCGACCGAATCGCACGCCGGCACCGAGGCCGAACATGCCGGCGGTGAGCAGCACCTCCTCGATGTCCTTCGCCACGTCGAGCGCGTCGTCCGACAGCCAGCCGGTGGCGCGCACCGCGATCGCGCCGAGGAACAGCACGACGAACAGCGGCACGAGGGGCACCGACGGCGCATCGTCGTCGCTCGGCCGGTCGGTTGCCGAGACCCGCCGTCGCCGGGCATACCCGACACCGAACACCATCGGCGCCAGCAGAACCACACGGGTGAGCTTGACCAAGGTGGCGGTCGCCAACGCCGTGGCCCCGAACGCCGAGGCGGTAGCGGTGACCTGACCGACATCGTGCACGCCCGCGCCGACCCATGTGCCGAAGCGCTCGTCGGACATATTGAGCGCCCGCCCGATGAACGGGAACACGAAGATCGACAACGTGCCGCACAACGTGACGAGACCGATGGCGTAGGCGGTCTCTTCTTCATCGGCGTCGGTGAGCGGCTCCATCGCCGCGACGGCCGACGCACCACAGATCGAGTAGCCGGTGGCGACGAGCAGTCCGAGCGACCGCGACAGCCCCATGGCCCTGGCCAACAGTTGGACACCGAAGAACGTGAGGAGCACAACGATCACCACCGCGACCGCCCCCTCGATGCCCAGGGCGCGCACCTCGTCCATCGACAGCCGCAAGCCGAGCAGCACGATGCCGGCGCGCAACAGGCGCTTCGATGCGAACGTGATTCCTGGGTCGAACGTCGGGCGGAGCAGGCCAGCGTTCGCCGCGATGGCGCCGAGCACAACGCCAGCAACCAGGGTGGAGATGTCGACCACGGCCGTGATGGCGAACGCCGCGGCCACCCCGAGTGCGACCACGCCAAGGCCAGGCAGCGCAGGTCGGATCTCGTGCACGGTGGGCCATCCTGACAGCCCGAGGGCCGCGCATCCGCGATCCGCGGCGAGATGACATCGCGGGCCGTACCGGTGGCCTGGCGACGACACGGCGACCCGGTTCGGCGCCGACGAGCAAGGTAAGGATTTCTGGCACGACGGCACTCGGCAGCTGGTGCCCGGTACCGTCGAGCGGCGATGCGCGACGACGATCCGAACCCGACCGCTGGGGCATCGCCGACACACGGCGCAACGAGCCCGACGACGAGCGCCAGCCCCGCGCCAGCAACAGCGGCAGGACCATCTGCGCTGGACGATCACGCCACCGCCGAGACGTTCGAGAAGATCTTCTTCGAGCTGCGCAAGGTGATCGTCGGCCAGACCCGGCTACTCGAACGACTGCTCGTCGGCGTGTTGTGTCGCGGCCACTGCCTGCTCGAGTCGGTGCCCGGCCTAGCGAAGACGCTCGCCGCTGAAACCCTCGCCGACGTGGTCGGCGGCTCGTTCGCCCGCATCCAGTTCACCCCGGACCTGCTGCCGTCCGACATCGTCGGCACGCGCATCTACCGCGGCAGCAGCGAGACCTTCGACGTCGAGTTCGGGCCCGTGTTCGTCAACTTCTTGCTGACCGACGAGATCAACCGAGCGCCCGCCAAAGTGCAGTCGGCGCTGCTGGAGGTGATGGCGGAACAGCAGGTCACGATCGGCGGCGTCACGCATCCGGTGCCGAAGCCGTTCTTCGTGGTCGCCACGCAGAACCCGATCGAGAGCGAGGGCGTGTATCAGCTGCCCGACGCGCAACGCGACCGGTTCATGATGAAGATCGTTCTCGACCACCCCACCGCCGATGAAGAGATGACGATCATCGACCGGATGAGCGTGTCGCCGCCGGTACCGCAGCAGGTCATCAGCCTCGACGAGCTGATTGCGCTGCAACAGCGGGCCGACGAGGTGTTCGTCGACCGTTCGGTGTCGCAGTATGCGATCGACCTCGTGCAGTGCACGCGGTACCCCGACCGCTTCAACCTCGGCGATCTCCTCACCGTGATCGGGCTCGGCGCCAGCCCGCGGGCGTCACTCAACCTGGTGAAGGGGGCCCGGGCGATGGCCATCTTGCGGGGTCGCACCTACGCCACTCCGCAGGATGTGTTCGACATCGCCCCCGAAGTACTCCGCCATCGCTTGCTGTTGACCTACGACGCACTCGCCCGCGACATCACCCCCGACGATGTGATCCAGCGCATCTTGGCCACCGTGCCGGCGGCATGGGTGTCACCGAAACCGAACGACTCGTTCGAGCGGAGCTGACGTGCCCGACCTCGGTCCGCGCAGCGTGCCTCCAGCGCACGGTGCGGCGACCGCCACTCGCGAGACGCATTGGGCACAGGGCCCGCCGACGGCCACCGTTGCCGAGCTGCTGCGCTCGCTCGAGCTGACCATCCTCGGCCGTCTCGACGGCGTGCTCCATGGCAACTACCAGGGCCTCACTCCCGGTCACGGCTCGGAGCCCGGCGAGTCGCGGCCGTATCAACCCGGCGACGACGTGCGCCGCATCGACTGGAACGTGACCGCCCGCACCAACGAGACGTACGTCCGCGAGCAGATCGCCGATCGTGACCTCACCGCGTGGTTGGTCGTCGACGGTTCGGCAGCCATGGACTTCGGCACTGTCTCCGATCACAAGTCGAACGTCGCCCTGGCGGCCGCGGCGTGCATCGGCTTTCTCACCGCTCGCAATCAGAACCGCCTCGGCGCCGTGCTCGTCGCAGGGCCAGAAGTGCACGTGGTCCCGCCACGCAGCGGGGCCAACCAGGTGCGGGCAATTCTGTCCACGATCGCCACGGCCCCCGATACCGAGGGTCGCGGCCGGTCCGACCTGGCGGCGGCCCTCGACCGAGTTGGTGCCCTCGCCAAGCGGCGCGGGTTCATCACCGTCGTCGCCGACTTCGACGGCGACGACTGGAGCGATGCGCTTGCTCGTCTGGCGTTGCGCCACGACCTGCTCGCGGTCACGGTCCGTGATCCACGCGAGTCTGATGTGCCGCCGGTGGGCCTCGTCGAGTTCGTCGACCCGGCGTCGGGCGCCACTCGGGAAGTCAACGTCACCAAAGACGTACAGCAGCGATTCATCACCGCCGCACGCCAACGCGCCGATACCCGGCGCGCCGCCATCGGACGGTCCGGCGCCGACCTCATCGAGTTGACCACGGACGGCGATTGGCTGCGCGAGATCGTGCAGCACACGCAGCGCAAGCGCGCCCAGGTGGTGCGTGGTGGGGTGCTGCGCCGGTGACCACGACCGAGTTCCTCGATCCCGGCCGCCTCTGGCTGCTGCTGGTGCCGCTCGGGTTGGCGGTGCTGTACGTCGTCGTGCTGCGCTGGCGCCAACGCGCCGCCGTGCGCTTCACGCAGGTGGAGTTGCTCGACGAGGTCGCCCCCCGCCGACCCCGGTGGCGCCGGCATGTGGTCGCCGGGCTACAGCTGCTCGGCCTGGCGGCTGCAGTGGTGGCGGTCGCCCGTCCGGTCGACATCGACACCGAGCGGACCACGACGGAAGGGCGCATCCTCGTCCTGTTCGACGTGTCGCTCTCGATGGACGCCGGCGACGTCGACCCCAACCGCTTCGCCGCAGCCCAAGATGCGGCACGCACCTTCGTCGACGAGGTCGACGACGGCGTCGAGGTGGGGCTCGTGTCCTTCTCAGGTGCCGTGGGTGTCGAGGTCGATCCAACCCTGAACCGCACCACGATGATCAACGGGATCGACAACCTCGAGCTGGCCGAGTCGACCGCGATCGGCGATGCACTGGCCGCCGGCACGCGGTTGTTGGTGAACGCCGCTGAACCGAGCGACGGTTCGAGCGAGACCTCGAGCAACGGCGAGACGGAGACCGATGGCGACGTCGATGACGAAGCGAGCCAACCAGACGATGACGGTCCGCCACCCGGCGTGATGGTGCTGCTCACCGACGGCGAGACCACGGTCGGCCGGCCGACAGCGGAGGGTGCGGCGGAAGCGGCTGCTGCGGGCATTCCGGTGTACACGATCGCCTTCGGCACCGAGTTCGGCACGATCATCGATCCCGAGTCGGGTGAGATCGTGCCGGTACCAGTGCGGCCCGCCGAACTGGAGGGCATCGCCGAGACCACCGGCGGTCAAGCCTTCGTGGCCGAAACAGGCGACGAACTGGCCGAGGCCTACGACCAGATCCAGGAGTCGCTCGGCGAGACGCTCGGCGACGAGATCGAGATCGTCACCGAACTCACCTGGGCGTGGGCACTGTTGGCCTTCGCTCTCCTCGCTGCCGCCTGGGCGCTCAGCCTGTGGTGGCTCCGCGGCATGGTCTGAGTGGCCCAAACGCCCAGGATGGTCTGAGTGGCCCGAACGCCCAGGATGGTCTGAGTGGCCCGAACGCCGGCATGGTCTGCATGACCTGTCACCGACCGTTGTTGGCGATCTATTGGCCCTCGGGGTTGGTGGTTGGCGGGGTGGTCGTCGACGGCGGGGTGACCTCGCCGCCCGACAGCGCGGCCAGCTCTTCGGCGATCAGCCGCACCACGAGTTCGTCGAGGGC
>JBCCVW010000082.1:0-18494 GCA_039194665.1 Actinomycetota bacterium
CCGACGCGTCGTCGCGTCGGCCCCACGTCGGGGCACCGGTTTCATGAGCACCACCATCGAGTCGCCCGACGTCGCCCACGACGGCGGCGACACCTCACCGCCGCCTTCATCGCCGCCGGCCCCGGCACCCTTGCAACCACGTTTGCGAATCGTCGCGATCTGGCATCTCCTGTTGGCGGTCGTCAGCCTGGGTGCGCTCTATCTCGCCAGTCGCAGCGGCGACAACGAGATCCCGTGGATGCCACGGAGCGCACTCCAAGGGTTCTTCGCCGCGACCCTCGTCGCCACGCTGGCCTGTGCCTACGGCGTCCCGGCCGCCGCGCGTTGGGCACGCACCACCTCATTGGTCGTCAACTACCTACTGGTCGTGGTCAGCGGGGCAGCGCTGCTCCATCTGTTCGACGTGTTCCGCGCCATCGGCGACCTGGGCGAAGGATTGAACAAGGCGTTCGTGCCATTCCTGGTGGTGTGTGTCGGTCTGTTGTGGGTGCTCGTCGCCAACCAGATCCTGGCGCAGCGACCGTGGGTGTCGTACGCCGTGCGCCTCAAGCAGGCCGGCTACATCGTGATGGCGGTGGCCGGGGTGTGGTTCGTGATCGTCGCCGACCCCACCGGCATGATCTCGTCGTTCTTCAACGACCTCACGCGGCCGCTCACCATCGCCACGGCGCTCGTGTTCGCCGCCGCCGTGTGGGTCACCCGCTTCATGTGGTCCACCGCGGTCAGCCGTCACTTCGGCACCAAGCGCACGACCAACGAGGCGCTCACCGGGTTGGCGTTCTTGTCGCCCAACCTCTTGGGGTTCCTCGCCTTCTTCGCATTCCCGCTGCTGTTTTCCCTGTTCGTCAGCCTGTTCGACTGGCGAACCACCAATACCGGCCGAGAGTTCATCGGCCTCGACAACTACATCCGTGCGCTCTCGATCGACTTCGCCAGCACCGACCAGGGTGGTGCGGGTACCGAAGTCCTGAAGTCGGGTTACCAGGTGTTGATGAACATCGACTGGTTCGGCCTGCACCTCGTGATCGGGGCGCGCGACGTCGAGTTCTGGTTGTCGATGCGCAACATCTTGATCTTCCTCATCGTGGCGGTGCCGTTGTCCGTGCTGCCGGCGTTGGGCCTGTCGAGCATTCTCGCCTCGAAGTTGCCGGGAATGAAGATCTTCCGCGCTGTGTACTTCATCCCGTCGGTCGCCGGGGTGATCGGCGTCGCCATCGTGTGGGGCCAGATGTTCGACGGCACCATCGGCTGGATCAACTACCTGCTCGACCTCGTTGGTCTCTCCGAGCCAGGGGATGGTCAAGGCTGGTTGACCGAACGAAGTACGGCCTTGCTCTCGATGATCATCGTGTTCGGCTGGATGCAGTTCGGCTTCAACACGGTGCTGTACCTGGCCGGCCACCAATCGATTCCCAAAGAGCTGTACGAGGCCGCGCACATAGACGGCGCCAACGCGTGGCAGATCTTCCGGCGGATCACCGTGCCGCAGTTGCGCAACACCACCTTCTACGTGTTGGTGACCACGTCGATCTTGGCGTTGCAGCTGTTCGACATCGTGTGGATCCTGTCCCGGCCCGAGCCGGGTGGGCCGAACAACGCCACCACGACGCCGGTGCTCGCCCTGTACGAAGAGGCGTTCACCAACAACGCGCAGGGCTACGCATCGGCACTCGCCTGGATCTTGTTCTTCATCATCTTCGGGTTCACGTTCCTGCAGTTCCGTCAGCAACGCAGCGGCGGCGGCGAGATCAGCGGAGGCGTCGCGTGAGCCGCCGTTCTGCGGATGGCATGGTGCGGCCCAAGGGGGCCAAGCACACCGTGATTCGCGTGCTCACGTATGGGGTCCTCGTCGCGGTGCTGCTCGTCGTGGTGTTCCCCTTCGTGGTCGCTGTATCGACGTCGCTCAAGAATCCGCAAGCGATCTTCACCTACCCGCCCGAGCTGATTCCGCGCGAGAACGTCACGGTGGTCGCCGGTGAGGTCGGGCTGGCCGACGACGTCGTCGTCGAGGAAACCGAGGAGGAGTCGACCGAGGGCAGCACCACCGACGACGTGTTCGGTCAGTTCCTCGAGGAAGATGCGGCCATCCAGGAAATCGCTCCCGATGAGGAGTTCGATGTCTACCGGTTCGATGACGATCCGAATCGTTATGCACTGATCGACAACGACGTCTCGGTTGCCGAGTACGTGCCGCTCGATGATCCCGACGTGTTGATCCGTCAGGAAGTCGGGCTGGCGACGGAGACCGGCGACACGATCACCGTCGAGGGTGACGAGGAGGCGGTGTTCCTCGTCGAGAGCGATGGGACCACCGTCGAGGCGTATCGCGGCCGGTTGACCAACGGTGGTTTGTTCGTATCGATCGACGATCCCAGCATCGAGCGCGTCGACCTCGTCAACTTCGCCGAGGAAGAGACACAGATCGGGTTCCGCTTCGAGAACTACGAGGAAGTGGTCGTCGATCGCAGCCTCGGACGTTCGTTGACCAACACCGTGCTCGTCACGATCATGGTGGTGGTCGCGCAGCTCGTCACGTCGATCCTCGGCGGTTACGCGCTCGCACGCATCGACTTCCGGGGGCGCAACACGCTGTTCTTGTTGTACCTCGGGTCGGTGATGATCCCGTTCATCGTGTTGGTCATCCCGCTGTTCCAGCTGGTGCTCCAACTCGGCTGGCTCGACAACCTCGCCGCGCTGATCATCCCGTTCGGGTTCACCGCCTACGGCACGTTCCTCATGCGCCAGTTCTTCTTGGGCATCCCCAAAGAACTCGAAGAGGCGGCGATCATCGACGGCGCCAGCCGATCGCGCATCTTGTGGCGGATCATGGTGCCGTTGGCGAAGCCGGCGATTGCGTCGCTGGCGACGTTCGCCTTCCTGTACGCGTGGAACTCGTTCTTCTGGCCACTGGTGATCATCAACTCGGGCAATGAGGATGGTCGCGTCCTCTCGCTCGCGCTGGCCACGTTGGGCGGGCGGTCGAGCACCGACATCAACCTCGTGTTTGCCGGTGCAGTGATCGCGATGACGCCACCGATCCTCGTGTTCCTGTTTGCCCAGCGGTACTTCGTGGAAAACTCCGCAGCCAGCGGATTGAAATGAGCGAACCACCGCGAATGCGCGTCGATCCGACGCTCGGCACGGTCGTCCACGTGGTCGGCTCGCGTCAGAAGCGTCCCAACCGTCCGACGACGGGGTGTCCCTTCTGCGTGGGCGGCGTCGAGGCACCCGAACCGTACGACGTGCGGTGGTTTCCCAACCGCTGGCCGGCGATGCCGGGTGACCGTTGTGAGGTGGTGCTCTACACCCCCGACCACGACGCGACCTTCTCGTCGCTCGGCGTCGACGGGGCACGCAAGGTGATCGACCTGTGGGCCGAGCGCACGGCCACGCTCGGCGCCCGTGCCGATGTCGACTACGTGCTCGTGTTCGAGAACAGTGGTGCCGAGGTCGGCGCGACCATCGCCCACCCGCACGGACAGATCTACGCCTACGACCACGTCCCGGCACGCCAGGCTCGGCGGTTGCACGGGGGGTGGCAGCCCGACAAGGACCCCGGCGAGCGCTTGGTGATCGAACGTGACGGCTGGATGGTCTGGGTCCCGCACGCGCCGACGTTTCCGATTGCGGTCGAGGTCGCGCCGATCGACCACATCGCCGATCTGCCCACGATGGGTGCCGTCGACCGGACGGTGCTCGCCGGGATGCTGGTCGACGTCCTCGGCCGTCTCGACCGTTACTTCGACACACCGTTGCCGTACATGATGTGGCTCAATCAGCGCCCCACCGTCGACGACAACTACGCCGGCGCATGGTTCAACATCGAGATCGTGTCGCCGTGGCGCAGTGCCGGCGTGGCCCGGTTCATCGCCGCCGCCGAGGTGGCCAGCGAAGAGTTCTTCAACCCGCTGATACCGGAAGACGTCGCCGCTCGGCTACGCACCCTGGCGTAACGTCGGCCGCGGCGCCGTCACTTGCAATTCACTACCGTGAGCGCGATGAGTGTGCGCGTCGGCATCAACGCGATCCCGGTCGGTCGAGCCGATCTCGACTTCGTCGTCGAGGCGGAACGCCTCGGCGTCGATTCGGTGTGGGTCCCGGAGTTCTGGGGATACGACGCCTTCACGCCGCTGGCTGCGCTTGCCCCGATGACCGAGCGAATTCGGCTCGCGACCGGGATCGTGCAGCTGGGGGCCCGCAGTCCGGCGTCCCTCGCGATGACGGCGATGTCGCTGCAGGCGATGTCCGGTGGCCGCTTCATCTTGGGACTGGGTGTCAGTGGCCCGCAGGTGATGGAGGGCTGGCATGGCGTGCGTTTCACCAAGCCGGTCACCCGGACCCGCGAGACGATCGAGATCATCCGGATGGTCGCCGCTGGTGAACGGCTGCGCTACGACGGCGACGTCTACCAATTACCGTTGCCCGACGGCGACGGCAAAGCGATCCGGTCGATCGCGGCGCCGGTCGAGATCCCGATCTATCTAGCGTCGCTCGGACCGGCCAATCTGCGCCTCACGGGCGAGTTGGCCGACGGCTGGATCGGCAACTCGTTCTTTGCTGCCACCGCCGACGTGTTCTTCGACCAGATCGCTGCTGGTGCGGCGACGGTCGACCGTTCGGTCGCCGATGTCGAGATGACGGTGGCCGCGAGCCTCGAGTTCGCGATCGACGACGAGCACGCCGCGGTGCTGGCGCGCACGCACGCCGACGGTTACGCCTTCACGTTCGGAGCGATGGGCTCGAGCACCACCAACTTCTACAACCAGGCGTTCGAGCGACAGGGGTATGGCGACGACGTCCGGGAGGTCGAGCGTTTGTGGCGCGCCGGCGACCGCGCCGCCGCAGCAGCACGCGTCCCACTCGAGATCGGCCGAGGCACGAACCTGATCGGCACCGACCAGCAGATTCTCGACCAACTGCGGGCGTACGCCGCCGCCGGGGTGTCGACGTTGCGTATCACGTTGCCCGACGGGTCCGCCGACGAGCGGCTGGCGGCCCTTGAGCGTTTGCTCGATCTGGCCGGCCAGGCCAACGCTGCTGCCGTGTGACAGTTGGGGTCGGCTCAGACCCCAACTGTCACCTTAGGGCGTCGAGCAGCGCGAGCACCTCGTCGGCGAAGTCGCCGGGTGCGAGCGGTTCTTCGAAGATGCCCGCGCGCAGCAGCAGCGTGGCGGGAACCGCGTCGGTGAGCATGTCCAACTGCGGGTGGTCGTCGCCGATCACGGCCCCGATCGAGGTGCGAATCGTGCCCCGTACGGTGTCGCGCATCACGTCGTCGACCGCCGCGCCCAACTCGTCGTGGTGACGAGCCGCGGCGAACATTCCAATGACCGAGCCGCCCTTGCCACAGATCTTGTCGGCGAGGTCGACGAGCAAGGCGCGCACGTCGGCGCGGGGATCTCCTGACGCCGCGGTGACCGTCGGCGTGTCGTGGCGCATCGCCGCGGCAGCCAGGGCCTCCTTGGTCGGCCAGCGCCGGTAGATCGTGGCCAGTCCGGCACCGGCGCGGGTGGCCACGTCTTGCACGCGGAATCCCTCCCAGCCCTCCTCGTGCATGAGTTCGACGGCGGCATCGAGGATGGCGGTCGTGCGATCGGCATCGCGGGGACGACCGCGGCCGGGCGCATCGCCGTCGATGTCCACGGCGGGAGCGACGTCAGCTGGCGACATGTGTCACATCATAGCGAAAGTCTTGACTTCCGGAAATGGTCGTTTCATACTGAAGTCTCAATTACCGGAAACAATGCCTATCGGTACGCATCGCTTCCGGTGAATATTGGAACCACCCGAACCCCAACCAGGAGCAGCAGTGCCCACCGACCTCACCCCCCGCCAACGCACCGGCGTCCTCGTCACGATGTGCCTTGCGCTCATCGCTGTCGTGGCGTCCGTGTCGGGCCTCAACGTGGCCCTCAACGATCTCGCCGTCGATCTCGGTGCCAGCACCGGGCAGGTGCTGTGGATCGTCAACGCCTACACCCTCACCCTGGCGGCACTGCTGCTCGGCATCGGCGAACTCGGGGACCGCTTCGGCCGTCGCCGTGTGTTGATGATCGGACTGACGATCTTCGCCGTCGCCAGCGGCGCAGCCGCCTTCGCCGACAGCGCCACCACAATGATCGCCTTCCGTGCGCTGGCTGGTCTCGGCGCCGCCATGATCATGCCGGCCACGTTGTCGATCATCACGTCGGTGTTCCCCGCTGACGAGCGCGGCCGGGCCGTGGGGATTTGGGCCGGGTTCGCCGGCGCCGGCGGCATCCTCGGGTTGTTCATCTCTGCGGCGATCATCGACGCTGTCACCTGGCCGTGGCTCTTCGCCTTCCCGGTGATCGTCGCTGCCGCCTCGCTGATCGCCACGATGGCCCTCGTTCCCGAGAGTCGCAACGAACACCACGACGGCTATGACGCGATCGGTACCGTCTTGTCAATCCTCGCCGTCGGCGGCGTGGTGCTCGGCATCCACGAGGGTCCCGAGGTCGGTTGGACCGAGCCGATCTCGATCGGATCCCTCATCGTCGGCGTGCTGGCGTCGGTGGCCTTCGTCGCATGGGAGTGGCGAACCGCAGTCGCCCACGAACGCGGCGGATCGGTCGCCCCGATCCTCGACGTGCGCATCTTTTCCAACCGCAACCTCGCCGCTGGCTCGATGTCGTTGGTGTTCGTGTTCATGCTGGTATTCGGCGTCTTCCTCGTGGTGCTCCAGTACCTGCAGGCGGTGCTCGACTACTCGGCGTTGCAGGCCGCCACCGGCTTGCTGCCGATGGCAGTGGTGATGATGGGTCTGTCGCCCGCCGCCCCGCAGCTGGCCGACCGATTCTCACTCCGATCGATCCTGGCGGTTGCCAGTGTTGGCATCACCGTCGGTTTCATCACGCTGGCCATGGCCAGCTCCGACCCGAGCTATTGGGCGATTCTCCCCGGCCTCGTGCTCGTCGGCGCAGGTGTTGGGCTGGCGATGTCGCCGTCGACCACCGCCATCACGGAGTCGCTGCCGGCCGAGAAGCAAGGCGTGGCCTCGGCGCTCAACGACACGGTGCGCGAGGTTGGCTCCGCACTGGGCATCGCGCTCATCGGATCCCTGCTCTCGTCGGGCTACCGGTCGAGCATCGCCGACACCGCCGAGACGCTGCCCGAGCCGCTCGCCGAGCCCGTCGAGGAAGGCATCGGCCAAGCACTCGCCGTGGCCGGAGAACTCGGACCCGACGGTGTCGAGCTGGCGGGCGCCGCCCGCGATGCATTCCTCGACGGATGGGCCACGTCGATGACGGTCGCCGCCGTCTTGGCTGCGGTCACCGGCATCGCGGCCTTCCTCGTCGCAGGGCGTCGGTCCGACGTGGTCGCCGAAGCCGAGCAGGTGCTCGTCGACGCCTGAGCACCCGCCTCCAGGGACGTTGGTTGTCGGAGAGGCGACCAACGTCCCTGGTGCGCGCGACGGCGCACGAGCATCGACCGCGTGGTGTGGATACTCGGTCACGGCGGGGCGCGGCGATCGATGCGTTGCCGCAGCGCTTCGGTCGCCGGATCGGCTGCGCCGCCGACCTCACCGAGCAACTCGTCGGCGGTCGTTAACGCGCGGCGGGCCGCAGCGACATCGCCCTGAGCGAGCTGGGCGGCGATCACGGCGCGATGCGCTGGCTCGGAGTACGGCTCGGTTGCCAACACCGGGAGGAGTACGTCGATGGCCTCCTCAGACCGATCGAGCGCAGTGAGCAGGTCGGCGCTGCGCACGCCGGCGACCACGTAACGCGCCCGCAGCGCGTCGCGTTGCACGAGAACCCACGGGTCGTAGCTATCTGGCACGAGGTCCCCGCGATAGCGGCCGATCGCAGATAGGTAGCGATCGATCGCCAGCGACGGGGTACCCGACGAGTCGAGTTCCTCCGCTGCACGCAGGTCGTCAACGAACTGGTGAACGTCGATCGTCGCTCTCGCACCGGCGCGAAACTCGAGGAGCTGGCCGTGTGATCGCAGGTGGTATGCGGCGTGCCCTCCGGTGCGCTCCGGTTCCAGCACATTCTGCAGCCGGTTCAGCGTCGAACGCAGGTTGCGCCGACCGGCCTCGGCGTCGGCGTCGGGCCAGAGCTCGGCGATCGCTGCCTCACGGGTGGGCGTCGGATGCAGGATGACGAAGGCCAGCAGTGCTCGTACTCGTTCCCGTCGCCAGTCGTCCGGCAGATAGTCGGCACCGTCGAGGCCGAGCGACAACGTGCCGAGCAGGCGGATCTCGAGGCTGCCGGCCGGCGGCACCGGGATCTCACCGAGTATCGACGCCGCACCGGTTGCGATCTCCGGCACCTCACTCGCTGACGCACGAGCGAGTGCACGGCGCGCCGGCGCACCGACGGTGTCGACCAGCGAGACCACGACATCGTGAACGCCGGCCACCTCCAGCTGCCTGGCCGCCGCGAGGTACTCCGCGGTGTGCCGGAGCCCGATGGCGCACAACAAGGCCCCCGATCGCTCGGGCAGCACAGACCTGCGCAGCGGGTCGATGTCGCCGGACTCGTGTAACGCCGCGAGCGCGCTGGCGAGTGCCAGGTCGCGCGCGTAGAGGGGTCCGAGCGTCTGGGCGCGCAGGAAGTCGCGTTGTTCGGGTGCGTAGAGGTAGACCACACCGGCGCTCATGGCGACCCACATGCGTAGCGGCCCGTCAATCGGGTGCGCGGCGAAGAGGTCGCGCAGACGATCACGGGCGGTGTCGTCGTCGCCGCGCTCGATGTCGAGGGCCACCTCGGTAATGACGTTGCTCGAGTCGCCGGCCGGAGCACCGTCGGGATGCGCGGCCCGGATCACCTCCAGGTGCTGCTCGCCGGCCGCCAGGTCGCCGATCGCGATGCTCAGCACGCTCTCCCATACGGCCATCACATAACGGTCTCGATCGCCCGTTGGCGGAATCCGGTCCATCGAGTCGATCTCCTCGATGAGGCCCAGCTTCCATCTGGCGGTGAACGGTGCAGCACACATGCCGGGCAACAATCCCGGCGCGCCATACAGCTGGTCGGCCACCGCCACGGACGGTTCTCCCAGCCCATTGAGTGCGTTTGCCAGCAACCATGTGGCGGCGGTGTGCGCTGCGCCGGGTGGTGCCCGATCGATGACTGCCTGCGCGTGGTCGCGGGCGGCCGCTGCGTCGCCAAGCGCGGTGGCGATCACCGACTGGCCAAGCCGGCTCTGCTGTTCGGCTTCGCCGATTCCTTGCGCTGCGAGTTCGATCAATCGTCCGTACGCGGTCTGCAAACCAGCCGCGTCCTGTCGCGTGTGCAGTGGGTAGGTCAGTGCGCTGAGGACCGTCGCTTCACCGCGGGCGTCGTCGCGCTCGACGTATCCAGCGGCCGCCAGCGACAGGTACTCGATGCACTCCTCGCCCTGCGGATCGTCGACGCGGGCGCGCATGCCGCGCAGCGCAAGGCCGTCGGGATCGTCTGGAAAGGCTCGTCGTGCCGTCGCGGCCCAGCGACGGATGTGGGCGGCGTCGACGTCGCGGTCGGGGGACAGCGCGCGCCGTATCAAGTCAGCGCGGCGCTCCTGTGCCACCGCTGGCGCGTCGTGCTCGAGTCGAGCGACTTCGGCAGCGAGCGCGACGTCGAGCGCGTGCTCGATCGAGTTGCGGTCGTCGAGGACCTCGACCACCTGGAGCCGCATGGCCCCAACCGACGCGCTTCGGGCTCGTAGCTCGTACCACAAGCCGTGCGGCACATACTCCACGCCAACCGTGTCGACGAGCGGCAGGGTGTCGATATCGGCGGGTGATGCGTCCACGCACGCCTCGACGAGCTGCGCATCGCCGTGGCCTGCGGCAACGAGGCAATCGAGGGCGCGCGCCGCAGCAGGCTCGAGTGCCGTGAGGATCGCGTCATCGATGTAGCGCACGGGAGCGCCCTGTCGTGCTGCCACGTCGACCAACGCCGGCCATCCGGCGAGATCCGTGATGCGACGATCTAGCGGTGGCGACCCGTGCTGGTCGAGGTACTCGCCGATCTCTGAGGCAGTGAACCGCAGCTCGGACTCCGTGATGGTGACCGCATCTGGACGGTCGAACCCGAGCGACACCCTCCCGGCGCAGAGCACGTGGACGTTGGTCGGCGTTCGGCCGAGCAGGTCGACCAACCAGCGATGGCCCTCGGTGCCGGGTCGGACGTGGTGCACATCATCGAGGATGAGGCACAAGTGTTTGGGGGCGGACGCCGCCATGACGGCGGCGACGAGGTGTGGTTCGGTCGCGTCGACCGGCGCGTCGAGCACTTCGACCACGGCGCGTGCCAAGGTGGCCGCATCGGTGTCGTCTGGGGTGCATGTCAGCCACAGATCACGCCCCGAGCCGACGAGCCGGTGTTCCTCGACGGCCCGGGCGAGCGCGGTCGTTTTGCCGAATCCGGGTCCCGCAACCATGGAGGTCAGCGAACGATCGAAGCGTCCGGCGAGTATCCGCTGGATGCGCGGCCGTGCCACGTCGCCGGCGCGGGGCGTCGGGGGGCGAAATCGCAGCGCCGTCGCCATCTCCCGAGCGTAATGGTGGCGTGGTGGGCCGCATCGACGGAGGCCTCGGCGTCGAATGCAGCGCGGTCTCGAGTGGAGTGATGGTTGGGTGACGGTCGATCGCGCATCGTCGCGACGTGCACAGGGATCCGTCTTTCGCCCGCTGGTTGGCGACCGGTGGAGGGCAGCGCTGGTTGGCGTCGTTCATTGTGGCCGCGTCGTGCCCGCCCGACGCTGAGCGACCGTTCGACTATCGGCGCGTCCAGGCTGCCGGCTTGGGAGCGGCGCTGCGCTCGGCCGTGGTCGAGGTGCGGTTCGACACCGGTCGGCTGACCTCGCGCCAGCTCGCCGACCTCGAAGGACTGGCGCGGGCTGGGCCGTTCTCGATCGATGCGCTGTCCGCCGATCGCGATGGGCCGGACGCGGCCGAGAGCGATCCAGACCACTAAGGCACCATCACCATCACCATCAGCGCCGTATGCGCCTCGGCGGGCCCGCGCACGCCGGCGATCTGCGACGATGGCGCGATGGGGTCGATGGAGTCGCACGATCAGCGACTCCTGACCGCGCGCACGTTGCCGTACTACCTCGGCGGGTTCCTCGGGCCGTTCGGCACGATGGTGGTGATCGCCATCTATCCAGAGTTGCGCGACGAGTTCGACGTCGGCACCGAGGCGGTCAATTGGTCGTTCA
Source organism: Actinomycetota bacterium (assembly GCA_039194665.1). Classification (GTDB taxonomy): domain Bacteria; phylum Actinomycetota; class Acidimicrobiia; order Acidimicrobiales; family Ilumatobacteraceae; genus JABSQH01. The sequence goes on from JBCCVW010000082.1 coordinate 11,170, forward strand.
GCGGATACCTGTTGCCAATGGCCGCGCTGATGTTGGTGTCGGGCACCATCGGCGAACGTTACGGACGCCGCCGCGTGTTGCGGCTGACGTTCATCGCGTACGCCATCGCATCGCTTCTTGCAGCGTTTGCGCCGAACCTGGGCCTGTTCGTCGGTGCACGTGCGATCCAGGGCGCGTGCAACGCATTCATCACCCCAGTGCTGCTGGCCGCACTGGTCGAGGTCGTTCCCGCCGAGCGTTCCGGTGGCGCAGTCGGGATCTATGCCAGCTTCCAGGCGGCGGGATCTGCTGCAGCGCCGCTCGTCGGCGGTCTCGTTGCACTCCTCGACTGGCGGTTGGCGTTCGTCGGCGTGGCGGCGGTGTCGGCAGTGCTCGCCACCCGGCCGATCGTCGGCGAACCGCGGCCGGGTGCTGCAGCGCCGCCGATCAAACCGCTGCTCACCCGTCGCATGGTTGCGCTGTGGGTTGCGTCGTTTGCCGGCGCGGCCGGGCCGCTTGGCGCCGCCGTGTTGGTCGGCCTGTTCTTGCGGGACGAACTCGGCACCTCGGCCGCCGTCGCCGGCTCCGTCCTGGCGATCGGTGGCACGTGTACCGCGATCGCCAGTCCCTGGTGGGGTCGGCTGCTCGACCGCTGGGGGCCGCGCCGCTCGGCCGTGGTTGCCCTGCTCAGCGCCGCAGCTGCAGTCGCTGCGCTCGGGTTGATCGGCTCGGTCGGCGTCATGGTGGTCGGCTTCGTGGTCGTCAGCGCGGCGATCGGATTCTCCCTCGTGATTTTGCTGCAGCTCGCCGCGCTCGCCGTGCCGGAGAACCGCAGCGGAGGCGTGTCGTCGTCACTTGCCTTCCGTTTCGCAGGCCATGCGATCGGGCCACTCGCCCTGATCCCGTTATTCGATCGATGGCCAGAAGCAGCGTTCCTCGTTGCGGGCGCGCTCGGCGTGGTGATGCTCGGCGCCGTGCTCGTCGCGATCGGTGACGATGTGCGGTCGCCCGACGGCGTGCTCAGCCGGCGCTGAGGGCGCCGTCCAGCCACGCGACGAGTTCGGCCTCGACCTCGTCGCGGTTGGTTTCGTTCAGCGTCTCGTGGCGAGCGCCGTCGTACAGTCGCAGCGTGACGTCGTCGATCCCGGCGGCGCGCCAGCGGTCGACCAGATCGCGCACCGACTGCACGTTCTCGCCGCCCACCGGGTCCTCCGCTCCGCCGAACACGTACACCGACAGCTCGCGCGGAATCGCCGCCTCGGCCTCGTCGGTCCACATCGTGTTGACGCCGTCGAGCATGTCGGCGACGTAGCCGTTCGACAGGGGAAACCCGCTCCAGTCGTCGGCGACGTAGATCGCGACCTCGGCCGGGTCGCGACTGAGCCATTCGAACCCGGTTGCATCCTCGCCGGCAAACGGCGTATTGAAGCCGGCGAACATCGCGGCGAACACCTCCGATGGGGCGTCGGCGCCGTCGCCGTCGCCGAGCGCACGGATCATCGCGAGCGTGTCGTCGTCGAGCCCGAGCCCGCCCGACGTACCCGACAACACCAGCCCGGCGAGCTCGGCGCCCCATCGCTGGGCGTAGGACTGGGCGATGAACGATCCCATGCTGTGTCCGATGAGGAAGAGCGGCAGCCCCGGCAGGTCGGAGCGAATTCGTTCGCTGAGCTGGTGCTGATCGTCGATGATCGCCGCCCAGCCGCCGGGCCGAGCAACGCCGAACGCGCCGAACTCGTCGGCGGTTCGCCCGTGGGCCCGATGATCGGATGCGTAGACGGCGTAGCCGGCAGCGGCCAACCTGTTGGCGACACGGTCGTACCGCTGCGCGTGTTCGGCTGCGCCGTGAGCGATCTGCACCGCCGCGCGCGCCTCGCCAGTCGGTAGCCAGCGGTACGCGGCGAGCGTTTGCCCATCGCTGCCGTCAAACGTGAACGCTTCCATGTCGACCCCTCTCGATTGCGACCACGGCGGCGTAGTCGTTGTCTCGAACGTAGTCGGCGACGGGCCGGACGACATCGGGGCGTGGCTGGTCGTGCGGGCACGGCCCTGGGACGTCCGCCACGCCCCAGGGCCACCGGGCCCCGCCCGAGCCATTGCGGTAGGGCAATGGCAGTTGGTGAACCACATGATGACGGCGCGGACATGTGCGCGGCCTGTGGGGACCTGGAGCAGAACCCGAGAATGTGATGCGGATACCGTGCATCGGCGTGCCACGTGTGTTCTCGGCGGACGCTCCCGACTACATCGCGCTCCGTCGGGCGGGTCGGGCAACGCTGGTCGTTCCGCTCGTGCTCGTGTTCGGACTGAACGTGATCGGCAACACGACCATCGCCATGTACGCGGTGTTTGCCTCGTTTGTTGGGCTGGTATTCGCCGACTACGCAGGCCCACCGAGATCGCGGGCGGCGGCGTACGCCACGTTTCTCGTGCTCGGGTCGTTGGCAGCGTTGCTCGGTGGCGTGCTGTCGGGATCGACCGTGCTCGCGGTCGTTGGGATGTTCGCGGTCGGCTTCGCCATTACGGTGACGTCGTCGCTCGGCGGCTATTTGCCGTTGCACGTGCCAGGGGTGGCGTTGGCCTTCTCGTTGTCGGTACTCGAGCCGTTGGCCGACGCTGGGCTCGTCGATCGAGTCGTGGGCTGGTCGCTCGGTGCGCTCGTGGCGCTGGTGGCCGCGATGGTGTTGTGGCCGATCAACCGTCGCCGCGACATCGAGTTGGCGGTCGCTGAGCTCACCGATGCGCTCGTCGCGGGTCTCGACGCGCCAGCCGATCCGCAGGTGATCGATGCCATGAAACAACAGGTCACCGCGGTGCAGGGGTTGGTGTCGTCGCCGCTGCGGCCGTTCGGCCCGACCGTGCGCGAGATCGCGTTGTTTCGCTTGATCGAGCACCTGGAGCACTCGGTCAAGCTGATCACTCACCTCACCACCGAGCAGGCGAGCGACGAGCGGATGAACGAGGTGCGCCGCGCCCTGCTGCGGGCGGGAGCGGTCCTGCGCGGCGAGCGCGACCCGCGCTTGGCCTTCGAGGAGCTGCCGGCGCTCGATGAAAACCTGGGGCGAGCGCGAGCCATGCTGCGCGACGACATTGCGGCTGATCGCCCCGACGACGCGGTTGTGTTGCTGCGCTCCCAGATCGGCCCGCTCGAGCTGATGCACCTGATCGTGTGGATCGAGTTCGATGCCGCACGAGCGGTCTCCGACCATCCGCGCGAGATTCCTGACGTGTCCACCGCGCCAGAGCTGCGCGACGCACCGGTCGACGGTGTCCGCGCTTCTTGGGGGCGTGCGTGGGCCACGATCACCAGCGAGATTCGGGTGCGCGGCGTGGTGATGGTCAACGCAGTGCGCGTGGGCGCCGCGCTGGCGGCAGCGGTGTTGATCTCGGAGGTGGTCGATGTCGAGCACGGCTTTTGGATCGTGCTCGCCACGTTGCTCATCCTTCGATCGAACGCGCACTCAACCACGTCGACGGCGATCGCCGCCGTGATCGGCACGGGTGTCGGATTCGCGCTCAGTGCCGTGTGGATTGCCGCAGCCGACGGCAACGACGCGGTGGTCGCCGTTGTGTTCGTCGTGGCGATTGCGGTGTCTGGGTACGGCCCGGGTCACTTCGGCATCGGGGTCGGTCAGGCCTCGTTTGCCGTGCTCGTCGTTTCGTTGTTCATGCTGCTCGACAATCCCGGCATCGACACCGGGGTGATCCGGGTCGTCGACGTGGCGATCGGCGCAGCATCATCTGTCGCCCTCAGTTTCGTGCTGTGGCCGCGCGGTGCCAGAGGCATGTTGGCGGACGCCGCAGCAACCGCATTCCACGGTGCAGCACGAGCCATCCGCAGTCTGCACGGTGACCCTGACGAGCATGCCGCTGCCGCAGAGAAGCTCACTGCGCTCCGCCGCGAGGCCGAGGCGGCACTGGTCGCCGCACGCGCCGAGAACGGCGAGCCGATCGACCTTCGAGCGTGGATCGCAGCGCTCCGACCGTTGTGGCTTTCGCGCGCATTGGTTGTCGGCCTTGTTCCGCCGATACCGGAACCCGACACGGTCTGTCCGGACGCGCGCGCCGCAGTCACCACACTGATCGAAGACGACGCCGATCGTCTCGAGCGCGCTGGCGCCACGCTACGGCGCGCCGCCCCGGACACCGCGCATCAGCCGGTCGAGTTTCCGACCGCTGCGATGGTCCAGTGTGCGAGCGCTGCATCGAGCGACCTCGATCGCCGGCGTGTCATGTCGTTGGTCGGCTGGTCGGGTGTGCTCTGCGAACTCGGTGACGACCTCGATACGGTCGAGCCCGATCTGGTCCGTCTCGGCCACGCCGCGCGCCCCAGCGCGTGGTTGTCCGACCGCGGTTGATGACGACCTCGCGTGCGGTTATGCACGCGGGGCGACGAAGGCGACACCCTCGTTGAGCAGCGAGCGCCACGTGTCGGCATCGACGTCGGGCACGGAGATCCACTCGCGAAACACCTTGCCGTTCGGACGGAAGGGCTGGCCGGCCTCGCGCTCGACCAGCTCGCTCACGCGTTCGCGCGGCAGCTTGACCACGAGACCCCACTCGGGCTTGTGGTAGAGCGCCAGGAACTCCCCATCGACGCGCGCGCATCGGCTGCTCATGATGCGTCCTTCGTGAACTCGGTCGTCGGCGATTTGCAACTCGTCGACGAGATCCCAAAAGAGCGTCTGCGCGTCGGTATCGGTGTCGGTTTCACTGTCACCCATGGGAGGTCTCCGTTTCGATGTGTTCGACGAACCAGCGGTGTATGGGCAGTAACCGGCCGAGCCGCTCGGCGCACCATGGCCCGAACTCGGCCGACCCGACGGTGTCGGGGAGCGGCGCGGTGTAGCGCACCTGGATGCCCTTGTGCCGAAGCAGGTCGGCGCGCGGATGGTCCGGTGGATAGGGCCGCGGTACGCGGGTGAGTTGCTCGCCAGCCACGTCGGCATCGGTCGAGGCGACGATCGTGTCGATGGCGTCTGTCAGGGCGGCGCCCCGCTCGTCGCCGATCGCTGCGCGCCAGCGATCGCGGTGATCGCCGTCGAGCGAGATTCCACTGGCGAAGCCCACCCGTGACGCATCGATCCGCAACCACAACGTCGCACCGACCCGCTTGTCGGCGCCATGCCAGGTGGTCAGCAAGAGGTGGTCCTTGTACCGGGGTGAGCCGGCGGCGGCGAAGCGCAGATCGCGATGCAACGGCGACACCGACGCACGACCCGACACGGTCAGCTCGGCGGGCAGGTGATCGGCTACCGCAGTGATCAGCTCGCGCCCGGGAGTGCTCACGCCGGTCTTCAGCTGGTGGCGATGTGCGTCGTACCGGTCGCTGTCCCACCCCGGCAGTTCGGCGAGGAGCGCGAGGGTGGTCGGGTCGAATCCGGCGAAGCTCATTGTTCGTCTCCCGCCGCGCGCACCAGCTCACCGAGGAAGTGTGTCCAGCCGCCTTCATGCGCAGCCGCCATCTCTGCGCTGAGCCCACGATGTTCGACTGCCACTCGCGTCCGTTGCGGCTCGAGCGGTGTGAGCGAGATCGTCACCTCGGTCGACCCGGGGGCGACGTCGAATCGGCCGCGTTCCCAGCCGTAGGTGAACACCAGTTGGGAGGGCGGTGTGGCGGCGACGACCTCACCGGCCACGATCGCCCCGTCGTCGTGGGTCCACCGCACCGCGCCGCCTGGCCGGAGTTCGAGGGTGGCGTCGGTGGCCAACCATTGGGTCAGGCCTGCAGGCGTGGACACCAATGACCACGCCGTCTCGATGTCCACCGGCAGATCGCGATGGCAACTGGCCAGCCTCATGATGCGACCCTCGTGCCGGCCTGTTCGTGTTGCGCCGCCACGTCGACCAATCGATCGAGGGCGCTGTTCCAGAAGCGGTCGAGTTCAGCGCGTAGTTCACCCAACGTGGCGAAGTCGGCAGCGTAGCGGCGGTGCCGGCCGTCGACCTCCACCGTCACCAGTCCCGCACGGCGCAACGTGCTCAGGTGCTGGCTGGTCGCCGGCTGGCTGGCATCTACGGCCATGGCCAACTCGCCGACCGATCGCGGGTGTTCGGCCACGAGGTGGAGCAATCGTCGCCGTGTTTGATTGCCGATCGCACGGAATCCGTCGAAATCGTTGTGCACGCCGATATTTCAGCAGAGTTGCATATATTGGCGCAAGCGCGCCTGGTGTCCGGTGTCGTCGTTGGTCAGCTGAGTTGACGCTGTTCGCCGTCGATCACAACCGTCAGCGGCGGCCCCGACCGCAGCAGGATGTCCACGCCGTCGCGGCGCGCATCGACGCGCATTCTGCTCCCGCGGAAGCGGATCGAGAAGGCCAGCCGATCCCACCCAGGCGCGAGGCGCGGTCGGAGGTGCAGCGTGTCATCGATCACCCGCATGCCGCCGAAGCCCTGCACCGCGGCGAGCCAGGTGCCGGCCATCGACGTGGTGTGGCAACCGTCGGCGGTGTCGTGGTTGATGTCGTCGAGGTCGAGTCGCGCCGAACGACTGAGCATCTCGTGGGCCTTGTCCAGACGTCCGAGGCGCGCCGCCAAGACCGAGTGGATCGACGGCGACAACGACGATTCGTGGACGGTTCGCGGCTCGTAGAAGTCGAAGTTGCGGGCGATGGTGGCGTCGTCGAACCGATCACCGAGTACCCACAGCCCCTGCAGCACGTCGGCCTGTTTGATGAAACACGAGCGCAGGATCCGATCCCACGACCAGTGGTGGTTGAGCGGCCGGTCGGCGGGATCCAGGTCGTCCACCGTGAGCAGTTGCTTGTCGAGGAAGTTCGTGTGCTGCAAGAACACGTCGTGTTCGTCGGCGTAGGGCAGGTACTGGCGGTCGGCGATCTCCCGCCATGCCGCCGGTTCCTGTTCGTCGACGGTCCATTCGGCGAGCACCGCAGCAGCGCGGTCGGCGTCGATGGCCAAAGACCGATCGATCGCGTCGGCTGCGTACCGCAGTGTCCACTGCGCCATCAGCGCCGTGTACCAGTTGTTGTCCACGTTGTTCTCGTACTCGTTGGGACCGGTCACCCCGAGCAGCACATAGGCGTCGCGTTGGGTCGACCACGACAGGCGTTGCGCCCAGAACCGAGCGATGGCCAGCAACACCTCGAGGCCGCCCTCGGTGAGGTAGCGCTCGTCGCCGGTCGCTCTGATGTAGTCGTAGATGGCGAAGGCGATCGCCCCGTTGCGGTGGATCTCGCAGAACGTGATCTCCCACTCGTTGTGGCACTCCTCTCCGTTGATCGTCACCATCGGATACAGCGCAGCGCCGCGCGAGAAGCCGAGCTTCTCGGCGTTGGCGATCGCCGCGTCGAGGTGCCGACGTCGGTACACCAACAGGTTGCGGC
>JBCCVW010000083.1:0-18488 GCA_039194665.1 Actinomycetota bacterium
CGTGGGCCTTCCATGTGTCGCCGTGGGTGCCTAAAAACCCCCCCCCCCCCCCCGCCCCGGCCGCCCCCTTGGCCCCAAAATTTCGGGGGTGGCGCGCCCCCCGCCGCGCGCCCCCCCCACGGCTGCTGAACGCGCTGGCGGTCAACGAACGATTCGGCTGGGAGTACCACCGGGCCACCACCTTGTTCGCGCTCGCCGAGAACCGCTACCGCGCCGATGGCCAGCTCGACGACGAGGCGTTGGCCTGGCTGCAGGAGGCGGCGGCGCTGTGTGACCGCTACGGCATCGAGCCGTGGGGTGCGCGTGCACGTGGGTTGCTCACGTCGCTCAAGGGGTAGCCACGTGACGCGCGGGTGACGCGCGCCGTTGTTGATGCTGTTCGACATGATCAGCATCAGCAATCGGCCGGGATCCTCGCTCAATGTCACGATCATCGGCGGCGGACTTCACGGGAGCCTCACCGCACTCCTGCTTGCGGGCGACGGACACCGCGTCACAATCCTCGAGCGCGACCCGTCGGTTGCTCCGACGCAGCCGGCGGACGCGTACGACGAATGGGACCGCACCGGCGTCGGTCAGTTCCGGATGATTCACTCGTTCCTCGCTCGATTCCGCCAGGAACTCGACGAACACCTTCCCGACGTCGCCGCCGCACTCGACGCTGCCGGTGCGCTGCGCTACAACCCGGCGGTCAACGCACCCGAGGCCATCAGCGGTCCGATTCGCACCGACGATGGCCGGTTTGAACTCCTCACCGGCCGTCGACCCGTCATCGAAGCGGCGATCCAACGCGTCGTCGACGCACACCCGCAGGTTGTGGTGCACCGCGGCGTCACGGTGCTCGGTTTCGAGCTCGACAACGATGGCGCAGTGCCACACGTACGCAGCGTGGCGACCGACGAAGGCCAGTTCACCGCAGACCTCGTCGTCGACTGCTCCGGACGCCGCTCGCAGACCCCGGAGATGCTCGCCGCAGCGGGCGGCATCGAGGTGCGCGAGGAGATCGAAGACAGTGGCTTCGTGTACTACGGGCGCCACTACCGCTCGGGCGACGGCAGCATCCCACCGATGCTTGGTGGCGCGCTCCAGCACTACGACTCGATGTCGACCCTGACGTTGCCTGCGGACAACGGCACCTGGGGTGTCGGTCTGGTGACCAGTGGACGTGACAAGGCGGCCCGCGCGCTGCGCGATCCGGACGTGTGGGAGCGCGTGTGGGGGTCGTTTCCGCTCGTCGCGCACTGGGCCGACGCCCAACCGATCACCGATGTGCAGGTGATGGCGAAGTTGCCCGACCGGCGCCGCGACTATGTCGTCGATGGAACACCGGTGGTGACCGGGCTGATCGCCGTCGGCGACGCCTGGGCGTGCACGAACCCGTCGCTTGGCCGAGGCGCATCGATCGGGTTGATGCATGCGGTTGCGTTGCGTGACCATCTGCGACTCTCCGACGTCACGAATTCGGCTGGCTTCGCCGTTGCGTGGCAGACCACCACCGACCAACGCGTCGGGCCGTTCTACGAGGACACGCTCAACCTCGACCGCCACCGGCTGGCAACGATCGAGTGCCAGATCAACGGCACCAGGTACGAAACCGACGACCCTCGGTGGTTCTTTGCGTCCACGCTCGGGTCGGTGTACGCCGCCGATCCGGAGCTGTTCCGGGCGTACCTCGATGTCGTTCTGCTGCTCGAACTCGGCGCCGATGTCGCCGCTCGACCTGGCGTGATGGATCGGCTCGCGGAACTGGCGCCGGCCGCTGAGTCGTTGCCCGGACCGGACCGCAGCGCGCTCGAGGAGATGCTGCTGGCATCGGTGTAGCGGCACTTGCCGCACCCGCGGAGAGTCTGCTGCTACTGCTCGACCATTAGGCGGCGCATCTCGGCGTCGTCGAACGTGACGAGATCGCCGGAGAGGTCGAACACCACGCGGTCGAAGGTGCCCGTGAATCGAAACGGCGCGTCGAAGAGATCCGGAGCGCACGTGTCGAACGCGGCATAGCCGCAGCTGAACCCGACCGGCCCGAACCGGTTGGGCGGCGAGTAGGGGATCTCGGTCGCGGCCGCGAGTTGACCATCGACCACGAGCGTGCAACGCCCACCCGGACCGCGTCCTCGAGCGAAGTCAGGGGGCCCGGTCGGATCGAACTGGTACCGCACTTGGACATCACCGGTGGGCAGTGGATCGGGAGTCGACACGCGGAATCGGTCGAGGTGGAGGTAGTTGAGCACGTAGTGCAGTCGACGGTCCTCGATGTAGAGCGCGTAGCCGCCATGGCGACTCCCGTGGTGAACGAGCAGGCCCTCGTGCTCGGTGGTCAACCCGGTCAGGTCCGCGGTGATCGAGTACGGCCGGTTGTACACCCGCGGCGCAGCGCCGAAGTACACCGGTGACGCGTTCTGATACCAGGTCTGGCGTGTGGCGTTGCCGCCGATCGCGGGTCGTCGTGCGCGCAGCCGACTCGCTCCGGCCGACGCCAACGGGAACACGCCATGGCGCTCGGCTTCGTCGTACCACCGGTCGATCATCTCGCGCAGTCGCTTCGGCTCGGCGTCGGCGAGGTCGACCGTCTCGGTTGGATCGGTCGTCAGGTCGTACAGCTCCCATCCCGACCGGTCGAGGTCGTCGAGGATCTCGCGGGTGAGCGCCATCCCGAATCGTCGGCCTTCCTCGGCGGCCTCGACGAAGCTTGGCCCCGGGAATGGACAGTTCGCCTTCCAGCCGTCGTGATAGATGCTGCGGCTCCCGAACATCTCGAAGTACTGGGTGCGGTGCGCTGACTCGACGGCGGCGTCGTTGAAGCTCGCGGCGAAGCTCACGCCGTGCATCGGGGACTGTTCGACGCCGCCGATCGCCGATGGCCGCTCGAGTCCGGCGGCGTCGAGGATCGTCGGGAGGAGGTCGGTCACGTGGGTCCACTGCGTGCGCACGCCGGGTTCGCTGATTCGTGTGGGCCACGACACGATCAGCGGATCGGTGACGCCGCCGCGGTAGGTCTCGCGCTTCCACCGTCGGAATGGCGTGTTCCCCGCCGATGTCCAACCCCACGAGTAGTGCGGGTAGGTCTCGGGCCCGCCCCACTCGTCGAAGTGTTCGAGGTTCATTTCGAGTGTCTCCTCGACGCCGTTGAAGAAGAGCACCTCGTTGAAGTTCCCGTGCACGCCGCCCTCGGCGCTGGCGCCGTTGTCGGAGAACACGACGACCAACGTGTTTTCGAGTTCGCCGAGCCGGTCGATGAAGTCGATCACCCGCCCGAGGTGGTGGTCGCTCTGCTCGATGAACGCGGCGTACACCTCCATCTGACGCGCGTACATCCGCTTGGCGTCGTCACTCAGCGAGTCCCACGCGGGCACGTCGGGATCGCGCTCGGCGAGCTGCGCGTGGTCCGCAACCAGACCCATCCGGCGCTGGCGTTCGACCGTGACCGCGCGGTACTCGTCCCAGCCGCCATCGAATCGTCCCCGGTACTTCTCGATCCACTCCGGCTCGACGTGGTGTGGTGAGTGCCCCGCACCGAGGGCGTAGTACAGAAAGAACGGCTTGTCGGGCGCATGCACGTGCGCGTCCTGGATGAACCCGATCGCCCGGTCGGCGAGGTCGATGTTCAGGTGGTAGCCGTCTTCGGGACGACCCGGCGCCGGTACCGGTTGATTGTCGTGGGTCAGATCGGGGTGCCAATGATCTGTCGAGCCGGCCATGAACCCGTAGAACCGCTCGAATCCCCGTCCGAGCGGCCATCGATGAAACGGCCCGGCCGTGGTCGACTCGGTCGGCGGCGTGAGATGCCACTTTCCGACGGCGAAGGTGTTGTAGCCGGCGTCGAGGAGCACCTCGGACATGAAGCCGTGCTCGCGGCCGACGAAACAGTTGTGCGCTGGATAACCGAGTGACGTCTCGGTGATCGCCGACATCCCGATCGAGTGGTGGTTGCGGCCGGTCATCAACGATCCGCGCGTCGGAGTGCACAGCGCGGTGGTGTGGAAGTTCGAGTAGCGCAGGCCGCTGTCGGCGAGTCGGTCGAGCGTCGGCGTCTCACAGAGACCACCGAAGGCCGAGAACTGTCCGAAGCCGACGTCGTCCCACAACACGACCACGACGTTCGGGCTGCCGTCGGGCGCTCGCTGCGGCGCCGGCCAGGCAGGCGTCGACTCGTCGAGCGTCCGGCCGATCACTCCGGGAAAGGGCTCGCTCGGGTCGTACTCGCGCACCGGTGGTGTGTTGGTCACGGCAGATCCTTCGGCTCGGTGGGGGAGAGCGCGATCCTCGCACACGTGCCCGGCGGCCATGACGCTGCAAGCGGGGCAGGCCTGTCGAGATGCGTGCTGCGGTGCGGCCGGGCTGGCGTCGAAACGTCAGGCGTTTGGGATCTGGAAGCTGATGTCGAGTAGTTCTTCGCTGAGGTCCCACAGTCGTGCTGCGTCGTCGGCGTCGTCGGCTGCGTCGCTCCGTGCGCTGACGCCGACTGGGCCGCGCATGCCTCCGAACTTGGTCGGACCGTAGTACGCACCGTTGACAGCTTCGGTGCCAGCCGCAGCGAGCACCGAAGGAAGTGCACCTTTCTCCGACGGCTGCGCGAGGAGTGGGTTGGTGAGCTTGTAGACCTGCTTGAGGAATCCGGTCGGTCCGCTGCTTTGCAGGTTGGTCGCGCTGTACCCGGGGTGCGCGCTGATCGACTTCATTGCGCTGTCGGTTGCGTCCAATCGGCGGGCCAGTTCGATGCCGTACATCAGGTTGGCCAGTTTGCTCTGGGAGTACACGGCGGTCGTGTTGTAGTCGTTGGTGTACATCACGTCGTCGAAGTTGATGCCTTTGGCCTGGCGGTGGGCGATCGAGGAAACGGCGACGATGCGCCCGTCGCGCGCGGCGACGAGGTCGATGACCAGTGCGTTGAGCAGAAAGTGGCCGAGGTGATTGGTGCCGAATTGCAGCTCGAAGCCGTCATCGGTGGTGCTTTGGGGCGTATGCATCACGCCGGCGTTGTTGACGATGGCGTCGAGGCCATCGGCGAAGCGTTCGTGGAGGTCGGCGGCTGCAGAGCGCACCGACGACGTCGATGCGAGGTCGATCGTGACGAGCTCGAGTGCGCCATCCGATGTGATCGTGTTGAGGTCGTCGATCGCGGCTTCGCCTTTGTCGGCCGAACGAGCCCCAACGAGCACGTCCGCTCCGGCGCGGCGTAGGTGGCGAGCGGTGTCGAGGCCGATGCCCGAGTTGGCGCCGGTGATGAAGTAGCGCTTGCCGTCGAGGGTGGGGAGTTCGTCGATGGTCCAGTTGGTGATGGTCATGGTCGGGTCCTCTTTGTGAGTCGCAGCCGATTCCGGGGTTGGGAGGTTGGCGTGGGTGGTGTGGTGAGCGCTTTCACAACGAGGGAGCAACCGTCTCGAGTACACGGTCGGCGACGTCGATGATCGGCTCGGTGCCGCTCGTGGCGAAAGAGCGTCCGCTGGGCGAACCTCGCTGCGTCGGCGATCTGCTCCGTCGTGACCGTGTCGAATCCCTGCCGATCGAACCGCTCTAACGCAGCGTGGATGGGCGCACGGTGAACCGCTTGCCTGTTCGGACGTGGCGAATGAGAGGTATCGGATCGGTGCGTGCTCATCAGCTCAGGTGCGCAGTATCGCACCATGAGCTTTTGAGTCGCCGCCGCGTGCGACGACGACGACTCATCATCGGCGACCACCACCGAGGCGGCTCCTTCTTTCGTCGGGCCGAACGTTGGTGTCCGGCGGTCGAGGATCACTTTCGACGACCACGGTTTGCGCCCGGTTTGCTCACGGTTCGCTTCCCGACAGGCGACCGAGGTGATGGACGAAACGCCCACTGGGGTCGTGCTCTCGACCCGACGGTTTGGTGCGAGATCGGTGGCTTGATTGGGCGGTGTCAGAGTCCGAAGCTGGCGCGTAGCCCTGCGACGAAGGCCTCGTCCTGGTCGGCGGCGTAGCGTTGTCCGAGCACGTGTTGCGCCCCGGAGCCGACCTGGTAGCGGAGTTGTTCGGTGTTGTCGGTGGCGGCCGACCAGATGGCGTCGGCGACGTCTTCGGGTCCGATCTGGCCAGTTGGTGTACCACCGGCGGCGAGAAAGGCATCGACGATCGGCTGGTAGTCGGTGAGCTCGGGGTCGTGTGTGAAGACGAACGAACGGCCTGAGAAGTCGGTTCGTACACCGCCTGGTTCGATGATCTTGACGCCGATTCCGAGTGCTGCGAGTTCGTAGTGGAGCGCCTCGGAGAGTCCTTCGACTGCCCACTTCGAGCCGTGGTACGGGGTACCCAGTGGGTAGGCGACGCGACCGCCAACGGAGGACACGTTGACGATTGTGCCGGCGCGCTGTTCGCGCATGCCGGGCAGGATCGCTTGGGTGGTTTCGATGAGACCGAAGAGGTTCACGTCGAATTGGCGTCGTATCGAGGAGATTGGTGTGGATTCGAGTGGCCCGTAGGCGCCGTATCCAGCGTTGTTGACGAGGACGTTGATCGGCCCGAAGCGTTCGATCGCTATCTCAACCGCAGTACTGATCGACTCGGAGTCGAGCAGGTCGAGCCGTGTCACAAGGGTGTTCGGCTGTTCGGCGAGGTCGCTGCCGTCTGCTGGGTCGCGCATGGTGGCGACGACGTTCCATCCCCTGTCGGCGAAACGTGTGACGGTGGATCTTCCGATTCCGGAGCTGGCGCCGGTCACGAAGACGGTCGGCATGAGTGGTCCTTTCGTTCGGTGTGCTGTGGTTGCGCGTGCGCTCAGAACAGGCTCTTTTGGGGGCGGATGACGAGCTCTTCGATGTTCAGCTCAATGGGCTGGGCCGCGATGTATTCCACGGCTCGAGCGATGTGCGTCGTGTTGCCCATCGTCGTCGGGAGCGCGGACTGGATCGTCTCGATCTGGTCGGGTGTGAGTCGTCGCGAGTCGGAGAGGTCGAGATCGGTGATTCCTGCCGCGTCGGCACGAGCGGTGATCCGTGACGGGTCGCCGTGCCGACTGAAGTTCGACGCAAACACGCCGGGGATGAGCGCCGTGACGCGGATCGAGTCGTTCTCCAGTTCGCTTCGCAGCGTGGAGTTGATGCAGTTGACCGCGTACTTGGTGGCGCCATACACGCCCGAGTCGCGGCGCAGCGTCGCGGTGGAGGAGACGTTGATGATGTTGCCGTCTGAGCCCGTTCGGCGCATCGCCCGCACCGCCGCCTGACATCCGACGGCGAGCGCGAGCACGTTGACGTTGAGCATTCCTCGCCACATCTCCGGGTCACCATCGATGATCGAGCTTCCGATGTCGCCGAAGCCGGCGCTGTTGACGAGTACGTCGAGCCGACCCGTCAACGTGGCCGCATGATCGATCCACTGCACGAGTCGGTCGGTGTCGGTGAGGTCGAAGTCGTCGACGTCAGCTCGGCCACCAGCGGCACGGATCCGCCTCGCTGAAGCACTCATTTCGTCGAGCGTGCGACCGGTGAGGAACACGTGCGCGCCCAACGCACCGAGGTGTTCAGCGATCGCCCGGCCCATCCCGCTCGAAGCGCCAGTCACACAGACGGTGCGGCCGGCGATCGTACGTGAGTTGTTCATGCAGTCCTCCTGCGATCAGTGCGGCGTGGGAGGTGACATTTGGTGCGAGAAATGTCACCCGGTACGGGATGGTGACATTTTGGGAGGTATGTGTCAACCTGTTGCCAGTGGCCGGATCGCAGCGAGATCGATGGGACGGACGAGCTGACGAGATCCGACGTGCGGCAATAGCTGTGTTTGCGGCGCAAGGCTTCCGGCGAGCGTCAATGGCCGACATCGCCGAGGCGGCTGGACTCTCGCGTGCCGCCCTGTACCGCTACTTCGCGAACCGCGCTGATGTGTTTCGCGCAGCCTTCGATGCGATCCTCAACGATGGGACCGACGCCGCACTTGCTGCGCTCCACGCCGACGGCACGACCGGGCAACGATTGGACGGATTTCTCCAACGCGCGTACGGCGACGGCTATGAGGGTATGGCTTCGACGCCGTTCGGTGACGAGCTCATGGAGGGGCGCCAGGAGTTCGCCGCCGACATCGCGGTGGCCGCAGCTGACCGCGCCCACGAAGGGCTGCGCATTTTCTTGCTCGCCACTGCAGACGCCGACACGTCCAACATCGAGCGCGTGATCGAGCTACTCACACTTGCGCCTGCTGGCCTCAAGAACGACCAGCCACACCCAACCGCGTACCGTGTGCGCCTGACAACACTCGCCGAATCAGCTGCCGCGCGACTGCGCGACGCTTGACCAACCGGGCGACAGTTTGCTGCGAGAACGTCACCCAGGCGACAGGTCGCTTGCGGCGCCATGCGAGAGGTCGCGTCCTGTCGTCGCCGAGCGTGATGATGGCGGTGACCGGGTCCGGGCGATCGCGAAACTCTGTGCTCGATCTCTGTTGTTGACAGCACGCATCACGGTACGGTGCGGCGGATGAGCGGGGATGCGAACCTGCGCAACGCTGTGGGCGGTCTGCCGTCGCCCGAGTTCGACACGAGCCCGTCGACCGTTGGCAAGCCGTTGTCGGCGGCGAAGGTGGCGATTGTCACGACAGCAGGCCTCAAGCGCAGCGGTGACGTCGAACTATGGCAACCCGGCGACGGCTCATACACGGTGATCCCGGCCGACGTCCGGGATCTACAGCTCTCGCACTTCAGTCCGAACTTCGATCGATCGGGGATTGCCGCTGACCTCAACGTGGTGTATCCGATCGACCGGTTGAGCGAGCTCGCCGACGCCGGCATCATCGGATCGGTCGCCGAACGGCACCTGTCGTTCATGGGCGCCCAGTTCGACTTCGCGTCGATCATTCAAGACACCGCTCCGCGCGCTGCGCAGGAGCTGATCGACGATGGCGTCGACGTCGTGATCTTCACACCGGTTTGACCGCTATGCACGCGCACCGGGGGTGTGCTCGCGAACGTGTTCGAACAGGCCGGTATCACAACGGTCAACATCGGTCTGGTCCGCGGCCAGCTGGAAACGTCGAAGCCGCCACGGGCGCTCTACGTCGAGTTCCCGCTCGGGCGGCCGCTCGGACGCCCTGATGACGTGGAGCTGCAGACCGCGGTGCTGACCACGGCGCTTGAACTGACCAGTCGCGACGACGGCCCGTTCATCGTCGATTACCCCGAGGTGATTGCCGAGGAAGGCGACGAGCCGGCCTCGTGCCCGATGCCGCCTCGCCACGACCCGGATGTGCACCCGGCGATCGACGAGGCGCGCGGCATCCGCAACGCCTACCAGCGCAACGTCGACGCAACTGGCCGCACCTTGCTCGGCCGGGTGGCGTCGCCCGATGTCGACGGTGTCGTCACGCTCATCGAGCAGGTGATCTGTCTCGAGAATGGCGAACGACTCGACGACATTGGCTGGGACAGCGCCACCGCGATCGCTGCGGGTCAAGACATCCGCGCCTACTACGAAGAGGCCGGCTTGCAGCTCGCCGACAACGTGGTCGGCGCACGCTCGCTCGAGTCGTGGTTCTACTCGGTCACCGAGGCAGGCCAGCTGATCCGGCGAGCTCAGAAGGTGATGAAAGAGCAGGGCACTGCGGACGACTTCGTCGTCCAGTACATCCTGCCGGGCACACAGGCACGCTGACGGCCGAAGCGATCCACGAGCGCGGATCGCTGAGGTTTGAGTTGGCGAAACCGAGCGTCGGGTCGAGTAGTCGAAGCGCTGGCGACGACGCGCAGTGGGGTCACGGGACATAGCTCCGACGCGACGGATAGGCCATGGATGGACCGGCCGGATGCGGACGATGGATTCGTCGGCACCTGCGGACTCACCGATCTTTCATCCGCGGGTCCTCACACTCATCTCCACAGAGCTCCATGCAACCCACGAGGAGTTGAGGAAGATGCATTCAAGTCGTATTGCCGCTGCGTTGATCGCCGCCGGTCTCGTAGCCACCGCGTGCAACGCAAGCGCCAACGGCTCAGCAGACGAGGCGGCGGTCGCCCCCACGGAGAACACGCCGCCGGCCGAAGACCCGGTCGTTGCCGATCAACCCTCCGCCGCGTCCACCCAGGCCGACCACGAGGGCAACACCACCGACGACCAGGCCGATATGGAAGAGACCGAGGAGCTCGGCGGCGAGGAGGAGTTCGACGGCGAGGGCGAGGAAGAAGCAGAAGAGGGCGACGAAGAAGCAGAAGAGGGTGAGGACAGGGGGGTGTTTGCCGAAGCGGACCAGGGCGACAACGAGGGCAGCCCGAAGCCGACGCCGATCGTCAAGGACGCTTCGCAGCCGCGGCCCGAGACCTATCAGCCGGCGCGTGAGTCACTGGCCACATGGCGGACGCCGAACTGGTTCGAGAACGAGTTCCTCGGCATCTATGTGCACTGGGGCCCGGGGTCGGTGCCTGGGTTTGCGTTCGAAGACCCAGGTGAGCGGGTCGACAGCGGTATCTGGTACGGCGGAGCGATGTACGACCCAACGGGCCCACTGGGTGCCTACGACTTCCATGTTGCGAACTATGGCGACCCGGAGCAGTTCGGGTACCACGATCTGATCGAGGAGTTCACAGCCGAGAACTGGGACCCCACCGAGTGGGTGCGCCTGTGCAAGAACGCCGGCTGCGGCTTCATCGGGATCGGCGCCGAGCACGGCGACGGCTACCCGATGTGGGACACCGAGCACGCCCAGTTCAACGCGGTCAACACGGGCCCGAGGCGTGACCTGCTCGGCGACATCTTCGCCGCAGCTCGCGCCGAGGGACTCAAGACGATCGCCACCGTGCACGAACACCCCGGGTCGCTGTTCGGTTGGGCCCTGGAGAACTCCTCGGTCAGCCACCTGCGCGACCCGCAGTACGCCGACCTGTATGAGGCGGACGACGAGGAGACCTTCGAGGCAAAGATGTACGAGCTCGTTCGGGAGTACCAACCCGACCAGCTGTGGATCGACAATCCGCTCCTGCAACAAGACCAGGAGACGTGGATGCAGTTCGTCGCCGACTACTACACCCGGGCCGAAGGGTGGGGGAACGGTGGCGCGCTGATCGGCCAGAAGAGCACCAGCGCATTCCTCCATGAGCACACGACGTTCAACATCGAGGGCGGCGAGTTTCCCGACGGTGTCTGGGCGTGGCGAGGCATGAACGAGCCATTCCCGGTCCGCTGGCAAAAAGACGTCCCCATCGGCAACTTCTGGCAGTACGCCGAAGGTGTCGGCGCCCGTCCGACGAACATGCTGGTCGACGGCATCGTGGATCGGGTCGCCAAGAATGGCGTGACCCTCTTGAACCTGTCCCCGAAGGCTGACGGCACGCTGCCGGCCGAACAGGTGACGGCGCTCGAAGAGCTGGCCGACTGGATGGCGATCAACAACGAGGCCCTCGAGGGCGCCAAGGCCGCACCGTTCTCACCCGGTGGCACCGATCAATGGCAGGCCAACAACGGCACGGTCCGGTTCACCGAGAAAGGCGACCACCTCTACGCCATCGATCTCGGCAACAACTGGCCCCCGACAGGCGGGTTCTTCGACTATGAGCCCAGCACTCCACCGACCGGGCCCTACCGCCTCCCAGGTGTGACGCCAGTCGCCGGTTCTAAGATCACCATGCTCGGCAGCGACCAGCCGCTCCCGTGGCGGATGGACGGCAACGACCTCGTGATCGAGCAGCTCCCCGAGCAATTGCCCGGCGACTACGCCTGGACGTTCAAGATCCAGGTCTCCTGAGGCACCCGGCGACGAGATCAGAATCGTCTCGCTACATCTCACGGTCTTGTTGACGCTCTCCTACTCCGCCATCGCGGCGGGCCGAACCGTGAGACGTCACGTATCTCGCGACGCGTCCACGCACGTCTGACGTGCGCTACCGAGCGGTGACGACCGAGCGGGTCGTGTCGATCAAGTGCGGTCCAGCGGACTGATGGGTCAGGCGCGGTACGCGCGACTCGCATCGGATGACGAAACAACCTCGACGACCTCGAACGCAACGATGTCGCTCCACCGCCGAATCCAGACATCGAGCACGTCGCGTTGTTCGGCGCGCATCAACTGAAAGCACCTGCTGTGGGTCGCCGCATCGACCCAACTGTCCACATACTCAAGGCCGTCCGGCAACATCCGACCCTTGGCGGCAAAGCGCTCGTACACCGGCTTCGGCCCGTCGAGATAGGTCTCGATCACGATGTACAGCACCCAGGAATTATCGCTCGGGTGAACCCGAGGGCCGAAGTGCCGATATCGAGTGGTCTCGCGACGATCTTGCGTGAGCATTCTGATCGGCGGTCGGGCTCGGCAGGTTCGTTGCCTCCATCCGTCGAGTCGGGCCATCATCGGTCGGTGCGCGAGGCGTCGCCGGAAATGGTCAGCGCCGCGATCGTCGCCTGGACTGGGCACGGCGGTGCCGGGCTGATCGGTTCGTACCCGATGATCGCAACACGTACTCACCCCGAGTGTACGGTCGCGGTGCACCGCGGTCCGGCACTGCGTCGGAGTAGACCACCGAGATCGGCGCTAGACAAAGCCGGTGATCCAACCTGACGTCGACAATCTGCTGCGCCGACTCCCGGGACGGTCGGGCGGGCCGGACTCCCAACTGTCGCACGCTGCGTCGTCGGTGTGGTTTCCCCCCGCCCGCACTCGCCGACCAGCAGCCGCAGTTCGACCGGAACGGTCTGAGGACCTCGCGGAGGCGATGCGATGGGCGAACGACGTCGGCACACCCGTCTCCGTCCGCTCCGGCGGCCACAGTCTCGAAGGGCTCGCCGTACGAGACGGACTTGCGCTGATCGACCTCAGCGGGTTGGACCACGTCGAGCTCGACGCCAATGGCATCGTGCGCGCCGGTCCGGGCGCACGGGTGCGCGACGTCGATCGGGTCCTCGCTGCGGCCGGGCTGGCACTGCCGATCGGCGCCTGTCCGATGGTCGGGCTCGGCGGCCTGATCACCGGTGGCGGGTTCGGCTACTTCAGTCGCTCCGTTGGCGTCGCATCCGACTCGCTCGTCGCCGCGACGGTCGTGCTACCCGACGGATCGATCATCGAATGCGACGGGCAGCAACATCCCGACATCTATTGGGCGACGCGCGGCGGCGCCGGTTGCGCCGGCATCGCAACCGAGTTCTCGATTCGGCCGATCCCCGTCTCATCGGTCGTCGAGCTCGCGATCGAGGCCGACTGGTCGGGCTTCGGCGAGATCTACACGGCGTTCGCCGAGATCATCCGGACTGCCCCGAACACGCTCGATCTCATCCTCTTGGTACGAACGACCGGGCCCGGCCGCTACATCGACACGGCCGACGTCGGTCCTCCCGGCGCCACACCAGGGCAGCCGCACATCGCCGTGACGGGACAGATGCTGGGCACGCGCGACGAGACGCTCGACGTGCTCTCGCCGCTGAGCGCACTCGGCGCAGTCACAGACGTGCGGATCGAGCTCGTCGACTTCGAGGAGGCCGCGCGTCGTGAGGTGCCGCTGGAGTTCTTCAACGACGCGTCCCCGCCGACACTGCGGACAGCGCGCGTCGCAAGCGACTTCCTCACCGCCCAATCGCCACGCGATCACGTCGAGGCGATCGTCGACTTCGTCGACACCGTGCAGCACGACGCGGCCTTCGGTGGAATGGGCGCGATCTTCGAGGGCGCAAACGGGGCGGTTGGTGCGACGCCGGCCCCAGCGACCGCATTCGCCCACCGCGGCGCCGACCTGCTCGCTCAGTGGCAGATCGGGTGCCCCGACGGCACGACTGGCGACGATCGATTCGATCGTCGTGCCGACGAGCTGCTGGCGAGCACGCGCGAACGGCTTCGGCACGACCTGACCGGTGGTCGCTACGTGAACTACGGGAACCGCGACGACTCGCCCGAGTCGTTCTGGGGCGAGAACCTGCCCCGTCTCACGGCGATCGCCGAATCCGTCGATCCGCACCACCTTCTCCACTCCCGGCTGCGGCCACACAGGTAGCGGCCCCGGGGGCCTCGCTCGCACAATCGGCAACGGGCAGCTGCCCAGCAAGCGAAGCACGCGGCTCCCTCAACCGACGGCACCGCCGCTTCGAGCGAGCACGCAGCGGCAAGTGAGTCGGATACTGCCGTTCGTCTCTGCGAGCTTGGCGAACCCGGCCGGGGTGAGCTCGAGCAGCTCGACGAGGAGAGCCGCCAATGCCGTAATCGGGGTGTGGGTAACGAACGTGACCACCAGAGGCAACACCGCTGGGTCGCAGCCCTTTCTGAGCTGGGACTTCGCGCTCAGCCTCGAGCCGGGGCCGCTGTAGCTGCACGTGAGACAGCAGCCGCTGTCAGCAGGGTTTTCGCGGCTGGTTTGCCACTCATGACGTTCGTTACCAACACCCCGTGTGGCCCAGCGTCGACGGGGAGCAGCTCATATTGGTGCACCTCGATGTAGGCGTTGCCGACCTAGACGCAGCTGTCCGCTGGGCCGTGGATCAAGGCGCCGTCGTTGCTGATCATCAGCCACAGACAGACGTGCGAGTGATGATCGACCCCGAGGGCCACCCCTTCTGTCTCTTCCCGGACGACACCGTCTAGCGCGCAATATCGCACACCTACCCGAGTGCCGACGTGCCGTTCCAAGGCGGGCCGAGGGTGGGGGTTGAGATGAGCAATATGCGTGGGTCAGTAGTCAGTGGTGTGCGAGTCGAGTAGGGCGACGGAGCCGGGAGCGGCAGGACGATCCGAGCACACATCTGGCCGATGTGTATCGCTTGCGTTTGTGATGGCACTCCATTGCGGTGCCATGCGAGAAGCTCCTGTGCGGATTCTTGCTTCCGTTCTTCGCGATTGAAGGCGTGCGTGGCTGAGGCGGTCAGCGTCGCTCAGACCGTTGCTTCACCGATGTGAGGTAGGAGCTGATGGCGAACGAGAGCTCGGGGGCGAGTTGGCGGTCGATGTGGCCACGCTCGTCGACGATGCTCGGCAGCAGCCCTCGGGTGATCTCTGTGCACACGGTGCTGACTTTCGCGAACGCAACCGGCGAGGCACGATCCACGCGGCCCAGCGCGGCCTCGGTATGCGCGCGGTAGCACTGCCGAATGCGCACACCAGCGGCCGCAAGCGGCCCGGTGGTCGCGAGTCCTGAGAACAGCGTCCGAAACGCGGGACGCCGGGACGCGAGGTCGAGGACGCCGTCCACGACATGGCCGACCATCGACTCCACCGGCGTCCTTTCTGAGTCGAGACCGACCGCAGAGAGTTGGCCGAAGATCCGGTCCACTTCTTCGACCAGATCGGCGACCACAGCGTCCAGCACTGCCTCTTTGTTGACGAAGAACTGGTACAGCGTCCCCTTCGGCACTCCTGCGTGCGCGGCGATACTGCGCACGCTCGCCCGGTCGTAGCCCTGCTCGGCAAAGGTCGCCTCGGCCGAGTCGAGGAGCTTGCGCACTGCCCGCCGGCTGCGGTCCTGCTGCGGGGCCCGGACGAGGCCGGCCGTACCGGTTTCCACGGCCGAGGATCGTAGCCGCCTGTTGTAAAACATGAACGAATGGTCATATTGTTGGACACAATGAACATGACCGAGCGTTCACATTCATCATCGAGCGACGAAGTCCCAGACCTGCCCCATCGCAGGGCATGGCAAGTGGCCTTCTTGGTACTCGCACTGATCCCCACCATCAGCTCGATCCTTGCCCTCGCCGTCGGCGTGGCGCGCTTCGACGTCGACCCAGTAGACCCCGCACTCGACAGCACGTACCGCTACTTCGGGGGCATCTACCTCGGCGTTGCGCTCCTCGTCTTGTGGTGCCTGCCGCGACTCGAGGAGCGGACACACGCGCTCATCTTCGCAACAGGCGCCATCTTTCTCGGCGGCGTCGGCCGACTCATCTCGATCGCGGCCGTTGGCGCTCCAGGAGCGTTCACGTGGGCCGTGCTCGTCATTGAGCTCGGAGCGGTGTTCCTGGCCCTTGCCTTGCACAAGCGCGTGACCACGTCACGTCGACAATGAAGGAGCCCCACTGAGAGATTGAAACCCTCACTACACCTGATACCGCCGGCGGACCAAGGCGCTCGAACCTCTCCTAGAGCCGGCACGCGCGATCACGGTGATCCGCACACATCGTCAACGACCTGCTCGACGCGCGATTCCGAGCAGGCATCCGCACGCTCAACGGTGCCGTTATGGGTGGGTCGAGGGTTGACGCTTGGTCGTGATGATCGAGTGGGTCGAGAGCAACTCTCTTGAGACGGAGCGTTCAGTTTCGGAACTCGATCAATCCGCGCGTCGAGTACGAAGACGGCAGGGAAACCGACCTGACCGGACGCACGGCCGACACGATCTACGGAGAGGGTTCCTGTGGTTCTTGCCGGCGTCCTCGTTCGTCTGGCTTCAGCGCGGTGTCGGGGGAGTAGTGCGACGCGCCTCGTCACGGTCGCTCATGATGCCGACCGCGTTGCCGTCTGGGTCCTGCACCACTGCATAGCGCGCACCCCAGAACGCGTCGTAGGGCTGTTGCAAGCTGGCGTGGCCTGCATCGACGATCCGACTGTGGGTTTCGTCGACTTCTTCTCGGGAGGTGACTCGAAACCCAATCACGACGCCGCCACCGCGTGCGGGAGCGCTGCCCGCATTCCACAATCGAGCGAACTGAACGCTGTCGAAGTCGAGGTCAAGACCATCACCGACCCTGGCGGAACGATGATGACGCCGGAACGCTGGAATTGTGTCGGGGATCTCAAGCCCCAAGAGTTCGTAGAACTCGACAGTTGCGTCCATGTCGGCCACGACGAGATTGATTTGATCGAATCTCACGACATCTCCGCCTCGCTCGACGACACGGCAGCGCTTCGTGCTTCCACGTCTCGAAGCGGTTCACCGAAGTGCCATCGGTGGCCCTCGAGATCGGTCGCCTCGTAGCGCCGCTCGCCGTAGAACGCGTTCTCGATCGGCATCGTGATGTTCGCCCCGCGTGCCACAGCATGTTCGTAGTGGGCATCCACGTTCTGGACTCGGATCATCATTTGCACGGTGCTGTTGCCGACTGCGGTCGGGCTGCTGATCTGGTGCACGTCCTCGCTTGCGTGACCGACCATGACCACGCCGGTCCCGACGCGTAGCCAGGCAAGCATCATGTCGCCGTGCTCAACGCGGGCTTCGCGGATCTCTTCAAGCTGAAACACGTCGGCGAGATACCTCACCGCCGCGCGCTCGTCGTTGTACGCCAGGCGTGGATACACGTCTGGCATCGTCAGCGGGTCGTTCGCCGCTGCGTTGTCCGGGGCGATCGTTGACATCAGTTCATCCTTCGCTCGGGTGAAGACCGACGGGTCAGCTTGATCCTCCGACAGCACGTCGTCTGGTCGCAGCCGACGGACGGGTTCGAAGTCGTCAGTCATGTTGTTGTCTCCCGGTGGTCGTATCGAGGTCGCGTAGACGTCTCCGTACTCGGTTGAGTCGCGATCGAACCGTTCCCACGGGGATGTCCAAGGACTGGGCGATCTCGTCGTAGCTGAGGTCTTCCCATGCTCGCAGCACGAGCACATCGCGCTCACCTGACGGGAGGTCGGCAACAGCCTTGGCAACGTGCGGCCATACCGCATCGACATCGAGGCGCGCGTCGACCGGCTCAGTTGCGTCGGGGCCACCGACGCTGCGAGCTGCGAGCCGTGCTGTCGCATTCAACCGGCGGTACTCGCTCCGCCAGTGCTTAGCGACCAGCCGCGACGCGATCCCGTAGAGCCACGGTCGAGCCTCTGTGCGGGTTTGGTCGAACGAGCCGCGACGCTCAAACGCGATCCGGAACAGCTCACCGAGCAACTCCTGTGCCATGTCTGTATCAACGCGACGAACGAAGTACCGATACATGACCGTGGCGTACCTGTCGAAGATGCGACCAAACTCCGCCGGATCGTCGAGCGACGCAGCGATCACAGCAGCATCGGAACGAGCGCCCATCAGCTCATTGTTTCCCGCACGCAAGACCGAGTTCACACGACCCGACTTCGGAGTGACCGAATGGTGGCTCGGGCACGCGACTCTTGGTCGAGTGACTCATCGAGACTGCGACGCCGAGTTCGTCGCGTCGGGCACGGTGGCCGAACCTGCTCAAGGCGTCGCGCGGACAGCCTCGAACCACAGCGTCGGCCACGACGTTGGGTCGCGAGCGACGACATCGGCATGTGCGAAGCCCGCGGTATCGAGCATGCTGATGAGGTCGCCGGTCATGGGAGGTCGGTAAACCGAGGGGTCGGCCCATGGTGGCAAGGGATCGTCGCCGACATGACACACGATGATGAGTCGCCCTGCGGGCCGAAGAACTCGCGCTACCTCGGTGAGCGTCGTCGCCAGGTCTGGCATGAAGTACACGGTGTGTGTCGTTAGCGCAGCGTCGACCGATCCGTCAGGAAGCGGAATCGTGCGCCCGTCGCTGTGCACGACGTGGGCGCGTCCCGCAGCGATCGCGTGCCGGTTGCGGTGGGATGCCTGGGACACCATGGTCGTGGAGGGATCGACTCCGATGACGTCGTGGCCCGCACCGAGCAGGGTTGCAAGCGTCCGACCCTGTCCGCAGCCGACATCAA
>JBCCVW010000084.1:0-18247 GCA_039194665.1 Actinomycetota bacterium
GAGTTCGGCTCGACTGCGTCGTGGTTGATCGACGTCGTCAACTATCTCACCGGCAACCTGGACCGCCCGGGTGGATCGATGTTCACAACGCCGGTCACGGGAGGGCCGACCACGAACGGGCGGCCTGGTGTGGGTCGTGGGTTCATGACTGGGCGTGGCCACAGCCGGGTGAGCGGGCATCCCGAAGTGATGGGCGAGTACCCGGTTGCTGCGTTGGCCGAGGAGATCACCACCGTCGGTGAGGGTCAGGTGCGGGGGCTGATCACGTTCGCTGGCAACCCGGTGCTGTCGACGCCGAACTCCGAACAACTACGGCATGCGCTCGACGACCTCGAGCTGATGGTCAGCATCGACATCTACCTCAACGAGACCACGCGGTATGCCGACGTGATCCTGCCGCCGCCCTCGCAACTCGAGCGCCCGCACTACGACATCTCGCTGCTGCAGTTCGCAGTACGCAACGTCGCCAACTACTCACCGGCGGTGTTCGAGCGGCCCGAGGAGCAGCCCGACGAGTGGGAGATCATCGCCAAACTGACCGCGATCGCGCAGGGTCTGGGCGGCGCCGACGGCACCGAGGCCGATCCCGACGCGGTGGACGAGCTGATGGTTCGATCGCTGCTGGACGCAGCGACGAAGAGCGAGCAGTCGGCGGTTCACGGTCGCGACGCGGGCGAGCTGTTCGACGAGCTGTCGGCATCCGGTCGCCGCGGGCCCGAGCGGATCCTCGATGCGATGCTGCGCACCGGCCCATACGGCGACGGCTTCGGCGCCGATGCCGACGGAACGTCGCTCGACGACCTCATCGAGCGTCCGCACGGCCGCGACTTCGGACCCCTGCAGCCGCGGGTGCCCGGTGTGTTGCGCACACCCAGTGGCCAGATCGAAATCGCCCCGGCGCTCTTCCTCGAGGATCTCTCCCGCCTGGCGAACACCGTGGATGCGCCCGATGCCGACGAGTTGTTGCTCGTGGGTCGTCGCCATCTGCGGTCGAACAACTCGTGGATGCACAACGTGAAGGTGCTGGTGAAGGGCAAGGCGCGGTGCACGTTGCAAGTGCACCCCGACGACGCCGACCGCCTCGGCGTTGCCGACGGCGCCGCCGCCACGGTTGCCTCGCGTGTCGGCTCGCTGGTTGTGCCCGTCGAGGTCACCGACGCGATCCGACCCGGAGTGGTCAGCCTGCCGCACGGCTGGGGACACGACGATCCGGCGACTCAGATGACCGTTGCCGCCGAATACGCCGGGGTGAACTCGAACGTGCTCACCGATGACCGCGCACTCGATCCGCTGTCGGGAACCTCGGTGCTCAACGGGATTCCGGTCACCGTCGCGCCCGCGTGACGGCAGTCGGCCCCCGTTTGAGTCGCCGTTACCCCGGGTTCACTCGCTGTCCACATCCGCAGCGGGGTTCTGCACAGCGAAATTCACACGGTTGTTCCCCTTTTCTCACACAGGGTCGAGTTTCTAGGGTGTCGCCTCGTGCCGATGGCGGTGTGAACCACGGAAGAGACAGCGGGAGCGGCATCATCTTCGCCGATGGGTCGACCGGACCGGTCGGCGCCGGTCTCCGCTTAGGGGGAAGTGCCCTGTACCTGTGAGATCACATCGCCATCGGCGCCCACGGCAGCTGCATCCCGGGTGACATCGTTGTAGTTTGGAAGCCCACCCGTCCGTTCGAAATGGAGCCGAAATGACGATTGCCTCGGACCGCACCGCCGACGGCACGATCGGGATTCGCCGGCTGTTCACATCACCGGGCGTCGACCCGTACGACGAACTCACTTGGGAACTCCGCGACGCCCGGCTGACCAACTTCCGCGATGGCTCAGTCGTGTTCGAGCAGCCCGGCGTCGAGTTCCCTGCATCGTGGTCGCAGAACGCCACCAACATCGTCACCCAGAAGTACTTCCGCGGCACGCTGGGGACCGCCGAGCGTGAGTCGTCGCTGCGCCAGGTCGTCGACCGCATCGTCGACACGATCACCCGGTGGGGCATCGCCGACGGCTACTTCGCCGACGACTCCGAGGCGGTGGCGTTCGCCGCCGACACCGAGGCAGCGGCGTTCGCCGCCAACACCGAGGCAGCGGCGTTCGCCGCCGAGTTGTAGTACCTGATGGTTACCCAGCGGGCCGCCTTCAACAGCCCGGTGTGGTTCAACATCGGCGTCGACGGCGTTCCCCAACAGGCGAGCGCCTGCTTCATCCTGTCAGTCGACGATCAGATGTCCTCGATCCTCAACTGGTACCGCGAGGAGGGAATCATCTTCAAGGGCGGTTCGGGGGCCGGGGTCAATCTGTCGCCGATCCGTTCGTCGCGCGAGTCGTTGGCCGGCGGGGGCGCGGCGTCCGGTCCGGTCAGCTTCATGCGTGGTGCCGACGCCAGCGCCGGCACGATCAAGTCCGGGGGCAAGACTCGACGCGCGGCGAAGATGGTCATCCTCAACGCCGATCACCCAGACATCGCCGAGTTCGTGTGGTGTAAGGCGATCGAAGAGCGCAAGGCCCGCGCCCTGCGCGACGCCGGATTCGACATGGATCTCGACGGCGACGACGCGTTCTCGGTGCAGTATCAAAACGCCAACAACTCGGTGCGTGTCACCGATGAGTTCATGCAGGCCGTCGCCGACGATGCCGACTGGGATCTGCGTGCGGTGACCACCGGCGAGGTGCTCGAGACGGTGAAGGCACGCGAACTGTGGCACCAGATCGCCGAGGCGGCGTGGGAGTGCGCCGACCCCGGGCTGCAGTTCGACAGCACGATCAACCGGTGGCACACGATCCCCGAGACCGGCCCGATCACGGCGAGCAATCCCTGCAGTGAGTTCCTCAGTGTGGACGACAGCGCGTGCAATCTCGCTTCGATCAACCTGCTTGCATACCTCGACCAAGACGGGCACTTCGATATCGACGCATTCACCCACACGGTCGACATCGTGTTCACTGCGCAGGAGATACTCGTCGGGCGTGCCGACTATCCCACCGAGGCGATCGCCGAGGGCGCACACCGAGACCGACAGCTGGGTCTGGGATACGCCAACCTCGGGGCGCTGTTGATGGCGCTCGGCGTGCCGTACGACTCCGACGCCGGTCGGGCATGGGCCGCAGCGATCACCTCGCTCATGGGCGGCAGTGCGTATGCGGCCAGCGCGCGCACGGCCGCTCGGGTGGGTCCGTTCGACGGGTTCGCCGGCAATCGGCACCACGTGCTGCGCGTGTTGGGCATGCACCGGGACGCCTCGCTCGAGGTGCCTGTGGGCGGCGACGGGCCGCCGGTCGAGCTCGTCGAGGCCGGCCGCCAGGCATGGTCGGCAGCGGTGCGCGACGCCGACACGTTCGGCGTGCGTAACAGCCAAGCCACCGTGCTCGCGCCGACGGGCACCATCGGGCTGGCGATGGACTGCGACACGACGGGAATCGAGCCCGATCTTGCACTGGTCAAGATGAAGAAGCTGGTGGGTGGGGGCACGATGTCGATCGTCAACCAGACGATCCCGCGCGCGCTCGCCCGCCTCGGCTACACCGCCGATCAGGTCGACGACATCGTCGCCCACATCGATCAGCACCAGTCGGTGCTCGGTGCGCCACATCTCACCGCCGAGCATCTCCCCGTGTTCGCCTGCTCGATGGGCGACAACACGATCCACTACGAGGGACACGTGCGCATGATGGGCGCCGTACAGCCGTTCCTGTCGGGAGCGATCTCCAAGACGGTGAACATGCCGGAATCGGTCACGGTCGACGAGGTCGCCGAGCTGCACCAACTGGCCTGGCAGCTCGGGGTGAAGTCGGTGGCCATCTACCGCGACAACTGCAAGCTCGGTCAGCCGCTGTCGTCGGGCACTGCCGCGGCGGACGACGGTGCGGTCGACACGGTCGCGGCGGCGCACGGCGTGGCTGATGGGGTCGTCGCGAATGTTGTCGAGCGGGTGGTGCATCGCCCCGTGCGCAAGAAGCTGCCGCGCAGCCGGCGGGGACGAACCTTCGAGTTCCGTGTGGCCGACTGCAAGGGGTTCGCCACGATCGGCGAGTACGACGACGGGCAGCCCGGCGAGATCTTCCTGACCGTGTCGAAGCAGGGTTCGACGATGGCCGGCGTGATGGACGCGTTCGCCAAGTCGATCAGCTACGGGCTGCAGTACGGCGTACCGTTGCGGGCCTTTGTCGAAGCGTTCGTCAACATGCGATTCGAGCCGGCCGGCATGACCGACGACCCGGACATTCGTTTCGCCAGTTCGATCATGGACTACCTGTTCCGCCGCTTGGCGCTCGAGTACATGAGCTACGACGAGCGGGCCGAACTCGGCATCTTCTCCGTCGACGAACGGCTGCAGCCCACTCTTCCCGGCGTGGAAGAGGCGGTCACGCCGACCGTGCAAGGGTCCGAGCTGGCCGGCGACCCGAAATCGTTGCCGATGGCTGGCGAGCTCGCCGATCAGATGCAGCTGGGGGTCACCGAATCCACCCCTGAGGACAACACCACGGCCCGCGGGATCGTCCGCCCACCGCTCGATGCCCCCATGTGTATGCAGTGTGGCGTGATGATGAGCCCGTCGGGGAGCTGCTACGTGTGCGCCAGCTGCGGTAGCACGAGTGGATGTAGTTGAGCGATGACGCCGGTCGTCGCCTATCAACGCACGCAGACGTCGCTCGCAGGCGCGTGGGCACTGCTGCTGGCGTTGGTGCTGACCGCGGTGATCGCCGCTGTCTCCGATGGGCTCAACGGAGGATTTGTGGTCGTTGTCGTTCCGCTCTACCTGCTCATCGGCATCGTGATCGCCGTGTTCGCCCGGCTCACGGTGACCGTCAACGATCACCACGTGACCGCCGCGTTCGGGTGGGGGTGGCCGGCGCGCACGATCGAGTTCGCCGACATCCACGCCGTGGTCGCCGTGCGCAACTCCTGGTGGTACGGCTGGGGGTTGCGCTGGATCCCGCGCGGCACCATGTACAACGTCTGGGGGCGCGATGCCGTCGAGCTGGAGCTTGCCGACGATCGTGTCTTCCGCATCGGGACCGACGACGTGGTGGGCCTGCGCGCGGCCCTTGAATCCGGCATCGTCGACACGTCACGGCGATAACCTCGCCCTACGGCCGGCCATCCGCCCCTCCCCGCTGCGCCGTACAACCACGTGTACGTGTCCCCCCGACACGTTGCTTATCCCTCCGTCTCCACGCCCCCCGAACGAGAGATCGATGGCCATCGACACCGAACTCGAACCCGCCGCCGCCCCTGCCGACCCTCCGCCACCGGTCGAGCGCCAACGCCGCTCGATCATCACCCGCATTGCCGTCACCGCAACCGAGAGGTGGAAGGTCACGCTCGGTCTGCTGGTGGTCGTGGTCATCGCCGGTATCTCGGCCTATGCCTTTGCGCTGCCGCGTGAGGGGTTTCCGCCGATCAACACGCCGATCTCGGTGGTGTCGGGTACCTGGTTCGTCGACGATGCCGAACAGGTCGATCAGGAGGCGGTGGCCCCGCTGACCGAGGCGTTCCTCGCCGTCGAGGGTGTCGAGGCAGTCGACTCTGAGGCATTTCCCAGCTCGTTCGGTGTGGTCGTCGAGTTCGAGAGCTCGATCGACTCAGAAACCGGCACCGACTCACTACGCGCGGTCGAGGTCGCCCTCCCCGAAGGCGTCGAGATCCAATACAACCCGATCAACGCAGCGAGCTTCGTCGGGCGATTCGACGTCCTGGTGTCGATCACCGGGCCCGCCGACGCCACCCCGCAGGATCTGCAGGCGCAGGGCGAGGCGTTGGCCGCGTATCTCGAACAGGCGTCGTCGATCGAGGAAGCTGAGGTGCGCGATCTGGTCACCGACGGTATCGATCCCGAAACGGGCGCCGACGAAGAGCGGATCACCAGGTACACCCGCGTCGCCTTCGACGGCGGCGAGTATCAGAACGCCATCGCGGTCGGCATCGTGCGAACCGACGACTCGAGTCTCGACGTGCTCGAATTCAGCGATGAACTGGAATCGCTGATCGCTGCCCCCGACGTACCGCTGGCCGAGGGGTACGAGGCATCGATCACCGCCGACTTCGCGATCGGAGTCCGTCAGCAGTTGTCGTCGCTCACCACCAACCTGCTCACCGGACTGGCGGCGGTGGCACTGGTCAGCCTGATTCTCATCGGGTGGCGGGTTGCGCTGATCACGGCCGGATTCATGGCGCTCGTGTTGCTCGGGGCGCTGGTCGGGTTGTGGGGTGTTGGCTTCTCCCTCAACACGATCACGCTGTTCGGCCTCATTCTCACGCTTGGCCTGATCGTCGACGATGCCATCGTGATCTCCGAATCGATCGACGCGAACAAACGCGAGTCCAACACGCCGGTCGGCGTGATCCGGGCGGCGATCGACCGTGTCGGTTCGCCGTCGTTTGCCGGGACGTTGACCACAGTGGTGGTGTTCTCGCCGATGCTGTTCGTCGGGGGCATCCTCGGTGAGTTCATCCGACCGATCCCGACCACCGTGATCATCACGTTGCTGTTGTCGTTCCTGTTCTCGATCGTGTTCATCCCCGTCATCGCCCGACGGTTCCTGGTGCGGAGCAAGCCATCACAGAACCCGATTGCCCGTCTCGAGCGACGCGCTGCGCGAGGCGCGGGTCGATTGGCCGCCTATCCGTCCGGCAACGGGGCAAAGGGCTGGGCTGTCGGCTGGGGACTCGCCGTCTTCGCCATTGCCGTGATCGTCGCTGCCGGCGGCATCGCCGGCGGGCTGGGCTTCTCGATCTTCCCGGCGGGTAAGGACGCAACTGGCATCACTGTTGACGCCGAGTTCGATCCCGGCACGACGATTGAAGAAGCCGAGCTGATCGCCGACGAGCTCGATGTGATCGTGCTCGACGTGCTCGGTGACGACTTCGACCGGTCGCAGTACATCCGCGGCAATGAGCGAGTGCTCGAGAACTCGATCGCCCTCACACCGATCGGCTCGCGCCCGACCGCACCCACCTTCGTCGACGAAATCGAAGAGCGCGCCGACGCCATCCCCGGGGTGCGCGTCAACGTGGCCCAGCAAGAGAACGGTCCACCGCTCGTCGAGTACCCATTTGCCGTCCAGATCGCCGTGGATGACACCACGGTCGCGGCGGGCCAGGAACTCGCCGAGGACATCCGCTCTGATCTCATCGGACGCGAGCTGCGTGCCGGGGGGACGACGGTGACGATCCTCGACGCGATCGTGTCGACCGACGGGCTCATCGCCCGCAGCGACGGCGAGCGCTACCTCGAGGTACGCGCTCAGTACGACAACGACAACGTCACCAGCAACCTCAACGCCACCGAGAGCTACGTTGCCGAGCAGTTCCCGCCGACCGATCTGGAGGCCCGCGGACTTGCGCCAGACGCCCTGGACTTCGACTTCGGGGCCGAGTCGGACAACCAAGACGACTTCGCCGCGCTCGGTGTCGCCGGCCTCGTGGCCCTGCTCCTGATGCTCGTCGTGATCACGGTGCAGTTCCGGTCGCTCGCTCAGTCGCTGCTGATCTTCCTGGCGATTCCGTTCAGCTTCTTCGGCGTGTTCGCCCTGCTGTCGGCTACGGATAACCCGCTCAGCTTCCTGGTCACCGTCGGATTCATCGCCCTGATCGGTGTGGCGGTGAACAACACGATCCTGCTCGTCGATGCGGCGAACCGGGCGCGACGAGACGGAGCGAGCGCGGGTGAAGCGATTCAGGAGGCGGTCACGCGCCGTTTCCGTCCGCTGATCGCCACCACGCTGACCACTGTCGTCGGCCTACTGCCGCTGTCATTGAGCGACCCCTTCTGGGAGTCGTTGGGCTTCACGCTGATCGGCGGCCTCGTCAGCTCGACGTTCCTCGTGCTGCTCGCCTTCCCCGCGTTCTACCTTGGCCTCGAGGCGGTACGCACGCCAGTGCGCAACGCGGTGCGACGGCGCCGCGGCAAACCGGAGGTCGCCTAGCGAACGCCAGCGATCACCGCTGGGCGATCAGTCGGTCGATTCGCTGGTGCCCGCAGCCGCGTCCTCGGCTGCCGGCGCCTCGGCACCGTCGGCCGACGGGACCGGCGCAGGTGCCGGGGTCGAGCCGCCCATCGACGACGTGGCGCGGTCGATGTCGTTCTTCAGGTCGTCTCGACGCAGCGCGTTGGCGATAGCGGCGACGGCACCGATGATGGCGAGGAGGACGAAGAGCTTCTTCATGGTTCTCCGACCGTATCGGCCGAACCCCGGTGTGCTCAAGCGGCGTTCGGGATCTCGCGCACGAAGATCGTGCTCCCGGCGCGCTCGACGACGGTGCCCACCGGCACATGCGTTCCGATGTGGAGAATCATCTCCACGTGCTCGTGCACCAGCTCGGCCATGCCGAGTTCGACCTCCTGCGCGGGATCGAGCACGCCCGACGCATCGGCCTGAGACCAGAGCAACTCATCCCATCCACCGCGTTCGAGATAGCCGGTAACGGCGTCACGCACGTCGTCGATGGTGAGCCCGGCGCGTTCGGCGACCATCGCAGTCGTGGTCGCCCCGGCCGACACCAGCCCGAGAAACCCGCGGGTACAGCCGCACGCCTCGCCGGTGCTGCACTCGGTGGCGACGGGCGTGACCAGCTCGCCGTCGAGCGTGTGGCTGTAGTCGCCCCGGGTGAGGCCCTGCAGTTCAGACGTGGCGATCAACACTTTCATGTCGTGGACTCCCTGTTGTCGGCGGTATGTAGCCCACTGTGGCAGGGGGGTGTCACGCTCTGATTTGCTCGGCCTTACACCAGGTCAGCGGCCGTATCTACGGGACGGCCTCGCGCCAGGCGGGCTCCCTGGCGGTCGCGCCGCCGGCCTGATTTGCTCGGCTGTACGCCAGGTCAGCGGCGGTTTTGCGGGACGGCCGTGCATCGAACGTCACTCGACCGGGCGTGGGCAGGGCCCGGTGAGCTCGGCGATCAGCCGGCCGACCTGGAGCGTGGTGCGATCGTCGAGGTGCGGACCGACGATCTGCACGGCGATCGGCAAGCCATCGGATCCGAGACCCACCGGTACGACCGTCGCGGGGAGGTACCCCAAACCGGCCGGCGCAATCCAGCGGAACAGGTCCACGTAGGGCCGTTCGGTGCCGCCGATGTCGACCATGCGTCCCCACTGTGGATCGCTCTGATCGTGTTCGATGGCCGTCCGCGGTTGTGCGGGCAACAGGATCGCATCGAACTCCTCGAACAATGCCTCCCACCGAGCGCGCATCTGCAGGCGCCGCTCATTGAGGCTCAACCAGTCGCGATGGCGGGCTGCCGTGCGGCGCTTCGTTTCACCCAGCGGCGACTGTTCGACGCTCTCGGCGAGGTGTTCGATCTTGTCCTTGGGGTGTCCACCCGACAGCGCGGCGAACAAGAGGCCGGAGAATACGTCCCAAGCTTTGTCGAGGGTGAAGGGCCGCGCCGTGTCGTCGATCAGCGCGCCTGCCGATCGCAGCGTGTCGACGAGCCCGGTCAGCGCTTGGTCCGTGTCGCTGTCGACCGGGCAGGCGGGATCGTCGATCCACGCCGCCAACCGCAGATCGCCGAGCGTGGTCGCCCGCGCCGGCGGAAGATCAAGCCGCCAGGCAGGCGCGTTCCAGCGGTCGGGGCCAGCGATCACGTCGAGCATCGACTCGAGATCGTCGACGGTGCGGGCCATCGGTCCGGCCACGGCGAGATCGGCTTGGCTCAGCGTGCCGGGCAGCCCCGGGATCTGGCCGTGGGCGGGAACGATGCCGTAGCTCGGCTTGTGTCCGACGACACCGCACCACGCGGATGGTGTGCGGATCGAACCGGCGATGTCGCTGCCCAACTCGATGGGTGTGAAGCCCATTGCGAGCGCAGCGGCCGAGCCGCCCGACGAGCCACCACATGTGCGTTCGGTGTCGAACGGGTTGTTGGTGGTGCCGAATACATCGTTGAAGCTTTGGATGTCGCCGGCGAACAGCGGCAGATTCGTCTTCGCGAATGGGATCGCACCCGCTGCACGCAGTCGCGTCACCGGTGCAGCGTCGACGTCGGGGACGAAGTCCGCGAGTTCGGGTGCGCCGGAGGTCGTGCGGCATCCTGCGGTCTGAAACGAGTCCTTGATCGTCATCGGCACGCCATGCAGCGGCGGCAGGTCGTCGCCCGATGCGGTTCGTTCGTCGGCGGCGGCCGCAGCGTGCGAGGCGCGTTCGACGTCGCGAGTCACAACCGAGTTGATCGGACCGTCGAGCGCATCGACGCGCGCCACCAGGTGGTCGAGCGCCTCCCGGCTCGACAGCTGGCGGCTGGCGATCGCCTTCGCCAGATCAGTCGCTGACATCCAGTGCAGCTCATCGCTCATGCCCTCACTGTGCCGTGGCCGCAACGCGCGCGACGAAGCGACGCCGCGGGACCACTGGTCTCTGGTACGAGCGTTACAGCACGAAGCGCATGCCGTCGACGAGCGCTCCGGGCATACGTGCGCTGGCGGTCGAGCGTTCCTCGTAGGTCGACGGATCGAGCAATAGCTCGGAACTGTCGGTGAGGCCGTCAAGGCGGTCACCCAGGAGACGAAATGCGCTGTCGTCGAAACGCAGCACGCCGATCGGCGCAACGATGTCGCCGTCTTCCATCCAGAAGGTGGCAAAGCGCGTCATGCCGGTGGTGCGGCACGCCATCCGGTCCGAGAAATTGGTGTACCACAGGTTGCCGACGTAGAGCCCGGTTCCGAGGGCGTTGTCGACATCGTCGGTGGGCACGTCGCCCGGCACTATCGACAGCGACTCGGGGTACTCGCCACTGGTGGCGCCGTTGGTCGGTATGCCGAACTCCTTGGCCGACCGGGGCGACACCAGCGTGTCCGCATAGTGGCCGCTCTCGATGAGTGTCACGCGGTCGGGACGCAAGAAGCCCTGCGCCTGGAAGTTCGGGGCGACGCCTCCAGCGGTGTCCTCGGCGATTGTCACCGATGGAGCGAACTCCGCTTCGCCGGCGACGAGCCGCAGCAGTGGCGATTGGCGAGTCTCGTGGGCGCGGTGCCCGAACGCGCCGTAGTACCCCCATAGCGACACCAGTTCCTCCATCGCGCGTGGCGCGAGATACGTGCGGTAGTCGCCGGGCTGCAGTTCGATCGGATCGCGGCGCAGGGCATCGAGCTGGCGAGTCGACCACTCGACCTTGCGGGCGAAGGCGTCGTCGTCCCAGTCGAAACCGGCGTACAGGTTCTTGGCTGCCTTGTCGGCGTGCAGATAGAAGCACCAGTCGAGGTTGAACGTGGACGACTGGAACCAGTTGCGTTGTCCGAGGCTGTTGGCGAAGCCGCTGAATGTGTCGCCGGCTGCGTAGATCCCCACCAGGTCCTTGCCGTCGCCGGCGGCGCGGAGGTCGCTGAGCGCCGCGTCTGGGTCGGGGATTGCGCCGGACTCCACGCGTTGGGTCGATACGGGGTCGGTGTTGAACAAAAGGTACGGGTCGTCGCCGACGAACCGCCGCTGTTCGCGCAACGTGTCGATCAGGTCGGCGACGCGCCGCCGGTCGACATCGGCATCACCGGTGAGTTGTGTCGAGCCAGCGACATGACGCAGGCCCTCGATGAGGTCGATGGCAACGCGTCGCTGCTCGATGGTGCCCGCTTGACGCACGTCGGTGTTGTTCAGCCGGATGAAGTCGGTGTGCTCACCGGTGAGCGTTGCCAGCAGCACCTCATCGCCGGTCAATCGGCTCGTCGCGTCGTTGACGAGCGCGTCGAAGTACGCCTGTTCGTCGCGGTCTGTCCCCGCAGCGCTCATTCCGCGCCTCCGAACACCTCGACGTCGGCGAACAGGCACGCCGGCGATGCGTGGCCGGTGCCGATCATTTGGTTGAGTTCGCCCTTGCCGCAGTTCGGTGTGCCCATCACGGTGAAGCTGTCGGCGTCAGCCACCCCGCGCAGGTTGCGCCAGAAGGTCGACGAGATGCCGCGGTAACTCGGGTTGCGGACCGTGCCGACGACCTCACCGTTTTCCACCAGCTGTCCGTACTCGCAGCTGAACTGGAACTTGTTGCGACTGTCGTCGATCGACCACGAGTTGTTCGTGTGCAAGTACACGCCGCGCTCGATGGAAGCGATGAGCTCGTCGACGGTGGAGTTGCCAGGTTCGACGTTGAGGTTCGACATCCGGTCGATTGGGGGACGATTCCACCCGGCGGCGCGCGACGTCGCGACGCCGGGAAGCCCGCTCCGTGACTGGCTGACCGCGCCGCCGAGCCCGCGTTCGAGTACACCGTCGCGGATCAGGTACTGACGCTCGGCGGGCGTTCCGTCGTCGTCGAAGCCGAAGCTCGCCAGCTGGCCCTCGACGGTCGGGTCGTAGGTGACGTTGAGTAGCTCGGACCCGTACTGGAACGACCCGAACATGTCGGGGGTGACGAAGCTCGTGCCCGCGTAGTTGCGCTCGTCGCCGAGGATGCGGTCGAGTTCGAGAGGATGACCAATCGACTCGTGGATCTGCAGCACCATCTGATCGGGCGCGAGGAGCAGGTCCATGGTGCCGGTCGGGCAATTCGGTGCAGTCAGCAGCTCGATGGACTCGTGGGCGATGCGCGTTGCGGCATCGCCGAATCCGTATCGACCGAGCACTTCCACGCCTCCTTGCCCGCAGAAGGCGTGCGCGCCGAATGTGCGGATCTGCGTGTTGGTGCCCTCGTTCGCCGTGGCGCTGAGGCTCGGATAGACGAAGCGGAAGCGCTGTTCCACCGAACCTCCGTCGGAAGTCACCAGGAGTTGGTCGACGTCGCGGCGCACCAAGCTCGCACCCCAGTCGACGATTCGGTCATCGATGCCGAGGCGGCGCGACTGCTGTTGCAGCAGGTCGATCCGATCGTCGAGTGGCATCGAATCCCAGCTCACCTCTACCGGCGAGGCATACGAGCCGGTCGGCCGGTTGGGCGCAGGGATGGACCCGACCATGGCGCCCGCCGTGCGCGCTGCCCACGAGCGAGCTCGATCGGCAGCAGTGGCCAAACCGGTGTCGCTGAGATCGGCGGTGGCTGCATACCCCAATCCGCCGGCGTGCCACACGGTGATCATCACCCCCGTGTCGAAGTCGGAGTACAGCGGTTCCAACACGTCGCGCCGGACACGTAACCGTTCGGACCGTTCGTCGACCAGGCGGGCGGTGGCGTAGTCGACACCGTCGGGAAGTGCTCGGCGCAACCGATCGGCAAGGGTCGGCGTCTCGATCAGAGTCATGGGTCGAGACTACGACGACTCGGGCGAATGCTCGTACCGGTACCGGGGTGCGATACGCCGCGATGTTTGATTGCGTGGGCGATCCGAACGACTCGGTGGCGCAAGATGGAGCGTGTGGATGACACCGTGATCCGTTGTCGAGTCATCGTGCGCGGCCGCGTGCAAGGCGTGTTCTACCGCGACTCGTGCCGCCAGATGGCGCAGCGGCTCGGTGTCTACGGCTGGGTACGTAACCTGCCCGACGGAACCGTGGAGTTCGCCGCCGAAGGCCGGCGGTCCGATGTCGAGATGCTGTTGACGTGGGCACGCCAGGGCCCGCCGCGTGCGGCGGTGACCCGCCTCGAGCTACACGACGAGTCGGTGCGCGGCGAGACGAGTTTCCGCGTCGCGCCCTGAGCGGTGTGGAGCCGCGCGGGCCGCGAGCGGACCGTCGACGGGTTACTCGGCGAGCGCCGGGGTCGGCGCCACTCCGGTGATCGCGCTGAGCCCGTCGAGGACGTCGAAGCCGCGCACTTCGAAGTCGTCGAACCCGTCGGTTGCCCGGAGCCCCGTCGCCAGGTCGCTGGCGAGGTAGCGCTCGGCCGCGGCTTGGTCGACGAACAAGTGGAAGCCGCCGACGCTGGCCCCGTCGTGCAGCCACGCTTTGGAGATCAGGCCGGGCATGCCCGTGAGGGCATGGGCGTAGTCGGTGAATGGCGCCTCGAGGTCGTCGAGGGGGGCCGCTGCGGTGAACGTGATCATCAGTCCGTACATCGTGGTCTCTTTCGTTGCTGTTGGGATTTGGTTGCTGTTGGGATGGGTCGTCGGCTGGGATGGGGCGCGATGTGGCACGGGTGGGAGCGGTGGCCGTCGGTGGAGCCGGTCAGCCGCCACCGGCGGGAAGGAAGAACTCGCCCTGGATGCCATCGGGATCGCGAAACACGAGCACCGGCCCGATCGGTGTGTCGCAGGTCGGGGTGAACGTGGCGCCCAGCGTCGTGAGTCGCTCTTCGAAGTTCGTCAGCTCGTCTCGTTCGGCAACACCGAACGCCAGGTGGTCCATCCCGGTGCGGAACTCGCTGAAGCGGTCGTGCTCGTGGGCGTGGTACTGGCGGAGCCCGAGGAGGAATCCGCCGCCGTCGAGCACGCGCACCGTGACGGTCTCGTCGTCGTGGGTGAACGCCATCGGCGCATCGAGCAGCGCCCCGTAGAACGCGGCGCTGGCTTCGGCGTCACTGACGGTCAGGGCGACGTGGTGGATTCCGGTGGTGTTGGTCATGTGGGTGGCTCCCCTTCAGCGAGCGGATGACGTGGGTGGTGGTTGACCTGGATGGTGGTCGACCTGGCTGGTGCACGATCCGGTGGTGTGCGACGGTCGTATCGTCTCCGACCGTGTTCGACGGAGGTTCGACGGGCGTTCGACGCCGGTACGGCCGTACGGCGTCGTCAGTCGCGCAGTAAGCGGGTGGCCAGCTCGATCGCCGAGTCGCGATCGTGGGCCCGTCCCGCGCGCATTGCGGTCTCCAGCACGTCGGCTGGTAGCGATGTGGCCAGCGCATCGAGCGCTGCACGTTGGCCGCCGAGTTCCCACGGGCGATGGCGGTGGCCGCTGCGCACCCGTAGCTCGTCTGCCGCCCCCAGTAGCTCGGCGGTCAGCACCCGCTCCTCCTCGCCGGGGGCGATCGCTGCCGCCGCACCTGCGGCTGCTTCGAGGCAGTGGGCGGAACAACCGTCGTTGCGCAGGTGGGCGGCGATCGCCAGGGCCTCGACCAGGCGGGGTGCGGCATCGACGGCGCGGTCGCTGCGGAGGTCGACCAGCGCCCGCGCTTCGAGGCAGTGTGCGAGGCCAAACGGTGCGTCGATCGAGCGGAGTTGTTCCTCGGCCGCTGCGGCGATGGCATCGGCCTGGTCGAGGTCGGTCTCCAGCAGAACGGCCACCCACCCGGCGTTGGCCGAACCAACATCGTCGTTGGCAAGCGCGAATCGCTGGCGGGCGTCCTCGATCGCTGCGCTCGCCCGCTGCTCATCGCCGCCACCCCACGCGCCGAATGTCTCCAGATATGACGCCCAGGCAACCGATCGAGAGTCGCCCAGCTGTTCGAAGATCGATGCTGCGGTGCGGCCATGCGCGGCGCACGCGTCGTAGTCGCCACGCTCGAACTCGAGGTTGGAGCCAGCGAGGTGGGCGCGACCGAGGATCTCATCTCGACGGGGGTCTGCGGCGCGTGCGACCTCCGGAATCAGCGCGTCGAGCATGCGGCACCGGGCCGGGGGCGTGTCGATTGGGGCGGACGCCACGATGCGTAGTGCTTCCAGGTGCTCGCCACGTGCCAGGCGGAGTCGGACAGCCTGGCGCAGGTTGCCGCGGTGTGGGAGTACCTCGCGCAGCGCGGCGTCCTGATCCGCAGTGCGCATGGCTCGCTCGAGCACTCCGACAATCTGATCCGACCAGTGCAGGACGGCGTCCTCAGCGGCGTCGAGCTCGTCGTTGGCGGCGAGGCGCGCTCTGCCGAATCCTCGCAGGGTGGCCAACAGCTGGTAGGCATGGACGCCATCGGTAGGCACGAGTCGGGCCAACGACTTGTCGACCAACTGACCGAGCCCATCGATCACGTAGTGGCCAGGGACCAGATCGTCGTCGCCGGCGATCGTTTCGGCGACGTCGAGGGTGAAGACGTCGTCGAGAATCGCCAGTCGATTGAACAAGGCCCGGTCGACCGGGGCCAACAGCTCGTAGCTCCAATCGATGACCGCCTCGATCGTTCGATGTCGATCGTCTCGATCGGTCCGCATCGCCCGTAGCAGCGTGAACCGATCGTCGAGCCGAGCGGCGATGTCGACGATGGCCAGGCT
The DNA here is from genome assembly GCA_039194665.1 of Actinomycetota bacterium. Lineage (GTDB taxonomy): Bacteria > Actinomycetota > Acidimicrobiia > Acidimicrobiales > Ilumatobacteraceae > JABSQH01. Next base: position 15,995 of record JBCCVW010000084.1, read on the forward strand.
CGTGGTCCGTGATGCGGCGAGCTCGATCGCCAAGGGGAGCCCGTCGACTCGGCGGCAGATGTCCACGACGAGGTCGATGTCGTCGTCGCGCAGTGGTCGGCCCGTGACCGACTCAGCGCGTTCGGCGAACAACTGCACTGCACTCCCAGCTGCATCGGCCGGGCCACCATCGATCGCCTGTGGCGCCGTCACGTCAAGGGGGTGGACGGGCTGCACGCGCTCGCCGCGCACGTGGAGCGCCTCGCGACTCGTGGCCAGGATCTGCGCATCGGTCTGCGCAGCGAGCACGTCCGCGGTCACGCGCGACGCGGCATTGAGTACGTGTTCACAGTTGTCCAGGATGATGAGTGCCTGTCCATTGCGGGCGATGTCGGCGAGCACGCCCGGGAGGTCGCCGCCGTTGGCGCCGTTTTCGACGATGGTCCGTACGAGCGCAGCCTCGACGTCGTCGTCGGGCGCGAGATGGGCGAGCTCGACGTAATGCACGCCTCCGCTGCGCGCTGGACGGAGCGCTCGTCCGATCTCGATCGCGAGCCGCGTCTTGCCAACTCCACCGGGGCCCAGCACGGTCAGGAGCCGGTTGGTCCCCAGTGAATCGATCGCAGCGGTCACGTCGTCGTGGCGACCAACGAAGGAGTCCACGGGGTCGGGAACGTTGGTCGGCACGCTGTCGGCAGTGCTCAGTCGCGGGAACTGTGCGGGCCCGACAGCCACATCGAGTTGGAACAGTTGTCGCCCGCCGTCGACGTCCTTCAGACGGTGAACGCCGAGGTCGGTCCACGACAGACCGGTGGTGAGCGCGTGGCATTCGGCGCTGGCCACGATCTGCCCGCCGTGGCCGGACGCGGCGACGCGGGCCGCGATGTGCACCGTCGTGCCGACGTAGTCGTCGGCGACGACCAGTGCGTCCCCGGTGTGCAACCCCATCCGCACGCGCCCGATCCACGGGTCGACGGAATCGAAGAGGGCGGCTTGTGCGGCGGCTGCCGCAGCTGCTGCCTTCGGGGCTGAGGCAAACGCACAGAACAGCGCGTCGCCTTCGGTGCCGAACACCACACCATCGTGGGTGACGATTGCGTCGGTGATGCGGCGTCGTTGGTCTGCGAGCACCTGCGCATAACGATCGTCACCCAGCTCGCGGAGCAACTGGGTCGAGCCCTCGATGTCGGTGAACAGGAACGTCACGGTGCCGCGCGGGAGCGGACGGTCGCCGTCGCGACGTGGGGTTGAAGCAGCGGTCTCGATCTGCGGCGGTGTCGGCGGCGCGGTGAGATCGGGGTCGCGGTCGAGCATCCGCCGTTCCAGATCGACCAGCTCTGCGCCGGGGGAGATGCCCAGTTCTTCCGCCAAGCGTCGGCGGACCGCCGCCAGGTCACGCAATGCCGTCGAGACGTCGCCCGTGCGATACCTGGCCAAAGCGAGGAGCGCGGCGAGCCGTTCGTCGAATGGAGCCTCGTCGACCGCCACCACCAGGTCGGCGAGGCAGTCGTGGTGGCGAGCGAGGCCGAGCAGCGACTCGAAGCGATCGGCGATCGCCGTCGTCCGGAGCGCATTCAGTCGCGTTGCGGCCAAGGTTGCCCATTCTGCGTCGGCGAACTCGGCGAGCGGTTCGCCGCGCCACAGGATGAGTGCGTGCTCGAGGAGGTCGAGTCGTTCGCTCGGACCATGACTCGACGCGTCGGCCACGAGCTGCTCGAAACGCTGTGCGTCGAGGGCTTGATCGGCGAGTGTGATGCGATACCCCAATGCGTCGGGTTCGAGCGTGAGGTCGTGTGGCAGCTGCTTGCGAAACTGCGACACGTAGGTGCGTACCGTGCTCGCCGCGCCGTTGCCAGGGTCACCGTCCCACACGGCGTCGCAGATCGCGTCGATCGAGCGGCTCCGGCCGGCGTGCACCAACAGGTAGGCCAACAATGCGCGACGCTTCCGCCCACCGACCGTCACGGGTCCGGTGTCGCCAACGACCTCGAGGTCGCCGAGGATGCGAAACGTCGGTTCGTTCATGTCGTGATCGGGTGCTCGGTGACCTCCAGTGTTGCCGATCGATCAGGTCGACGTCGCCGTCGAGATCTGCTGGAGTGTCGTTGGTCTGCTCGATATGCCAGCGCCGGCGATGTGCTCGTTGAGCAGGAGCGATGCACCGGGTGGGCGACACCCGATGAATCATCATGGCTACCGGCTACCGGCTACCGGCTACCGGCTACCGGCTACCGGCTACCGGCTACCGGCTACCGGCTACCGGCTACCGGCTAC